>DATIEM010000176.1:0-9699 GCA_035455725.1 Rhizomicrobium sp. | reverse complement strand
TCAACTTCGCGCAGCGACGGCCGCACGCAAATCTCACCGAGCTGGAAGTCATCCTCATCGGCGAGGCCAGCCGGGCCGAGAGGCTTCAGCAGGGTCGGCCGCTCGTTCACGACTGAAAATATCCGTCGTCTCGGCAAATCATCGGCGATCCATCAGGCGTCCGTCCTTTCGGGTCCGCCCGCGTAGGGCTGCAATCGCGCCACGAACTGGCGTGTGCCGGAACGGCAATCAGGAGCAAAGGCGACGGCGTAACCACCCCGGAATGACCCCTTCGCCGCCAAGCGGCAGCCGGATCATCTTACGCCAAGGCGGTTCTTACCGAAACGCCAACGGGGGAGCCTTGCCCGAATGCCCGCCCCGCCCGGCCATTCGCTGGAAGGCGCCGGTTGGCGGCGCCTCAACCCAAGGAGCATTGGTGATGTACCGTTCAATCCTGTTTTCCGCAGCTGCCATTGCCTTGATGGCCGGCAGCGTATCCGCGCAAGCCTCCTGTGGCGCGTCTCTGTGGGCCAAAGGAGGTGTCCTGAAGCAGATGCCGCACATAAAGATGTCTCCCAGGGAAGCGGCTCCGGACGGCTATGGCTCGATCGTCGGGATGTGGAACAACTCGGTGATCGTCGGGGGCAACGTTGTCGTGAGCAGCATCGCCACATGGCATAGCGACGGTACGGAATTCGACAACGTCGATTTTCCGCCGATCACCGGAAATATCTGCCAGGGCGTGTGGGAAAGCAAAGGTGTGGGCAAGGTGGTGGAACACCATCTTGGCTGGACCTTCGATCAGAACAGCAATCCTACTGGCTACTTTACTCTCGAGCAAACTCTGAAACTGAGTCACGACGGGATGAGCTATGGCGGTCCCTTCGACCAGAAATTTTATGACGTGAACGGCAACCTGGTGAACGAGATTGCCGGCGATATGTCGGCGACTCGTTTTACCGGCAACTAAGCGGGCCGGACTCTCCCGGCCCTCACCAGGCCGGTCTGAGGGAGAACCGCCGGCGCTGCCGCAAGCCGCGCCGGCTGTTCTTGCTTCGCGAGCAATTCAGCTCAGCACCAGCTGCGTTTGGGTGACGACCGCAATCAGCGCACCGTCTTCCCGCGTTAGCCGAGTCTGCCAGACGGAGCTGCGCCGCCCCACATGCAGCGGCACGGATTCCGCCATCACCATCGTGCCCTCCTTCGCCGCGCCGACGAAATTCGTTTTGCTTTCTATTGTGGTGGTGAGCGCACCCTCCTGCAGATTGAGGACAGCCCCGATCGCTCCCAGCGTGTCGGCGAACGCCATGATGGCCCCGCCGTGCATGATGTGAGAGGTCGTGCAAAGGTCCGGCCGCACGAGAACGCGGCCGCGCACGCCAGATTTCGTCGCTTCCGTCACCTCCAGGCCGAGCAGCCTCGGAAATGGCTGACCCGCCACATCGATGACCATTGCCACCCCTTTCAGGTTGCCCTCGCGATTGCGATATTAGCCGGATGGTACTGCGTTCAGAACAGGCGTTGGCGGCTACGGCGTCCGCGGCAGAATTTGCCAAAAACAGCCGCATCGTGGCGCAGGGCTTCTGGCGGAAGTTCGCCAAATTCGCCAGGCAATTGCCGTTCGCCGAGGAATTGGCGGCAGCATGGTTTTGCGCGACCGATCCCTCCACGCCGGCCACGGCCAAAGGCATCCTGATCGGCGCTCTTGCCTATTTCGTGCTGCCGCTCGATGCAGTCCCGGATTTCATTGCCGGCATCGGCTTTACCGATGACGCGGCCGTGCTGGCGCTGGCGATCCGCACCGTGTCACGCCACATGAAACCGGAACATTACGCGCGGGCGCGTGCGGCGCTTGGCCATGGCGGGCCAGTTCTGGAAGGGCCGCTGGAGCAGTAGTTATGGTTCGGCTGCCGCCCTGTCCTGCGGCGGCGTAATGAACTCGATCCCAATACCGTTTTCATGAAAGGCTGGGGGTGAGTTCCTCTTTTGTGCTTGACCCGAGCGGCTGTTTATTCCTACAATGAGGATATGAATGCAGAATATCTGACCCGCGCTCTGAATGAGCACCTGCGGGCGCAACTGACATTGGCGGAAGGATGCCGGCTGCAGGCGACGGCCGTGCGCGACTCGCGGCTGCGCTGCGCCTGGACTCGCCATTTCGTGCGGATTGCGAGCAGCATGGCGGACACCGGCAGCGCAATAGCGCGGCTGAAATGGGCTCCGGGCGTGGCGGCGCTCGCCCTGCCCGCGCTTCGGCTGCCCGCCCTGCCACCGCTGCCGCAGGAGGGGGAGCCACCCCCGGCGGAAATTCGCCAAACAACCTCCAGCGAAATTTGCAGCGAGATCAGCGGCTTAGAACTTCATGACTGCTCCCTCGCCGAGCGGTGGAGGGACGGGCGCTGCCGCACTGCACCCCCCTCTCGGTCTTCGAGCGCTCTCCCCCCGCGCAGCGGGGGGAGAGCCAAATCGAACTTGCAATCTGCGCGTCCGATGGCGCGCATCAAGTCGAACGGCGGGGCGCCGAAAGGGAACAGGAATGCGGTGGTTTCCGGCTGCCGCACTGCGGCCAAGCGCGACTTCGAAAGACGCCTCAGGGCCTACCTGCGCCAGCTGAAGGCTGCGCTGGCGCTTCTCACGGCCGCCCTGCCCCGCCAGCGCCAGCGCGTGGTCTATCTCATAGAGACTCCGACCCGCTGCTACACCCGAACCCTGCGCACCGGCCGCCGGCAGCCCGCCCAGACGCGTGACAGCGCGGCGGCAAAGGGCGCGGCGTTCGCGATTGGCCGCACTCCTTCACGCGCCTATATTGGGGCAGAGCCATTCCCCGATATCCGCGAAGGAGCATCCGATGCTGAACAAGCTGCAATTCTACATCGACGGCAAATGGGTCGACCCCGCCACGCCGAAGACGCTGGAAGTGATCGATCCGGCGAACGAAGAAGCCTTCGCCCGCGTCAGCCTGGGCTCCAAGACGGATGTCGACAAAGCGGTGGCGGCGGCGCGCCGTGCTTTCCCGTCATGGTCGCGCACGACCAAGGACGAGCGGCTCGCCCTGCTGCAGAAGATCGTGGAGATCTATCAGCGCCGCTACAGCGAATTCGCGGAAACCATCTCGCGCGAGATGGGGGCACCGCTGTCGCTGTCGAAGAACGCGCAGGCCGCCATGGGCATCGCCCACCTCACCACCGCCATGAAGGTGCTGAAGGATTTCGAATTCGTGCGGCCGCAGGGCGCCACGGCCATCTGCTACGAGCCGGTGGGCGTCGTGGGAATGATCACCCCGTGGAACTGGCCCATCAACCAGATCGCCTGCAAGGTGGCGCCGGCGCTTGCGGCGGGCTGCACCATGGTGCTGAAGCCATCCGAAGTCGCGCCACTCAACGCCATGCTGTTCGCCGAGGTACTCGACGAAGCGGGCGTGCCGGCGGGCGTGTTCAACCTGGTGAACGGCGACGGGCCGACGGTCGGCGAAGCGATGAGCGCGCATCCGGGCATCGACATGATGTCGTTCACCGGCTCGACGCGCGCCGGGGTTGCGGTGGCGAAGGCGGCGTCCGATACGGTGAAGCGGGTGGCGCAGGAGCTGGGCGGCAAGTCCGCCAACATCGTGCTAGAGGATGCCGATTTGCAGAAGGCGATCCCCGAAGGGGTGATGAATATGTTCTCGAACTCCGGGCAGTCGTGCAATGCGCCGAGCCGCATGTTCGTGCCGCGGGCGAAGCAGGATGAGGTCGTCGCGATTGCGAAGGTGACCGCCGAGAAGGTGAAGGTGGGCGATCCGTTTGCCGAAGGCACGCGGCTCGGGCCGGTGGTGAGCGAAGTGCAGTTCAACAAGATCCAGCGGCTGATCCAGGCCGGGATCGATGAGGGCGCAACCCTGGTGACGGGCGGCGTCGGGCGGCCGGAGGGTTTGAACCGCGGCTACTATGTGCGGCCGACAATTTTCGCCGACGTGCGCAATGACATGACGATTGCACGCGAGGAGATTTTCGGCCCCGTTCTGTCGATCCTGCCCTACGATTCCGAAGAGCAGGCGATAGAGCAGGCGAACGACACGCCATATGGTTTGTCCGGCTATGTGCAGTCGGGCTCCATCGAGCATGCGCGTGATGTGGCATCGCAGTTGCGCACCGGCAATGTGCATCTGAACGGCGCGAGCGTGGACCTAAACGCGCCGTTCGGTGGCTACAAGCAGTCCGGCACGGGCCGCGAGTGGGGCGCCTTCGGCTTCCACGAGTTTTTGGAGGTGAAAGCCGTGATGGGCTGGGCCGCATGATGCCAATAAATTTCCCTCTCCCCTTTTGGGGGAGAGGGATTAAGGGTGAGGGGGATGCCGGAAATCAGAGGACGGAAGTCAGAAGTCAGAAGCGCCCTGTAGCAGCATGGATCCTGATTTCTGACTTCTGTGTTTCGACTTCTGACATCCCCCTCACCCCTGCCCCTCTCCCCCTTAGGGGGCGAGGGGAATACCTATTTGTTGTTGCTGGTGCTAAATGAGCGGCAACAAACGAATCCTCCTCGTTCCCCCTCAGGTTTGGACCGACGGTGAAACGCACCGCGGCTGGTGCGTGCTCGTCGAAGGCGAGCGGATTGCGGGGGTTGGCTCGCGGCAATCCATTGGCGATGTTTCGGATTGCGAGACGATCGAGCTTCCCGGCTGCACGGTGCTGCCGGGCCTGATGGACCTGCACTCGCATCTCTTTCTGCACCCGTACAACGAAACATCGTGGGACGATCAGGTGCTGAAGGAGACGGAAGCCTATCGCACCGCCCGCGCCGTCGCCCATGCCGAAGCCACATTGCGCGCCGGCTTCACCACCTTGCGCGATCTGGGTACCGAAGGCGCCGGCTACGCCGACGTGTCGCTGAAGCGTGCCATCGAGGACGGCATCGTTAGAGGCCCGCGGCTGTTCGTGGCCGGACGTGCCATTGTCGCGACGGGTGCCTATGGCCCCGCGCGGCGCAACTACCGCAGCGATTGCTGCTTCCCGCAAGGCGCGTTGGAAGCGAGCGGCGTGGAGGAGATTGTCCGCGCAGTGCGGATCGAAGCGGCGCATGGCGCCGACTGGGTCAAACTCTACGGCGATTATCGCGTTGGGGCCAACGGCGAAACGCGCCCGACATTCTCACAGGAAGAACTGAATGCCGCCGTCGCCACCGCACACGATCTCGGCCGCCCGGTTGCGGTGCACGCGATGACGGATGAGGCGATGAAGCGAGCGGCGCGTGCCGGTGTGCAGAGCATCGAACACGGCTATGGCGGCAGCCGCGAAACCTTCGCGCTGATGCGGGAGAACAACGTCGCCTTCCTGCCGACGCTCACGGTGAGCGAAGCGCTCAGCGAATATTTCCGCGGCTACGTGCGCGGCGAATCCGATCCAACCGAAAGCATGGCAATGGCGGCGCAAGGGTTTCGCAACGCGCTGGCGGAGGGCGTCATCATTGGCTGCGGCAGCGACGTCGGCCCCTTCCCGCATGGTGAGAATGTGCGTGAACTTGTCTGGATGGCGCGCCGTGGCATGTCGCCGGCGCAGGCGCTGCTCGCTGCCACAGCGGTGAACGCACGAATCCTCGGCAAGGGGAAAGAACTCGGCAGCATCAAAGTCGGCCACCTGGCGGATCTGATCGCCGTCGAGGGCTCTCCGTCAGACGACCTTTCATCGCTGAAGAATGTGCGACGGGTCATGAAAGGAGGCGTTAGGTTCTAGCGAATAGCATGATGAATCCGGCGCTGTTGACGCGGCGACGGCCGATGTGCTGATTAAACGCCCAGCGGGCTGCCTGACTGAACCAAGAGAGATTATGCCGTTAGATGGTCGCGCTGCCGCTGCCCAATCTGCCCGAAGTGCTTTCGGAGTTGCGCAATCTGGCGCTCGATCTGCGCTGGACCTGGACCCACGAAGCCGACGCGCTGTGGGAGGAAATCGATCCGCGTCTCTGGGAGCGCACGCGCAATCCGTGGAGCGTGCTCCAGAGCGCCTCGCCGCAGCGCCTGCAACGGCTGGCGAGCGACGCGGCTTTTCTCGAGAGGCTGCGCAGCTTCGAGGCGGGGCGTCAGCAATATCGTGGCCAGCCGGGCTGGTTTGCATCCGCGCATGGTGCCGCCGGCCTGAAGGGCATCGCGTATTTCAGCATGGAGTTCGGACTGGGGGCTGCGCTCCCGCTGTATGCGGGGGGACTGGGCGTGCTGGCGGGCGACTACATGAAAACCGCCAGCGACCTCGGCGCGCCGGTGATCGGTATCGGCCTTCTCTATCAGGAGGGCTACTTCCGCCAGATTGTCGATGCGGACGGCCTGCAGCAGGAGCTGTATCCGTACAATGAACCGGCAAGCCTGCCGATTGCGCCGGCCATTCTCGAGGATGGCTGGCTGCGCATCCCCATCGAATTTCCGGGACGCACGATTCAGCTCCGGGTATGGAAAGCCAGCGTCGGCCGCGTCACGCTGTACCTGCTCGACAGCAACGACCCGCTGAACAGCCCGGTAGATCGCGGCATCACGGCGAAACTGTACGGTGGCGGCAGCGAGATCCGCCTGATGCAGGAAATCGTGCTCGGCATTGGCGGCTGGCGCGTGGTGGAGAAACTGCATCCGGAAACGGAAATCTGTCATATCAACGAAGGCCATGCCGCTTTCGCCATTATCGAACGTGCCCGGCTGCGCGCCGAGCATTGCCGGTTCGAATTCTGGGATGCGTTCTGGGCGACGCGGGCCGGCAATGTTTTCACCACCCACACACCGGTGGCCGCCGGCTTCGACGCGTTCGCTCCGAGCCTGCTTGCACGCTATCTGCCCTATCGCGAACGGGAGCTGGAACGCTGCAACGTCCGAACAGAGGAGCTGATCGGGCTCGGCCGCATCGATCCCAAGGATAAGGACGAAGCGTTCAACATGGCCTATCTGGCCCAGCGCGGATCGGCCATTACGCTTGGGGTCAGCCGCCTCCATGGCGAATTCAGCCGGCGCATTTTCCAGCCGCTGTTTCCGCGCTGGCCGAACTGCGAAGTTCCCGTGGGACACGTGACCAACGGCGTTCACATTCCCACCTGGGATTCGCCGCAGGCCGACCGGCTGTGGGAGGATGCCTGCGGCAAGGAGCGTTGGCGCGACATGCCGGACAATCTCGCCGACCGCATGGCCGCGATTCCCGACGAAAAACTGTGGGCGATGCGCGGCGAGGGACGCCAGCGGCTGGTCGCAAGAGTCCGTCAGCACCTCGCCACCCAATTGCGCGAGCGCGGCGCCGAACAGGGCACGGTGCGCGAGGCCGACACCGTGCTCGATCCCAACATTCTCACTGTCGGCTTTGCGCGCCGGTTCACCGAATACAAGCGCCCCAATCTCCTTCTGCGCGATCCGGCGCGCCTCGATCGGTTACTGACGAACCCGCACCGGCCAATGCAGATTGCAGTGGCGGGAAAAGCCCATCCGGCCGACACGGAAGGCAAGGCCATGATCCGCCAGTGGATTGAGCTTGCGCGCAACCCGCGGTACCGCCGCCATGTTGTCTTTCTGGAGGATTACGACATTGCGCTCGCGCAGGAACTGGTGCAGGGCGTGGATGTCTGGATCAACAATCCCAGAAGGCCCTGGGAAGCCTGCGGCACCAGCGGAATGAAGGTGCTGGTGAATGGCGGCATCAATTGCTCGATCCTGGATGGATGGTGGGACGAGGCGTTCCGTCCGGATGTCGGCTGGGCCATCGGCGACGACAAAGGCGGAGAAGCCGACAGGGTGGACGCCAGGGATGCCGAAAGTCTTTACGCGCTGCTGGAAACCCGCATCGTGCCGGAATTCTACGATCGGGATGCCGAGGGCCTGCCGCGCCGCTGGCTCGCCCGCGTACGGCGGAGCACATCGACTCTGACGCCCGCGTTCGCCAGCACGCGCATGTTCCGCGATTATGTCGAACGGGCTTATTTGCCGCTGGCCAGGCTCTACCGGGAGCGCAGCGCCAAAGGTTGCGCGGAAGCGCGCGAGGCCCGGGCGTGGGCCGAGACGCTAACCCGGCGCTGGCCAGGCCTGCACATCGAGCGGCCTACGGTTTCGCGAACCCAGGATCGCTGGCGCGTGTCGGTGCCGGTGTTTCTCGGCGAAATCTCCCCGTCCTCGGTGCAGGTGCAGCTCTTCGCGGACGTGCACGACGACAGACCGGCCGAGGTGGTGGTCCTGCATCAGGAGCAATCCATTCCCGGCGCCATGAACGGCTTCGTCTATGCCGGCGAAGTGCCTGCGCTAAGGGGGGCCGGCGACTATACTGTGCGCGTTATTCCGCATCGGGAAGGTGTGCAGGTGCCGGCTGAACTGGCGCTTGTCGCCTGGCAGAGATAGCAGTTATGCGGCCGCCGGCGCCCGATCGCGAGAAATGCGCCCGGCCAGGATCACCTGCGGCGGCACAGAGATACGGGGCCGTGGGGGCGCCGATCGCTGCCATTCCTCAAATCGGTAGAGCCTCGCGTAATATTCGAAGGTCCGGGATTTCTGCTTTGCATGGCGCTCGGCCTCGAGTTCAGCTTTGGCCTCAAGCCAATGCTCGAGGGCCTTGCCTTCCGGACGGCCCTGCCGCTCCCAGATCGTGTAACTGCGTTCGCGAATTGCTTCTTCGGACACCATTGCCACCTCCGCCTGCCGCACAAGGTACACGGCGCGGCATCCTGCAAATGGTGCTTCATGCTGCTGGTTCCAGCGATCACGAAATAATTTTGCCGCGGCGATCTGGTGAAGCCAGCCGTCACGGCACGAGCACGGCGGCGCCTTCCACCCTTCCTTCCCGAAGCGCGGCCATTGCCTCATTGGCAGAGACAAGTGGAAACGTTGCGGTCGTTGTACGGATGGGTATGTCCGCCGCGAGCGCCAGGAATTCCTCGCCATCCCGCCTGGTGAGATTGGCCACCGAACGGACGGTTCGCTCTTCCCAAAGCAGCCGGTAGGGAAAAGCCGGAATATCGCTCATGTGAATGCCGGCGCAAACGACAATGCCCCCTTTCGCCACAGCGGCCAGCGCGGCCGGCACCAAATCGCCCACCGGAGCGAAAATAAGTGCAGCGTCCAGCGGCTCAGGCGGTCTTTGATCCGAACCGCCTGCCCAAACCGCACCCAGCGAGCGGGCAAACGCCTGCCCCGCCGCATCGCCGGGCTTCGTAAAGGCAAACACCTGCTGTCCACGACGATCGGCAAGCTGCGCAACAATGTGTGCAGCCGCGCCAAAGCCGTAGATGCCGAGGCGACGGGTTTGGCCGGCCATGCGCCACGCCCGGTAGCCGATCAGGCCGGCGCACAGCAGTGGGGCCGCCGCGATATCGGCAAACACTTCCGGAATTGCAAAGCAGTAGCGCTCGTCGGCAACGACGTATTCGGCGTAGCCGCCGTCGAGATGATAACCTGTGAACCGGGCGTCGTCGCAAAGGTTCTCGCGGCCGGAGCGGCAGTACTCGCACATCCCGCACGTCCAGCCCAGCCACGGCACGCCGACGCGCTCACCGGTCCTGAGCCGTTCCGCCCGGGGCCCGAGTTGTTCGACGATGCCGACCACTTCATGTCCTGGTATGAGCGCAGGCCTGGGATGCGGCAGTTCGCCATTCATCACGTGCAGATCCGTGCGGCAGACGCCGCAGGCGCGCACCCGGATCAGCACTTGCCCCGCGCCGGGCTCCGGGAGCCGCCGGTTCATGTCCAGGCGAAGCGGCGTGTTGGCGCTGTCCAGAACCATCGCGCGCATG
>DATIEM010000175.1:0-5640 GCA_035455725.1 Rhizomicrobium sp. | reverse complement strand
ACGAATTCATACAAGCGGCTGATCCCGGGCTTCGAGGCGCCGGTGCTGCTCGCGTATTCGGCGCGCAACCGCTCGGCCTCCTGTCGCATCCCGTTCGCGCACGGCGCCAAGGGAAAGCGGGTGGAGGTGCGGTTCCCCGATCCGGGCGCCAACATTTATCTCGCCTGCGCCGCCATGCTGATGGCGGGGCTGGACGGCATCGAGAACAAGATCCATCCCGGCGAGCCGATGGACAAGGATCTCTACGCGCTCCCGCCGGAAGAGCTGCGGGAAATTCCAACCGTGTGCGGCAGCCTGCGCCAGGCGATGGAATGCCTCGACCGCGATCGCACCTTCCTGAAGAAGGGCGGCGTGTTCGACGACGATTTCATCGACAGCTACATCGAACTCAAAATGGGCGAAGTGCATGCCTTCGAGCACACGCCGCACCCGATCGAATTCAAGATGTACTATTCCGTGTGATGATCCCCCAGGGTTGAGTTGAACTCAAAGGGCGCGGGTCCGGTCCCCGCGCCCTTTTGTTTGCGATGAGAGATTCCGCGCGAACCTACGCCGCAGTTTCAACCGGCTCGCGTTCCGCAGCCGGCGGCAACACCACATACACACAGCAGCCCCGCCCTGTATCGCTTTCGATCCAGACATCGCCGCCATGGAGTTCGACGAGGCCTCTGACAAGCGCAAGCCCCAGGCCGGTACCGCCGGCCTGCCGGTCATAGCGATTGTTCACCTGGGTGAAAGGCATGAAGATCGTTTCCAGTTTCTCAGCGGGAATGCCGGGACCATTGTCTTCCACAAGAATCTGAAATCCGCCTCCGGGGCCACGCGAAGCTCGCACCGCGATGCGGCCCCCGGGCGGTGTGAACTTCACCGCGTTTGATACCAGGTTCAGCAAAATCTGCTTGAGCGCCCGCTCATCGGCGACAAGGCAGGGAGCCGATGCATCTATTTCGATCGACAGTTCCTGTCCGCGCTTCCGCGCCTTGGCTCCGACGAGCTTGAGCGCGGCCTCGAATGTCGCGCGGGGGTCCAGGAGTTGCGGCTCCAGTTCCATGCGGCCGGCTTCGATTTTGGCGACATCCAGCAGATCGTTGATGAGGCTGAGCAGATGCCGTCCGGAGGCATGAATGTCGCTCGCATATTCCAGATAGCGCGGAGAACCGGCGGCGCCGAAGACCTGCCGCCCGATGATTTCGGAGAATCCGAGGATGGCGTTCAGCGGCGTGCGCAGCTCGTGGCTCATGTTGGCGAGGAATGCCGTCTTCGATGCGTTGGCGGCTTCCGCCTCGAAGCGTTTGTGCAAGGCCTGGTCGCGCGCCTGCTGCAGCTCGCGCGCGAGATCTTCCACCTGGAAGCGCAGCCGCGAGTCCTGCTCCATGCGCTCTGTCATCCGCCTTCCATCCAGCAGAAGCAGCAGCGTGCAGACCGGCAGCAGGATCGCAAGGCCGAACTCGAATGCGCCGCCGGCGCTCGCGAAACGCCACATCGAAAGCACCAGCAGCGGCACGGTGCTCGCCATCAGCATGTCCCGATCGTTGGCGCGGCTCACCACAAATCCGGCGAGCAGGCAGATCACGCTGGCGCAGACAAACATGTGGTTGAGAGGATTGCCTGGCTCCCACAGCAGCCACGGCAGGATGCTCCAGACCGTGCTGATCGCTGCCTGCAAGAACACGAAGCGGCAAAACCATACCCACAGGCGCGGCGGATCGTCGGCGGCCGCACGGTCCTCGCGATAGGCGCCAATGGCCTCGCAGGAGAACACCATCATCAGGGACACGAGCCCCGGCAAAACGGCCGCGGCAAGAGGGGAGCGATGGCCGAAGAAGCCGACGACCGATGAACCCACAACGGCGAACGCGACAGCCCAGAGCGGATTCAGATACCGCGCGGACTGGATCACCGCAGCCGCCAAATCGAGCTGCGACTTTAAAACCCGCAGGTCCGCGCTCGGTCCCCTGCGGAGCCGCTGTTTATAAACCACCGCCGTGCCCGCTGACGCGTTTGCTGCCGCGGGTTTTATTGGCTCTTGTGCTAAAAATTGATTAGACGCAACCGCGGCTTGCCGCCGGCGCGGCACTGTTGCGGTTGGGCGCGGAGCCGGTTCGGTTAAGATGCGCTAACCAACCTCGAGATTCGCGGCCCGCGCGTTCATGGCCAAAGCCCCCGATCTTTTTGAATCCGCCGGCGCGCCCTCCAAAGGCTACACCGCCAGGGACATTGAGGTTCTCGAAGGCCTCGAGCCGGTGCGGCGGCGGCCGGGCATGTATATCGGCGGCACCGACTCCTACGCGCTGCACCACCTGGCGGCGGAAATTCTCGACAACTCGATGGACGAAGCGGTGGCGGGCTATGCCACGCGCATCGAGATGGAGCTTCTGCCCGGCGACGTGCTGAAAATTCGTGACAACGGCCGCGGCATGCCCGTCGATCCGCACCCGAAGTTCAAGAACAAATCGGCGCTGGAAGTGATCATGACCACCCTGCACGCCGGCGGGAAGTTCGGCGGCAAGGTTTACGACACCTCCGGCGGCCTGCATGGCGTTGGCGCCTCGGTGGTGAACGCGCTCTCCGAATGGCTGGAGGTGGACGTCGCGCGGGACCGCCATGCCTGGCGGATGCGTTTTGCGCGGGGCAAGCCCGAGGGCAAGCTGAAAGACCTCGGCAATGTCAATCGCCGCGGCACTGCCGTCACCTTCAAGCCCGACACGCAGATCTTCGGCAAGGAAACCCACTTCTCGCCTGCCACGCTCTATCGCATGGCGCGCTCGAAGGCGTACCTGTTTCGCGGTGTGGAGATTCAGTGGGCGTGCGATCCGTCGCTGCTGAAGGCGAGCGCCACCACGCCGGGGCAGGACACCCTGAAATTTCCCGGCGGGCTGTTAGATTTCCTGAAGAGCGAAATCGCCGGCAAGGACATGGTGACGCGCGAGTTCTTCGGCCCCAGCGAGGAAGAGCGCAAGAAAGGGCGGCCGCAGGTGGAATGGGCGGTGGCGTGGGTTCCGATGGCGGAGCCGTTCATCCACTCCTACTGCAACACCATTCCCACCTCACAGGGCGGCACGCATGAGCAGGGCTTCCGCAACGCGCTGACCAAGGGCCTGCGGGCGCATGGCGAGCGCGCCAACAACCGCAAGACCGCGCTGATTGCGCCAGATGACGTGATGGCCGCCGCCTGCGGCACGCTGTCGGTCTTTATTCGCGAACCGGAATTCCAGGGTCAGACAAAGGAAAAGCTCTCATCGCCCGATGCCACGCGGCTGGTGGAAAACATCGTGCGCGACCATTTCGACCACTGGCTGGCGCAGAACCCGCAGGAAGCGGACAAGCTGCTCGACTTCGTCGTCGATCAGGCGGACGAGCGGCTGAAGCGGCGACAGGAGCGCGAGGTCTCGCGCAAGGCTGCGACACGCAAGCTTCGATTGCCAGGCAAGCTCGCCGACTGCACCCGCGATGCGCCGGGCGGCACGGAAATCTTTCTGGTGGAAGGCGATTCCGCCGGTGGCTCGGCGAAACAGGCGCGCGATCGCGCCACGCAGGCCATCCTTCCACTGCGCGGCAAGATTCTGAACGTCGCCAGCGCCGCAGCCGGCAAGCTGGAGCAGAACGCAGAGCTCGCCAATCTGGTGCAAGCGCTGGGCTGCGGCACCGGCAGCCGTTACAGCGACGAGGCGCTGCGCTACGAGCGCGTTATCATCATGACGGACGCCGATGTGGACGGCGCGCACATTGCCTCGCTGCTGCTCACCTTCTTCTATCGCGAGATGCCGCAGCTGATTTCGGAGGGGCATCTCTTTCTCGCCATGCCACCGCTCTATCGCCTGAGTCATAGCGGCAAGACGGTTTACGCGCGCGACGAGCGTCATCGCGACGAGCTGCTGAAGACAGTATTCAAAAGCAACGCCAAGGTGGAGATTTCCCGTTTCAAAGGCCTGGGCGAAATGATGCCGGCACAGCTCAAGGAAACCACCATGAAACCTGGCGCGCGCACGCTCATTCAGGTGGAAGTCCCGGAGGAAGCGCAAAAGGACACCGGCGATCTGATCGAGCGGCTGATGGGCAAGAAGCCCGAGCTGCGCTTCAAATTCATCCAGGAAAACGCCCAGTTCGCCGCCCAGGATGTGGATGTCTAGCAGAGGCGCACGACACGCACTTGCCCTCCCTTGAAAAGGGAGGGTCGAATTGCCGAGGGCAATTCGGGGAGGGATCAATCTGCAATGCTTAAGTTGATCCCCACCCGGCACGCGTATTTTGGGAAAGCGCTCGCGCGCTTCGCCATCCGCGCCCACCTCCCCTTTTTCAAGGGGAGGTAATCGCGTCTTCAATGTTGCTATCGTTAAGGCAGTCGCACGACATTCGCCAGTATCACGCCGTCGCCGGATTGCGAAGGCATGGCGGTGGCCGGACGCGCGGCGGCGAGCGCGGCGCCGAACGGAGGCAGGCCGTGGCGGCGTTCGGCAACCGGAATCAAAATCGCGGCGCTGCTGCCCAGGGTCAGCGTGACAGCCAAATCGCGACAGTCGGGCCCGTCGCAATTGAGCAGCGTGTTGCCGGACCAGTCCTTCGGCACCACGACGTTCTCGCTGCGGATGCGAATCGCCCGGAGTTTCGCCTCTTTCGGAATGCGCAGGCTCATGGTGCTGGTTTGCGCCGAACCGTGCAGCAGCAGGGAAACAATACGCGCACCCGCGTCGTTGCGATCGCCCGCAATCGTCACCGACGGAAGGGGGTAGCGGGGCGTACCGGCGTCGCCGACATAGGCGCTGCCGAGACCCAGCCCGGGATAGGCATCCGGATCGAAGTGCAGGCCGCCGCCGCGTTCGAGCTGCTTCGGGATCGGCTCTGTTGCTGTCGCTTTCCATGCGGTCTCCGCGATCCAGCGCGCGCGCTGCGTGTCATTCTCGAAATAGGTGAGGTTCACACGTTGCGGCGAGGCCTTGCTGTAGGCCGGACGCAGACCGGCAAGAACAGCGGCCGCAAGAGCGAGCAAGAGGAAGACGAGCGTGGTGTTCGCCCACACGCGCGGGCCGCGCAACGGGTCCGCCGCAAGCAGCGGCACCAGCGTCATCAAGCCGAAAGCGGCCGGTACCGTGAACAGCGGATGCAGCTTGAAACCCATCAGGCTTTCGCCGGCCACCATCAGCTGGAACCAGATCACCAGCGCGCCAAGCGCGGCGACCAGCAACGCGGCCTGGCCGATGGGATTCTTCCAGCCCTCGCGCAGGCGCGTGGTCGCGAGCAGCAACGGCGCTGCGACCAGAGAGGGAAAAAGGAAATAGGGACTCAATCCCGGCAAGGTCGCAGCGGTGATGACCGCAAGCCCCGCCATCCACAGCCATGCCGAAGTGGCGGCACCGTGTAGCGTCGTAATGCGGGAGACCAGCAACGCCACGCCCCACACACCGATGCCAAGTGCGATGCGCATCGGCAGCGGATAGGCGTATGTGGGATCGGGCGTTCCAGAAATCAGCTGCGCCAGAAAGGTAAGCGCAAAGCCGAGCACGATGCATGCAAAGAGGAGCGCCGGCGGCATGAAGGCAGCCAACAACATGCCGCGGCGTGTCGCCGCCGGCCCGCGCATCAGCCACGACGCCAAAGCAATCGCCACGAATGCAAGAATGGACAGCGGCAAGGCCCAGCTCG
>DATIEM010000174.1:0-18238 GCA_035455725.1 Rhizomicrobium sp. | reverse complement strand
CCGCGCCAGCTGTTGCAGGTAAAGGCGGTGTAGGTGCGCGCCGGCACATTGAGCGCGGCAAGTTCCTTCAGGATGCGCGCGCGCACCGCCGCATTTTCTGCGGTGCCGAGGGGATGCGCGCGCTCAACCGGCAGCACGCGCGCCAATGTGGCCCTGGCGCGATCCGTCGAGAACTCGGCCGCGGCCGGCGCGCGATGCAGGAGCGGCGAGCGCGGCCGATCGTGCAGCGCGCAGAGGAACCATACGCCCAGCGCCACCAGCGCCAGCGCGCACATGCGGACGAACGACATCGTGACCTCCCCAGCCTGCAGAACCATATCTCCCTCTCCCCCTCAGGGGGAGAGGGATACAGGGTGAGGGGGCATCCGAAATCAGAAGCCAGAAGCCAGAAATCAGAAACGCGCTGTAACAGCGTGCATTCTGATTTCTGAGTTTTTGATTTCTGACTTCTGCAGCCCCCCCTTCACCCCTGCCCCTCTCCCCGGGAGGGGGCGAGGGGATCTCCGAAACGGCATACACAAATATATCCCCGCGCATGCGCGCACGCTGGCAGTATCGCCGTTGTGCCAGTAGCTTCGCCTGCTCTTCTTCTGTCGAGTCGCCATGCGCCTCAGTGCTCCACCTCCCGTGCTGTTTTTCGCCAGTGCCGCGCATGGCCTGCACCATGTGCTGCTGGCGCTCTATCTCACCCTGGTGCTGGCGATCGCACCGGCGTGGCGCCTGCCCTACAATCACCTGATCGCGCTGTGGACCCTGGGCGCCATGCTGGTGGGCGTGGGCGCCCCGGTTGCAGGCTGGCTGGCCGACCGCATCGGCGAAACGAAGATGCTGGTGCTGTGCTTTCTCGGCCTCGGCGCGTCGGCGATGCTGTGCGGCCTGGCGCAAAACACAACGCAGCTGGAAGGCGCGCTGGCGCTGCTGGGGTTGTCCGGCTCCATCTACCATCCGGTGGGATTTTCCTGGGTGGTCAAGCATGCGCGCATCCGCGGCCGCGCGGTTGCGGAAACCGGAATTGCCGGCAGCATCGGCGTGGCGCTCGGGCCGGTGATGGCCGCGGGCATCGCCTCGCTGTGGGGCTGGCAGGCCGCCTTCATGGCACCCGGAGCGCTGACCTTCGCGCTCGGCGTGGTGCTGCTCGGATTTTACCTCGCCGGACGCATCGTGGATCGCGCCGGGGACGCCGCGCCGCCGTCAGCCGAACACTCGCGCGCCGACGCCACCCGCGCCTTTGCGGTGCTCTCGATCACCATGACCGCCACGTTGATGCTCTATGCGGCTTTCGGCACGGCGCTGCCCAAACTAGTGCAGCTGAGCGGCATGACGGCTGCTTCAAACCTGTTTCTGGTCGGCATCGTTACCGGCGCAATTCAGCTTTTGGGCGCGGGCGCGCAGTTCGTGGGCGGCCATTTCGCCGATCGCGGCATTGCCAGGCAGGCCTATGTGCTCGCTTTCGCGGGCCTCGCGCTAGCGTTTCCGTTCGTCGCCTTCAGTCACGGCTGGGCGATGGGTGTTGCCGCCGTGCTGGTGATCTTTCTGTTCGAGGCGACCGCGCCGCTCGAAACCATGCTGCTCGCTCGCTACACGCCGGCGGCGCGCCGCGGCACCGTGTTCGGTATCCGCTACGGCCTCTCCGCCATCGGCACGCCGGCGGGTGTCTGGCTGGTGGCACGCCTCTACAATGGCAGCGCGCATTTTCTCTATTTGCTGATGACGCTCGCGGTTGCGGCCGCGCTCGCCGGCGCCGCCGCGCTGCTCCTGCCGGCGGATGCGCGGAGTCTTGCCCGCGTGAGAAAGACGCCGGATGAGGCGTTCGCATCCACGGCGCGTGGCACCATGGAAGAGAGCCGGACGAGCGATTCCCCATCGCCCGTCCGGCCCGACACAGTTTTCATTGGAGCGCAGGTCCGCGAAAAATTGCCACGCCCGGAGATGAACCGCATTAACCCCTGATAGTTGCACGAGAAATCTTTTCAGTTTTCGGCCGGGTGCTGTCATCTCATTTGGTCCTTGGATCAAAACCCGCCGTCGGGGCATTCCCGAATGAGGCCTCCCGGCGATGCGCCGAATACGGCAGCGTCGCGGCCAACCAATCCTGTCCGAAGGGCAAAGCAGTGCAGCGCCCCCTAGTCTCTTCGCCTTTGCCAGGTTCGCCCCGCCTCTGGCCCCACGCTTTCGCCGCGGGGGCCACGCTGACTGTCCTGGGGCTTATGGCGTACGCGGTTGAGACCGGCATTGCCCAAAGAATTGTCGATCAGCTGCCGAACCTGATTCATGCGCAAATCGTGAAACCGCCGCGGCCGAAGCTCCGGCGGTTGCCGCGGCCGCCCAAGCCACATTTTCAGACGCCGGAGATTCCGACTGCGCCGGCGCCGCAGATCACGCTGCTGCTTCCGCCGCGGCCCGTGAAAGCGGCGAAGCACAAGATCCGCCGAACGCCACCGCCTCCACCGAAACCGGTTCGGGTACCGCCGCCCAAGGCGGCACCGACACCGGCACCGGCGCCCGCGCCGGCTCCGCCCACCCCGGCACAGGCGGTCGCCGGCACGCATACACTTCCACCCTATCCGCCGATGGCGCGGCGACTGGGCCATCAGGGCACGGTGCTGCTGGATATCCTGATCGGGACAGATGGCCGCGTCACCAGCGCCTCGGTGGCCGGTTCGAGCGGAGATGACACGCTCGATGCGGCGGCGCGAGCCTGGGTGCTCTCGCAGTGGCGCTACAGGCCCGCCACCCAGAACGCCAGGCCGATCGCGGAGCGCACCCGGGTGAAGATCACCTTCAACCTCGCGGAAGAGCCCTGACGGTCGTGCGCAGCGGCCGTTCGCTTGCGACGCGGCAATGCGACGGGGCGATGGATTGCACCAGAGCGCGCAGGTGCGCGGAATCGTATCTTGACCAGCCATTCGCGAGGGCACATTGTCCGCCGCCCTTACGGGTCCACGCATAATAGAAGGGGTTTCCATGCGTCTCGCGCTTTCGCTCGCCACCGCCGCTGTACTTGCCTGTTCCGCGCCCGCCACGGCCGGGACCATCAAGTCGCTGACCCACCAGTCTCCCGGTGGCGTGATCGTCACCATGCTGATGACCGATGGCACCGTGATGGCGCAGGCCGGCAACGCGTCGGACTGGTACAAGCTCACGCCCGATAACAAGGGCAGCTACATCAACGGCAGCTGGACGAAGGTGGCGAGCTTCCCGAGCGGCTATGCGCCCTATGCCAATGCGGAATCTGTGCTCGCGGACGGACGCCTCGTTTTCGCGGGCGGCGAGTACAACAATTTCGATTTCTCGTTCTTCAACCGCAGCATGATCTACGATCCGTTGGCCAACAAATGGACCGAGATCACGCCCGACAAGCACCTGCTGCCCTTCATCGGCGATTCGCCGTCCAACGTGCTGCCGGACGGCCGCTTTGTGGTGGCGGAGAAATTCAAGAAGAGCGTCTTCGCCTTCGACCCGAAGACCATGACATGGTCCGAACTCGCCTCCACCAACAAGCACGATTTCAATGCCGAGGAAGGCTGGACGATGCTGGCAGACGGTTCCTTCCTGGTGGTGGACGTGAAGGCGCATCCGAAATCCGAGCGCTACATTCCCTCGACCGGCCAATGGGTGAATGCCGGCAGCACGGTTGTGGACCTCCGTGGCCCGCAGAACTGCTGCGGCAACTGCATTCCCTATGGGCCGAAGGGCAAATGCTACGATCCGCCGGGTGAAACCGGCGCCTCGGTTCTTCGCCCCGACGGCACGGTGTTCGCCACCGGCTCCGCGCCCGATGGCCAGAACATGGGGCACACCGCCATTTACAATCCGAAGAGAAACAAGTGGACGGCCGGCCCGGACTTTCCGGCGGGTGACGATGCCTTCGACATGCCGGCCAGCATCCTGCCCAGCGGCAATGTGCTGGTGGCCGCTTCCAGCGGCTACGTTTACGAGTTCGACGGCAAGACCATGACGCGCCAAACCTGTTGCGGCGGCTCGTCGCTCACGGTGTTGCCGACCGGTGAGGTGCTGATCGACGGTTCGGCGGTCTATCAGGCGACTGGCACCTACAATCCAGCCTGGGCGCCGACCGTCACCAGTTCGCCTGCCAGCGTGACCCGCGGCCAGACCTACCAGGTCAGCGGCACCCAGTTTAACGGCGTCTCGCAGGGGGCCTCGTTCGGCGACGAGTTCGATTCCCACACCAACTATCCGCTGGTGCGCATCACCAACAACTCGACCGGACACGTGTTCTACGCCCGCACCCACGACCACAGCACGATGGCCGTGCAGACCGGCAGCACGCCCGTTTCCACCAGCTTCGACGTTCCCTCGGGTATGGAAACCGGCGCCAGCAAGCTGGAAGTGGTGGCAAACGGAATCCCGTCCACCGCGGTCAGCGTTACGGTGAACTGATATTTGCGTCTCAACTATCCTGATCTCCCCCCGCGAAAGCGGGGGGAGTGCCGGCGCTAGCCGGCGAGGGGGGCAGAAGCTCCCGCCCCCTCCACCACGCGTTCCGCGTGGTCCCCTTCCCCCGCTTCACGGGGGAGGAGCCATTGCTTCGAGGCAATGAGAGAACAATGATAGGCGCATGCCTGCGCTCTGGCCCGAGCTGCCGTACGCAGCGTGGAAAGACACAGCCGCCACTTTGCAGCTGTGGACGCAGATCGTGGGCAAGACGCGCCTCGCGCTCACGCCCTGGCTCAACCATTCCTGGCACGTGACCTTGCGCGTGGGCGCGCGCGGGCTGATCACGCCGCTTATCAGCAATGGCGGCCACGATTTTCAGATTGAATTCGATTTCCTCGATCATGTGCTGTGGGTTCGCACGGCGTGCGGGCACACGCGCCGGCTGATCCTCAGGCCCATGCCGGTTGCGGAATTCTACCGCGACTTCCTGCACGCGCTTTCAGAGCTCGGCATCGCCGTACAGATCGACAGGCGGCCCAACGAACTGCCGGACGCCATTCCCTTCGATGAGGACACGCTGCACCGCGCCTACGACAAAGATTACGCGCAGGCGTTCTGGCGCGTGCTGCTCCGCTCGCATGAAGTGCTCTCGGATTTCCGCACCGGCTTTCTCGGCAAGGCGAGCCCGGTGCATTTCTTCTGGGGCAGTTTCGATCTGGCGGTGACGCGCTTTTCCGGCCGGCGCGCGCCCCTCCATCCCGGCGGCGTTCCGCATCTCTCCGATGCCGTGGTGCGCGAAGCCTATAGCCACGAATGTTCGAGCGCCGGCTTCTGGCCGGGCGGCGGCCCCATCGATTACGCCGCGTTCTATTCCTATGCCTACCCGGCACCGGACGGGTTTGCCGATGCGCGCGTGCGGCCGGCGGATGCTTCCTTCAGCAAGGAGCTGGGCGAATTTCTTTTGCCCTACAATGCCGTGCGCAGCGCGCGCGATCCGGAAACGGCGCTGATGGAATTTCTGCAGTCCACCTACGCCGCGGCCGCCGACCTTGCGCACTGGAACCGCGCCGCTCTGGAGTGCGATCTCGGCCGCCCCGCCGTGCCGCGGGCGGTGGAATAGGCTGATCCGACGGCACGGCAGCGATTTTATCGGTTCCTACGGCGTGCGCAGGAAGCCGTGGAACATGAAGTTCGCATCGGCGTATTCGCCCACGATCACGCCGTTATCCTCCCCACTGTCGATGCTTTCCGCCGTGGTGTAGATCGAGCCCGGCGGATCGAACCGCCTGATGTGCCCTTTCGGCGATCGCGTATAGCCGTGCTGGATGTTGTTCTTGTCGAAATAGAGGCCTGCAATCCGTCCGCGATTGTTGATGCTCTGACCTTGCGTCCCGTTCGAGCGCGCAGCAGCGTCGAACGAAGTCAGCACGCCATCCGGCGTTCGCAGGAAACCGTGGATGTTGCTATCGGCATCGTACCACAAGCCGGTAATCTCGCCGTGTTTGTTGATGCAGACAGGCGCCGTCCAGATCGAGCCCGGCGCATCGAACGTCGTCATTGTGCCGTCGGGCGCGCGCAGGAAGGCGTGCGTCAGCCCGTCGCTGGTTTGATATAAGCCCGCGACTTGACCGTGTTGATTGACGTAGGTGGGATTGGTGTAGGTCGAGCCGGCCGGATCGAACGTGGTGAGCTTGCCGTTGCGGTTGCGGATAAAGCCGTGCGCCACGTAATTCGCGTCGTCAAAGAACCCCGTCACGATGCCATTGTTGATGGAGAGGGCGGCGGTGGAGGCCGATCCCGGAGGGTCGAACGTGGTCACCGTTCCGTCCAGTGCGCGCACGAAGCCGTGGTCGATACCGCCGCCACCTGCGAAGCCGGTGACGGTGCCGTCCTTGTCGACCGCCGCGCCGAAGGTGTTGTCGGCGCCGGGAACGGTGAAGGGGGTGATTGTGCCGTCGGGCGCGCGCACAAAACCGCCATAATTGCCCTGAGTGGTCTGGTAATAGCCGGCGATCCACCCGTGATTGATGTTGCGCGCCGTGGTGTAGACCGATCCCGGCGGATCGAATGTCGTGTAGGTCGGATCGGCCGCGGCCTGCGTCGCCAATCCGCACATCATCGCGACCGCGAATGCCAGGTGAATGCTTTGCGATTGTCGTCTCATCGTTTTCCCTCAGGGCTCGGCAAAGGCACAAATCGTTAGAGGCTGCCGCCCGCGCGAACATTGCCATTGCGGGAACGTTACCGCGATTCAATAGTGTTTTCCGAAACGAAAACGCCGCTTACGGGGAATTCATGGATTTGATGCAGCTGCGCATGTTGTTGGCGATCGCCGATGGCAAATCGCTGCAGCGGGCAGGGCTGACGGTCAACCGGACACCGCAAGCCGTCGGCATGGCAATCGGCAAGCTGGAGAAGCAACTCGACCTCGCATTGCTCCAGGCCGCCGCCGGCAAGGGCCTCACCCTGACGCCCGCCGGCGAAGCACTCGCCGATGCCGCCCGCCGTGCGCTGTCGCTGCTGGATGAGGGCGTGAGCGCGGCAAAGGAGATCGCCAGCGGCACACACGGCGCGCTCCATATCGGCGCCAACCAGAGTATCGGCGAGCACGTGCTGCCGCGGGTGACCGACCTGTTCCACAAACGATACCCGGACGTAAGGCTGAAGGTGACGATCGAGTACACCGATACGGTGCTGGCGAGCCTCTCGCGCGGCGAAATGGATATCGCGCTGGTCGCCCACGCCGCGCGCGAGGCCCATCTCACGAGCACGCTTCTGATGAACGACCGGGTGGTCGCCGTGATGAGCGCCCGCCACGCCTTGGCGGCCGCAGACGAACTCCGCATCGCCGATCTGGCAAGCCAATCGCTCATCCTCCTCAGCGAACCCTCCGAGCTGAACGAGCGCGTCGTGGAGACCTTCCGCCGCTTTCAGGTCTCGATGAATCCTTGCGTGATGACCAGCACGTTGGAGTCCATCAAACGCATGGCGGCGCAGAATGTCGGGATCGGCATCGTGCCGCGGCTGTGCGTGGGGCGGGAGCCGAAGCTCGCCGGCCTTGCGGTGAAGACCATCGCCGAATTCGGCGACGATCGCGAGCTGTGGATAGTATGCCCGAGCGATCCGTCACCGGCCTGCCGGGCCCTGTGCGCGATCATCGAAGAATTATACGGCACCGGCCGCCCTGTCGTCGCGTCAGCCTCGCTCGCCGCGGAATAAGCGCGCGCCAAGTTGCTACAGCGACCGAAGCGCCAAAATGGTTCGAGGCAAAATCTCCCCGTCCTAAATGGGGAGAGGGAATAGTACTACAGCAGCTTCTCCTGGCTGCCTTTCATTTCGCGTTTGGCGCGCTTGAACACGTCGGGCGCCACCCACGGCATCACCTCGTCGAACGCCTTTTCGGCCGGTGCGTCCCAGTGCCAGGTGTCCTCGAAGGCTTCCATCTGGGCGTGGCTTTCGTGCCCGTCCGGCGCCTTGAACAGCACGTTGTAGGAAGCGTTCGAATTGAACGGCGGATCGAGATAGACGAGATCGACCGTCTCGTCCCTCACATGCTCGCGCAGGATTTCCAGATTGTCGCCGTAATACAGCGTGCCCACGTGCCGCCCTCAGATTCGGTTTAGAAACTCTACTCCCTCTCCCCCACTGGGGGAGAGGGTCGGGGTGAGGGGGACCGCAATGCAAGAAGTATCTTCGCGAATTCCGCGTCGCTCGAATCGGAATTCTTTATTCTGATGACGCGGTATCCTTGCCTGCGCAGGTAGGCGTCACGCCGCCTGTCATATTCCACCCGAGCTGCGTGCAGTGGACCATCGAGTTCGATCACCAAACTTCCGTTCGATGCACACGAAATCGGCGATGTAGGGCCCGATGAGATATTGCCGCCGGAACTTGTATCCGCCGAGTCTGCGGTCGCGCAGCCTCGCCCAATAGAGCTTCTCCAGCGAGACCGAACTGTGCCGCATCTCACGTGCGCGAGAACGGTTCGTCGCCCGCGCCTTGCGCGTCGCGATCACGTCGTCAGTCTGCATCCCCCTCACCCTGACCCTCTGCCCCAGTAGGGGAGAGGGAATCCAAGCACCGAGTGTCGCGCAAGAATGTGCGAGCCTCGTCGGGGATGACAATCAGCACGCAACTGTCTGCCTTCTTCCTCCAGCAGGGTTGACATTTTGTTCGGGGTGATTACATTGCGTCCATCGAATCGGCCCCAATTCGGGCGGCCGAAAGGGCGCCTGATGTGCGCCCGGTTTAGGAGCGCATGATCAGTGAGACGTTGGCCGGCACGAACGCCGGCGTGAGTGAAGTCAGCCTTTCGGACACTTCTTCTGCGAATTCAAATCCCCGGAACGGGGCCACTGCCGAAAACCGGGGCGACGCTCCGGGAACGGCGGCATTTTCCCCAAGCCTGGCCAATGGCGCGCCCGCGTCGCGTCAAGGCTGGTGGAGCCGTCGCGGCAGCGAGCCTTCGGCTCCGGCAGCCGGGCTGGTCCAGGTGGGGGAAAGGGTCGCGCCTGCCGCGAAAACAACCACCCCAGATGTTGTGGCCGAGCCCGCCCAGGAACCACGGGTCGCACGGGAGGGGGGGGAGGATCGCGGATTCCCGAAAAACAACGATCAACCTGTTGTAGATTCGGCGGACGCGCCCACCAGCCCTGCTGGCCCGCCGAATGGCTTCGAGGGCTTGGGCTTGGCGCCGGAAGTCCTGAAGGCGGTGGCGCAGAGCGGCTACACCACCCCAACCCCCATCCAGGCGCAGGGCATTCCCGTGGTGCTCCAGCACCGCGACATCATTGGCATTGCCCAGACCGGCACGGGCAAGACCGCCAGCTTCACGCTTCCCATGATCGAGCTGCTCGCCCGCGGCCGGCCCAAGGCCCGCATGCCGCGTTCGCTCATTCTGGAGCCCACCCGCGAACTCGCGGCCCAGGTGGCGGAGAGTTTCGAAAAATACGGCAAGTACAACAAACTCAGCATGGCGCTGTTAATCGGGGGCACCTCGTTCGAGGAGCAGGAGAAAAAGCTCGATCGCGGCGTCGATGTGCTGATCGCCACGCCGGGCCGCCTGCTAGACCATTTCGAACGCGGCAAGCTGATGCTCAGCCAGGTGCAGATTCTGGTGGTGGACGAAGCCGACCGCATGCTCGACATGGGCTTCATCCCGGACGTGGAGCGCATCTGCAAGCTCATCCCCTTCACGCGGCAGACGCTGTTCTATTCCGCCACTATGCCACCCGAGATCCGCCGGCTGACCGAGCAGTTCCTGCACAATCCGGTGAAGGTGGAAGTGGCGCGCCCCGCCACCACCGCCGATAACATCACCCAGGAAGCGGTGGATGTGCCGGCCAGCGACTGGGCCAAGCGCGAGGCGCTGCGCCGCCTCATCCGCGAGAACGCGGTGGGCAACGCCATCGTGTTCTGCAACCGCAAGCGCGACGTGGACGTGGTGGCGAAATCGCTCGCCAAGCACGGCTTCAACGCCGCGCCGCTGCACGGCGATCTCGACCAGTCCGTCCGCACACGGACGTTGGACGGCTTCCGCTCCGGCGCGGTGCAGATTCTGGTGGCGAGCGACGTGGCGGCGCGCGGGCTGGACATTCCGGCTGTCAGTCACGTGTTCAATTTCGACGTGCCCTATCACGCCGACGATTACGTGCATCGCATCGGCCGCACCGGCCGCGCCGGCCGCTCCGGCCACACCTACATGCTGGTTACCCCGCGCGACGCGAAGTACATGGAAGCCATCGAACGGCTGATCGGCAAACCGCTGCCGCGCCATACGCTGGAAGGTCTGGCGGAAGCCGTGCGGGCGCAGCCGCAGCGCGAGCATTCTCCGCGCGAACGCGGTGGGCGGCGCGGCCATTCGCGTAACGATCATCGCCGCCGCGAGCCGTCGTCGCACAAAACGGTGCAGCACGCGGCACCGCAGCCGCATCAGGCGCAGCCGCAGCATGCGGAGTCGCACCATCCGCAGCCGCACCGGCATGAGCAGAAGCCGCGCCAGCAGCAGCACGCTTCCCACCCGAAGCCGAAGGCCCATGCCGCCGAGGAGCGCCAGCCCGATGCCTTGCAGCTTCCGGCTTTCCTGCTGCGCCCCGTTCCGCTGCCCAAGAGCGAAAAGCCGGCCGCAAGCCTGCGCAAAAAGGTGCCGGTGACGGCCTGACGGCGGAGCGCGTTCGACCGTGCGCGCGCCGAAAGTCTTCGGCATCGGTTTCCAGAAGACCGGCACCTCGTCGCTCGACGCGGCGGTCCGGCTTCTCGGCTACTGCGCCGACGGGGGCGTGTTTATCAACACGCCGAACAAAAAAAGCAGCCTGTGGATCGCGCCGCCGCTCACCAACGCCAAGGTGCTGGAGCGGGTGCTGCCGATCGCGCGGGAGAAGGAAGCCTTCTCCGACAATCCGTGGCCGCTGCTCTACCGCGAACTGGAGTCGCTGTTTCCGGATTCCAAATTCGTGCTGACGGTGCGGGAGCCGCAACGCTGGCTCCAAAGCCTGGTGCGCCATTTCGGCGGCAGCGAAAGCGACATGCTGGAATGGCTTTACGGCGTGCGTTCTGTCGCCGGCAATGAAGCGCGCTGCCTTCAAATCTATGAGGCGCACAACTCCGCTGTGCGCGAACACTTCGCCGCGCGTCCCAATGCGCTGCTGGAACTCGATATCGAAAAAGAGCCGCGCTGGAATGAACTCTGCGCCTTCCTCGGCAAGCCCGTTCCGCAGCAGCCGTTTCCGCGCGCCAATACCGGCACGGAACGCGAGCGCAAGCGCGCCGGCGTCTGGCGGATGCTGAAACGCGCAGCGCGCGGCGCCTAGGCCCTAACGGCGGATTTGCTGGTCCAGCACCTTCTGGATCTTCTCGCCATAAGGCGGGCGCAGCATCGCCGTCACATCCATTTTGGCCTGCCGGAACACGGCTTTCGCGTGACTGAAGGTGCGGAAGCCTTCGAAGCCATGATAGGCACCCATGCCCGACTGCCCTATGCCGCCAAACGGCAGGTCTTCCATCGAGTAGTGCATGACGACGTCATTGATGGTGACGCCGCCGCTCACCGTGCGCTCCAGCACCTGCTTTTCCTCGGCAGCGTCGCTGCCGAAATAATAAAGCCCCAGCGGACGCGGCTTGGCACTAACGTAACCGATCGCGTCTTCCACCCGTTCGTAGGTTTTCACCGGCAGCAGCGGTCCGAAGATTTCATCCTGCATCGCTTTCATGTCGTCGGTGGGATTGAGCACCAGCGTGGGCGGAATCTTGTAGAAGGGCTGCTGGCGAAAATCCTCGCGCGCGGGATTGAGCTCCACGATCTCCGCGCCTTTCGCCCTGGCATCGTCCACATAGCCGCGCAGGCGCTCGTAATGCCGCAGGTTGATGATCGAGGTGTAATCGGGATTCTCCTTCAGCGTCGGATACATCGCCTTCACCGCGGCATCCGCTGCGCTGACGAAGCCGCTCACCTTTTCCTTCGGCACCAACAGGTAATCCGGCGCGAGGCATATTTGCCCCGCGTTCAGCGTCTTGCCCAGCATCACGCGCTTTGCCGTGAGCTCCAGATCGGCGCTGCGCCCGACGATGACCGGCGACTTGCCGCCCAGCTCGAGGGTCAGCGGCACCAGGCTCTCCGCCGCGGCCCGCGCCACGTGATAGGCGATGGATGTCGCGCCGGTGAACAGCAGATGGTCGAACGGCAAGCGGCTGAACGCGCCGCCCACCTCCGGGCCGCCGGTGAACACGGCCACTTCGGTTTCGTCGAACGCAGAGCGGAACATCCGCGCCATCAGGTCGGCGGTGCGCGGCGTCAATTCGCTTGGCTTGATCATGACGCGGTTGCCGGCGGCGAATATGCCGGCAAGAGGCCCGAACGTGAGGTTCACCGGAAAATTCCACGGGCTGATGACGCCGACCACGCCCTTGGGCTGGTATTCGATATAAGCGCGCGCGCCCAGCGCGCCGAGCAGCGCCGGAGTGACGTTGCGCTTCTCCCGCTGCATCCATTGCTTCACGTGTGCACGCGCAAATTTCAGGGCACCAATCGATCCCGCCACATCGGTCAGCAGCGACGCCTGCACGGAGCGGTGCCCGAAATCCTCGCGCAGCGCTTCGGCGATCGCATCCTTGTGGCTGACCAACAGGGCGATGGCACGGTCGAGCCATTCGCGCCGTCGCTGCAGCGATGGCGAGCCTTCCTTGAGAAGCGTCTGCTTCTGCGCCTCCAGCGTCCGCCGCATGCGGCTTTGCTCATCGAGGGCCGTCGGTGCGCGAGATGGAAAAATGGCTTCAGCAGCGCTCATCACAGACCCCAGCTTCGGGCTGCCAAAGGTTAGCCGAAATGATCTGGCCGGGCCATCGCGCTTCCGGCTGGCGCCCCCGCCCGCTAGGCTCGCGACGATTGAAAAGGAGCTGAGCCGTGCGGACTGACTTCGAACGCGTGTCGCTGACAGCGGAAGGCGCGGTCGCCATCCTCGCGCTGAACCATCCGGACTCGCTGAATGCCATCGGCCCGCGCATGGCCCGCGGCTTTTCAGCGGCTTTAGCGGAGGTCGAAAATCCGGAGCATGGTTTTCGTGTGCTGCTTCTTACGGGAGAAGGCCGGGCTTTCTGCTCGGGCGCCAATCTCAGCGAACCACCGGAGAGCGGCGGTCCGCTCACGGCCGGCGCCATTCTGGATGAGGTCTATCATCCGCTGCTGCGGCGGCTGCGCGGCCTGAAGCTGCCGATTGTGACAGCGGTGAACGGCGTGGCGGCAGGCGTGGGCATGAGCTTCGCGCTGATGGGGGACATTATAATGGCGGTCCGCTCCGCCTATTTCGTGCAGGCGTTCGCCCGCATTGGACTGGTGCCGGATGGGGGCTCGACCTGGCTTCTGCCGCGGCTGATCGGGCTTGCCCGCGCCAGGGAGCTGTCGTTGCTGGCCGAGAAGCTGCCGGCCGAAAAAGCGCTCGAATGGGGCCTGATCAATCGCGTCTGCGAGGACGACGAATTGATGGACGAATCGCTGAAGATGGCATCCCGACTTGCTGAAGGACCCACCGCAGCCCTATCGCTCACCCGAAGACTCTATTGGGATTCCCCCGGCAGCGGTTTCGAGCAGCAGCTTGGGCGAGAGCGCGCCGCGCAAGATCGCGCCGGGGCCACGGAGGACTTTCGAGAAGGCATCCGCGCCTTCCGCGACAAGCGCCCCCCGCAATTTGAGGGGCGCTGATTAGGCTCCGGGACATTCGCCTATGTTATTGCACAGGCAAATTCTGCATGGCACGGCTGCTCTCGCCCGCGTGACTTGCGCCCCCTGACAATCCACCCTATCTGCCCCGCAGAGCGGACATGGGGTGGGGCTCATGCCGCATCGTTTTTCAGCTACGGAGACCTTGATGAAACGCGCTTTTTTGCTTGCCGCGGCCAGTGCCCTCGCCGCCACGGCAGCGGTGGCCGCCATTAGCGGTAAGACCATGTACGGCAGCTGGGGGGTGGACCTCGGCGCCATCGACCACGGGGTCAAGCCGGGCGACGATTTCTTCATGTACGTCAACGGCAATTGGTACAAAACCGCCGTCATCCCGCCGGACCGCGCCAGCACCGGCTCCTTCCAGGATCTGCGCATCCTCAGCGAAAAGCGAATGCAGGAAATCGCCGCCTCGCTGGACGCCAAGCCGCGCAACCAGCTGACGGCGGAAGAACGCAAGCTGCGGGATTTCTATGACGCCTTCATGGACCAGAAGCAGATCGATTCCCGCGGCCTTGCCCCGGCAAAGAAGGACCTCGATCGCATTGCCCGGCTGAAGATGCTGCAGGACGTGGCGGCGCTGATGGGCTCGCCAAGCCTGCAGCTGGACGGTCCCTTCGGCGGCGGCATCGCCTTCAATCCCAAAGACACCAACCAGTACGCGCTGACCCTGGGCCAATCCGGCTTGGGCATGCCGGATCGCGACTACTACCTGAAGGACGACGCCGAGCTGGCAAAAACCCGCGATGCCTACAAGAAGCACCTGACCACCGTCTTCACCATGGCGGGACTCAGCGATCCCGAGAAGCGCGCCGAGAACGTCTACAATCTCGAATACAAGATCGCCGAAGTATCCTGGCCGAACGCCGACCGCCGCGACGTCGACAAGGTGTTCAATCCAATGACCGTCGCGGAACTGAAGGCCTTTGCGCCGCAGTTCCCCTGGGATGCGTACCTGGCGGCCGCCGGCGTATCGCCCGCGAGCCCCAAGGGCGCGCGCACGCTGATCATCGCGGAAAAATCGGCGTTTCCGAAACTGGCGCAGATCTTCGCCGATACGCCCGTTGCCACCTGGCGCGACTACCTGACCGCGAACTACATCCATCGTTACGCCGCGTATCTGCCGAAATCCTTCGATGACGAGAACTTCGCTTTCTATGGCAAGGCGCTGCAGGGTAACGACCAGCAGCTGCCGCGCGCGACGCGCGCCGCGCACCTGCTCGACGACAACATGGGCGAAGCCCTCGGCAAGCTTTATGTCGCGAAATACTTCCCGCCCGAGGCCAAAGCAAAGGCGGTGGAGCTGGTGAACAATCTGCTCAAGGCCTACGACGCCGACATCCGCACGCTCTCCTGGATGACTCCAGAAACGCGTGAGAAGGCGCTTAACAAGCTGCACCATTTCGGCGTGAAGATCGGCTATCCCGACCGATGGCGCGACTACACCGCGCTCGAGATCCGGCGCGACGACCTGATCGGCGATGTGCAGCGCGCCGCCGCCTTCGAATGGAATCGCCAGCTCAAGCGCATCGACCAGCCGGTGGACAAAACCGAGTGGGGCATGACGCCGCCGACGGTGAACGCCTACGACAACCCCTTCTTCAACGAGATCGTCTTCCCGGCGGCCATTCTGCAGCCGCCGTTCTTCGACGCGAACGCGGACGATGCGGTGAACTACGGCGGCATAGGCGCGGTAATCGGGCATGAGATCAGCCACGGCTTCGACGACCAGGGCGCCAAGTTCGATGCGCAGGGCAACGTCGCCAACTGGTGGAGCGATGCCGACAAGAAAACCTTCGAGGCGAAAACCAAGGCGCTGGGCTTGCAGTACGACTCCTATGAGCCGCTGCCGGGCCTGCACATCAACGGCGCCTTCACGATGGGCGAGAACGTGGCCGACAATGCCGGCATCGCCATTTCGCTGAAGGCCTATCACATCTCGCTCAACGGCAAGGATGCGCCGGTGATCGACGGCCTGACCGGCGACCAGCGCTTCTACCTTTCGTATGGCCAGATCTGGCGCTCAAAAATGCGCGACGGGGCGCTGCGGCAGCAGCTGCTCTCGAATGAGCACAGCCCGGCCATGTTCCGGCCCATCGGCGCCACCCGCAATCAGGACGAATGGTACGCGGCGTTCAACGTGAAGCCGGGCGACAAATACTACCTGCCGCCCGACCAACGCGTGCATCTCTGGTAAGCGAAAAACGCCGTCCTTCTGGGCGGCGTTTTCTTTTCAGCCAGCGAATCCCACACCCGATTGTGATGGCGCAGCCGCGCCGCCCGCGCTAAATCGCTGTCATGCATTCTGCCGTCCGGCAGAACCTTTCGCTGGGGAAATCGGGACATGACTCGCACGCTTTCGGGCCTCCTCTTTGCTGCCCTCTGTAGCAGCGCCGCCTTTGCCCAGAGCGGCAAGCCCAATTTCGGCACCTGGGGCATCGATCTGTCGGCCATGGATCGCAGCGTGAAGCCGGGCGACGATTTTTTCCTCTACAGCAACGGCAACTGGCTGAAGACGGCGGTCATTCCGCCTGACCGGCCCAGCACCGGTTCGTTCCAGGACCTGCAGATCCTCAGCGAAAACCGCATGAAGGAGATCGTGAACGAGCTTGAAGCGCGGCCTGACGCCAGCCTCAGTTCCGAAGAGCGCAAGATCCGCGACATCTACGACGCCTACATGGACCAGAAGCAGATCGATGCCCGCGGCCTCGCGCCGGCGGAGAAAGACCTCGCCTACTTCGCATCCATCAAGACCTACGATGGCGTGGCGCGCGCCATGGGCGATCAGAGCCGCGGCACCGACAGCCTGTTCGGCGACGGCATCATCGCCAATCCCAAAAACTCCAACGAGTACATCGTAACCATCACGCAAAGCGGCCTCGGCATGCCGACGCGCGACTACTATCTGCGCCCCGACAAGGATCTGGCCGCGGCGCGGGAGGCTTATCGCGCGCATCTCGCCACCATGCTGTCGCTGATCGGCGCGAAGAACGCCGAGGCGCGGGCGGCGGCGGTCTATCAACTCGAAGCCAGAATCGCCGAAGCGCACTGGCCGCAGGCGCAGCGGCGCGATGCCGACAAGACCTACAATCCAATGACGATCTTCCAACTGGCGAAGTTCGCGCCCCAATTCCCCTGGCGCGCCTTCTTCGCCGCCGAAGGGCTTTCATCCGCAAGCCCAAAGGGTGCTCGGGTGGTCGTGGTGCGCGAGAACACCGCCTTTCCGCCAATGGCGCAGGTGTTTCGCGCCACGCCGATTGACGTGTGGCGGGACTGGCTGACGCTCCACTATCTCCACAACATGGCGCCGTATCTGCCGCAGGCCATCGACAACGAGGACTTCAATTTCTACGGCAAGGTGCTGGCCGGTGAGGCGCAGCAGCTTCCCCGCGATACCCGCGCGGTGCATCTCATTGATCAGCGGCTGGGCCATCCGCTTGGCAAACTTTATGTGGCGAAATACTTTCCGCCGGCCTCCAAAGCGAAGGCAGAAGAGCTGGTGGGCAATCTGCTGAAGGCCTACGACGCCGATATCCGCACGATCACGTGGATGACGGACGTCACGCGGCAGAAAGCACTGGAGAAGCTGCACGCCTTTACGCCGCATATCGGCTATCCCGACAAGTGGCGCGACTACTCCGGCCTCAGGATCGACCGCAACGACCTGATCGGCGATGTCGAGCGCAGCGACGTGTTCGAGTGGCACTACCGACTTGACCGCATCGACCGGCCGGTGGACCGCAATGAATGGAACATGACGCCGCCCACGATCAACGCTTATTATACACAGCCATTGAATTCGATCTTCTTCCCGGCGGCGATCCTGCAGCCGCCGTTCTTCGATCCGAATGCGGACGATGCGGTGAACTACGGCGGCATCGGCGCCGTGATCGGCCATGAAATCAGCCACGGCTTCGACGACCAGGGCAGCAAATACACCGGCCAGGGAATCCTGCAGAGCTGGTGGACGGAGGCCGACCGCAAGGCCTTTGAGCAGCGCACCGCAGCCCTTGGCGCGCAGTACGATTCCTACGAGCCGCTGCCCGGGCTGCATGTGAACGGCCAGCTCACCATGGGGGAGAACATCGGCGACCTTTCCGGCATCGCCATCGCGCTGAAGGCCTACCACATCTCCCTGAACGGCAAGGCCGCGCCGCTGCTGGACGGCTTCACCGGCGACCAGCGGTTCTATCTCTCGTACGGACAGATCTGGCGCTCGAAATACCGCGACGCCGCCATTCGCCAGCAGGTGCTCTCCAATCCGCACGCGCCGGCGCCGTTTCGGGTGATCGGCGCGACGCGCAATCAGGATGCATGGTATGCGGCGTTCGACGTGAAGCCCGGCGATAAGTACTACCTGCCGCCGGAGCAGCGGGTGCGGCTGTGGTGAGCTAGCCGGCTTCGACCGGCTTCAGGGTTACGGATTCGCCGCAGCCACACGCGGCCGTCTGGTTCGGGTTGTTGAACACAAACCGGCTGCCGAGCTTCTCGCGCACGAAGTCCATCTCGGTGCCGATCAGGAACATGATGGCCTTGGGATCGATGAACACCTTCACACCCTGATCTTCCACCACTTCCTCGAAGGCTTGCGGCGCCTCCGCGTAATCCATGGTGTAGCTCATGCCGGCG
>DATIEM010000173.1:0-4959 GCA_035455725.1 Rhizomicrobium sp. | reverse complement strand
CTCATGTACAGCTGCCTGAGGACAGCCTCCCGCAGGCTTCCTTCGGCCGTTCGCTCGAGGGCGTAGGCGAGCAAATCCGGTGAGGTTGCGAGGCGCGCCCTTTGGCGGGTCGGCTGAGTTGTGCGGCGTCCGAAACTCATGACAGTCCCCATTCTGTCTCCAATAGAGGTGAGAAGCATGGAGTGTGCCACAGGCTGGAAGAGGCGTGGGCAGCCAAAACTCCGGGTTTGCCGAGGGTCGAATCGGGACAATGGGTGGCCGAAACGGCCAGTCCCGCCGCAAATCGGGCGCACTTCTCACGATTGGCTTAACCCAATCGTTACGGGTGCGCCGCTAGAATCCCCGGTCGAAGTGGCTCTGAGGAGTGGGCGATGGTTCCCGAGTCCATGCTTGAGAAATTGGTGTGGGGCATCGGCATTCTTGCCACCGCGGCCTGCATGGCCGCTCGCGCCCACGCGGCGATCGCCCTGCCGTCGCACCCACCCGTCTACCATGTGATTATGGAGACCGGCGCGATTGCAGGTCCGCTCCGCACTACCCTGAATTAGACGCAGCGGCGGCCGCGGCGCGGCGGGCTTCGCCCTTGCGCCGCTGCGTTCGCGCGTACCAGAAGGTCCACAGCGATAGCGCGCCGGCGGTGCCATAGCCGAGGATGGGGCCGACAATCAGGTATTGGCGGATGGAAATCGTGTAGATCAGCGCCACCGATACAGCGACGTCTGCCAGCAGCCCGAAACCCCATACCAGCGTCATCACCGTCATGGCGCGGCGGAAATATTTGTTGTCGCGCAGCGATTCGAAATGCGCGAGCTCGCCGGAGTTCTTTCGCTTCATGCTGGCGCGCGCCAGTTCGTAGATCAGCGGCTTACCGATCGCCGCCGAACCGAGAAACACCAGGGCAATCACGGTGCTGACCAGCTTCTCGCGAAGCTGCAGCATGCGCACCGAACCCCCGCCGGCATAGGCGGCCAGCGACAGCGCAATCCCGAACAGCACCAGCATCGAAACCGCATCGACGCGGCGGTGGCGAATGAACTCCGCGATGCTCCACAGGATGGGCGGCGCCGAGGAAACCATTAGCGCGCGGGCGTCGCCCAACTGCTTCTGGGTCAGGCTGTAGAGGAGGTACGGCAGGAGGAAATTGATGGTGCCCTCGATGGCGATCGTTCGCCCATGATCACGAGCGAAGCTGCGGAGTTTGTCGAATAGCTGCGGCACGGATTTCCTACCAAGGATGAATGTCGCCGTTCCATTTGTAGAATTTGCCGCTGTCCGCGCGCGTGAGCCGCGCCACCAGCTTGCGGATTCCGGCCGCACTTTCTTCCGGCGAAATATCGGCGTTCGCGCCGCCCATATCGGTGCGCACCCAGCCGGGATGCACCAGGGCCACAATGGCTTCGTCCTTCAGGTCGCGGGCGAGAGACTGCATCGTCCGGTTCACCGCCGCCTTGGCGCTGGCATAGACGTAAATGCCGCCGCTTCCCCAGGTGCTGGCGCCGATCTGGCTGGTGACGGTGACGATCCTCGGATTTTCCGCGCGCCTGAGGCTCGGAAGGAAGGCCTGGACCACACGGAACGGGCCGATGCTCATCACCTGGAAGGCCCGCAGCCAGTCGGCGGTGTCGATGTTGTCGAGGCTCTGGTTCTTGCCGCCGCTGATTCCGGCATTGTTGATGAGGATGTCGATGGCTTGCTCCCCAATCTTGCCGGCGGCGGCGCGGATGGAATTTTCGTCCGCCACATCCATGGCGTGAATGCTCACCCGGCCTTTAGCCTCGCCCGCCAGCGCCTTCAGGCCATCCGCCGCTTGCGGCGAGCGGCAGCAGGCCAGAACGCTGGCGCCGTCCCGCGCGTATTGCCTGGCGAGTTCGAAGCCGATACCGCGATTGGCGCCGGTGATAAGCACGTTCATCGCTTCCCTCCTGCGGTCGTCCTCATCCCGCCCTTCCCTGTCTCGCACCCGGCGCCGCGCTGGACTAGAGTGCAGCCTCATGTGGGGCATTCGCACAAGATAGGTAAGGCATGGCGAGTGGCGAACAATCCCCTGACCTGACGGCGCTGTGGGAAGCGCATTGCCGGCACGAGTTCGGCGAGCGCGACGTGGACGCCACCATGGCGACCATGGTGCCCGAGCCTTACGTCAACCACATCCCCACGATGACCGGCGGCGTGGGCCACGATCAGCTGAAGCGCTTCTATCTCTATCACTTCGTGAATTCGAATCCCGAGGACACCAAACTCGTGCCGATCTCCCGCACCGTGGGCAAGGACCGCGTGGTGGACGAGATGCTGTTCTGCTTCACCCACACGCGCGAGATCGACTGGATGCTGCCCGGCATCCCGCCCACCGGCAAATACGTGGAGATTCCGCTGGTGGCGATCGTCTCCTTCGAAGGCGACAAGCTCTACAACGAGCACATCTACTGGGATCAGGCCTGCGTGCTGGTGCAGATCGGGCTGCTCGATCCCAGCGGCCTGCCTGTTGCCGGAATCGAAACCGCGCGCAAGCTCAAGGACAAGACTCTTCCCTCGAACAGGCTGATGGCGGCTTGGGCCAATAGCGAAGGCAAGCCGATCTGAACCAAGCCGAATGCCTGTGAGCTAGGCACAACGCGGCCAGCGGCGTATTCTCGCGGCAAGAGTGGGAGGACCATATGAACTGCCAGATGCTTGTACGCCGCGCCGTGTTGCTGTCGTTTGCCAGCTTCGCCACCCTTGCCATAGCCGCAGCGCCGAGCGCTGCCTCTGCGGCCAGCGGCACCATCGTCACCTTCGATCCGCCGGGCGCGCTCGACACCTACCCGTGGACTGCCAACGCGGACGGCAGCATCGTCGGGTTCTGGTATGACCCGACGGACAACACCACCAAAAGCTTCATCCGCGCGCCGGACGGGAGCTTCACCACCTTCGATCACGCGGACTCAAAGGTCACCGCAGCCTACAGCATCAACAAAACCGGGATTGCCACAGGCTACTACACGGTCGATGAGGGAAACCACCCGGCCTTCATCCGTCAGATCGACGGCACGCTGGATATTTTCCATGCGCCCGGTGACGACAGCGGCACCTTTCCGATCGCGATCACGAGCAAGGGCGCGATTGCCGGCAGCTTTTACGATCTCTATTCCATCCCACATGGTTTCTTCCGGTCGAAAAGCGGCAAGATCAAAACGTTCGACGCGCCGGGCGATGTTTACGGCACCAATTCGCTCGGCATGAACGCCAGCAACGCGATCGTGGGGCATTACGGCGACTCCAGCGGCTTCGATCACGCGTTTTTGCGCGAAGCCGATGGCACGCTGACCACCTTCGACGCGCCGGGCGCCGTCACAGGAACCTTCGCGCAAAGCATTAACGATGCGGGAACGATCGCCGGCTATTACAGCGATGCCAATTATGTAACGCACGCCTTCGTGCGCGCGAGCGACGGCACCTTCACGACCTTCGATCACAAGGACGCGACAGGCACCTACGCAAACAGCATCAACGACAAGGGGCAGATCGCCGGCTACTACTACGACGCCGCCGGCGCGGCGCACGGGTTCGTGCGCATGGCGGGGGGCAAGACGAAGGCTGTCGATGTGGCCGGCGCCACGGGCACCTACCCGAACGCCATCAACAATCACGGGCTGGTGACCGGCTGGTATACCGATTCCGATTACGACTATCACGGCTTCCTGCGCAGCAAGTAGGAACACGGAGCGGGCGGGCCGGCAGCGCGGCGGCACAGTCCGCCCGCGCCGACCACCCATGAAGATCGCGACGTTCAATATCAACAACATCAACAAGCGGCTGGCCAATCTGCTCGACTGGCTGCGCGCGGCGAAGCCGGATGCGGTGTGCCTGCAGGAGCTGAAGGCCGACAGCGGGGCGCTTCCGCAAGCGGCAATGGCGCGCGCGGGCTACGAGGCGGCGTGGTGCGGCCAGAGGGCGTGGAACGGCGTCGCCATTCTCGCGCGCGGCTGCGAACCGGTGGTGACGCGACGCGAACTGCCGGGCGATCCCTCCGATTTGCAGGCCCGCTATCTCGAGGCGGCTGTGAGGGGCGTGCTCATCGGCTGCCTGTATGCGCCGAACGGCAATCCGCAGCCTGGCCCGAAATTCGATTACAAGCTTGCCTGGATGAAGCGGCTCAATGCGCATGCCCGAGCGCTTTACAAGGCTGGCGTGCCGGTTGTGCTGGCGGGCGATTACAACGTGGTGCCGACCGATTTCGACATCTACCCGACCACCTCCTACCGCGACAACGCGCTGGTGCAGCCGGAACCGCGGCGGCTGTTTGCGCAACTGCTGCAACAGGGCTGGGTCGATGCCGTTCGCACGCTGCATCCGGACGAACCCATGTACACCTTCTGGCACTACATGCGGAACCGCTGGCCGCGCGACGCAGGCTTGCGCCTCGATCATCTGCTGCTGAGCCCGCAAGCGGCGAAGCGGCTCGCCGCCGCCGGCGTGGATCGCGAGGTGCGCGGCACGGAGAACGCCAGCGACCATGCGCCGGCCTGGATTACGCTGCGGGATCAGCCAACGCGAACACGATCCGCGAGCAAGCCTGCCCCGGCGCAAAAGCGAAATGCAAAAGCCGAGACGCGACCGTTGCTGGTCGTGGACGGCGATTCCTTCACCCATCGCGCCTACCACGCGCTGCCCAAAAACATCCGCAAGGCGAACGGCGCGCCGGCCGGCGCCATTCTCGGATTTGCCAACATCCTCCTGCGGCTTTATCGCGAGGAGCGCCCGCGCGCGGTTCTCGTCGCCTGGGATACGCTCTCCAAGCCCACCTATCGGCACAAGCAATTTACCGCCTACCAGAGCGGGCGGGAATTCGACGACGAATTGCTGGCGCAATTCCGCGACGTGCGTGCGTTCGTCACCGCCTGCGGCTTCGCCAATGCGCGCGCCGCCGGATACGAGGCGGATGATTTCCTTGCCGCCGCTGTCGCGCGCGAAGAACGGAGC
>DATIEM010000172.1:0-45318 GCA_035455725.1 Rhizomicrobium sp. | reverse complement strand
GGCCTTCAGCTTGCCCTGGTTCTGGTAATAGGCGATCAGCGGCGCCGTGTTGCGGTAATAGACCGCGAGCCGGTTGCGCAGGGTTTCCGGCGTGTCATCGGCGCGGGGCTGTTGGCCGGCGGCCAGCATTTCCTTCACCCGGTTCTCAGACCGCTGCAGGAGAATCTCGTCGTTCACCTTCAACTCGATGGCCAGGTCGATCTTCTTGCCCATTCCGTCGAGCAGCCGATCCAGTGCTTCCGCCTGTGCGATGGTGCGCGGAAAGCCATCGAAGATCGCCCCGTTCGCGCAGTCCGGCTCATTCAGCCGCTCGGCAATGATGCCGATGACAATGGCGTCCGAAACCAGGTCACCCCGATCCATGATGGTCTTGCACTGGAGGCCCAGCGCCGTTTCTGCGGCAATCGCGGCGCGCAGCATGTCGCCGGTCGAGAGCTGCGGCAGACCGCGGCTTTGCGTGAGCAGCTTCGCTTGGGTGCCCTTGCCCGCGCCCGGGGGCCCGAACAGGACGAGGTTCAACGCCGCGCCCCGCGCAGCCGCGCCCGCTTGATCAGTCCCTCATACTGCTGAGCAATAAGATGGCTCTGGATCTGGGCCACCGTGTCCATCATCACGCTCACCACGATCAGGATGGAGGTGCCGCCCAGCGCGAACGGAAGGTTGTAGCGGTAAATGATATATTCCGGGATGAGACAGACCACAGCAAGATAGATGCCGCCAACCACGGTAATGCGCGTGAGCACATAATCGATGTACTCCGCCGTCTTTTTGCCGGGACGAATGCCGGGCAGGAACCCGCCATACTTGCGCAGATTCTCCGCCGTCTCCTCCGGATTGAAAATGATGGAGGTGTAGAAGAACGCGAAGAAGACAATCATCAGCGCGTAAAGGGTTAGGTACAACACCGAGCCGTGGCTGATATAGGCGACGACCGTGGCCAGCCAGTCCGGCATCGCCTGCGAATTGAACTGCGCCACCGTCGTGGGCATGAGCAGGATGGAGGAGGCGAAGATCGGCGGAATCACGCCGGACACGTTGATCTTCAGCGGCAGGTGCGAGGATTCGCCGCCGAACATCCGCTGGCCCACCTGGCGCTTGGGATACTGGACCAACAGGCGGCGCTGCGCCCGCTCCATGAACACGATGACGGTGATCAGGCCGACAATGCCGACAATGGCCATGATCAGCACCAGCGGAGCAATGGCGCCGGTCCGCCCCGCCTCGAAGGCCTGGGCGATGTAGCTGGGGAAGCGAGCCACAATGCCGATGAAGATAATCAGCGAGATGCCATTGCCGACGCCCCGGGCAGTGATCTGCTCACCCAGCCACATCAGTAAGATGGTGCCCCCGGTGAGCGTGATCACGGTCGAAATGCGGAAGAACCAGCCGGGATCGATGACCACATTGCCCCAGTGCTCGAGGCCAATCGCGATGCCGTAAGCCTGCAGTGCCGCAAGGGCCACCGTCCCATAGCGAGTGTACTGGTTCATGATCTTGCGGCCAGCTTCCCCTTCCTTCTTCAGCGCTTCCAGTTCGGGAAACACCGTCGTCATCAGCTGCATGATGATGGAGGCGGAGATGTAGGGCATGATGCCGAGGGCGAAGATCGCCATGCGCTGCACGGCGCCGCCCGCCAAGACATTGAACACGTCGAGAAGGCCGCCCTGCTGCTGGCTCAGCTGCCGCGCGAGCTCGGACGGGTTGATGCCGGGCATGGGGATATAGGTGCCAAGGCGGGCGATCACCAGCACCACCACGGTGAAGAAGATGCGCTGCCGCAGCTCCGTTGCCTTGGCCAGCGAACTGAAATTGAAATTGGCGGCTAATTGTTCGGCTGCCGAGGGCATTCCTCACTCCTGACGGGGCGCTCCGCCAATATGGCGAGCAGCCCCGCGATAGATAAGCCGCTATGCTGTCGCGCCGGATTCGGCCGCGCGAGCGGCGCGCTTCTCTGCCGACTTTTGCCGCCGCTGAACCCGCTTTCCCGGCTCGCCCTTGCGGTTCATGTTGACCCGCTTTTTGAACGTCGCCGTGAGGGTGCCGCCGACCTTTTCGACCGCTTGGCGCGCGCTCTCGCTGGCCCCAGCAACCTCGATGTCGATCTTGGCCGAGAACTTGCCATCCCCCAGCAGGCGCACGCCATCGCGGCTGCGCTTGACCAGGCCGGCGGTGCGCAGGATTTCACCGGTGATCTTCGCCGCCGGATCGATCTTCTTGCTATCGATCGCCTTCTGGATGCGGCCGAGATTCACGACCGCGAAGTCATTCGCGAAGATGTTGTTGAAGCCTCGCTTCGGCATGCGCATGTGGAGCGGCATCTGACCGCCCTCGAAGCCGTACACCTTCGTGCCCGTGCGCGCCTTGGCACCCTTGACGCCGCGACCCGACGTCTTGCCCAGCCCGGAAGAGGAGCCGCGGCCGACCTTCAGCTTGCGCTTATGCGCGCCGGGATTGTTTCTGAGTTCGTTCAATTTCATCGCAATCTCCACTTGTCATGGCCCAGCTTGACCGGGCCACCCAGCCGAGGCGCGTCGGCGCCTCAGCGAGTCATCAGCGCGCGGATGCGCGCTTACTGGTGGCCCGCTTTCGCGGGCCATGACATCAGTGTTTGTTCTCCACAATTTCAACCAGGTGCTTCACCGCGCGGATCATGCCGCGGACGGCAGGCGTATCTTCGAGGGTGCGGGTGCGACGGATTTTGCCCAAGCCCAGCCCGCGCAGAGTCGCGGCTTGAGCTTCCGGCTTGCGATTGGCGCTGCGGGTCTGCCGCACCGTCACGGTCTTTTTTGCTGTGTCAGCCATCGTTCGGATTCCTAGGCGGCAGCCTGCTCGCCCTTGTTGCCTTCGCGACGCGCAATGATATCGCTGACGCTGCGACCGCGGCGCTGCGCCACCATCCGGGGGCTCTGCTGCGACTTCAGCGCGTCGAAGGTCGCGCGCACCATGTTGTAGGGGTTGGAGGTGCCGAGCGATTTCGCCACAACGTCTCCGACACCCAGCGCCTCGAATACAGCACGCATCGGACCGCCGGCGATGATGCCGGTTCCGGCGGGAGCCGGACGCACCAGCACTTTGCCCGCCCCGTGATGGCCGCGGCTGTCGTGATGAAGCGTACGCCCATCCTTCAGCGGCACGCGGACCAGTGTCTTCTTGGCTTCGTCCGTCGCCTTGCGGATCGCCTCAGGCACTTCGCGCGCCTTGCCATGGCCGAAGCCCACGCGCCCGCGCTGGTCGCCGACCACCACGAGTGCGGCAAAGCCGAACCGCCTTCCGCCCTTCACCACTTTGGCGACGCGATTGATGTGCACGAGCTTGTCAATGAACTCGTTATCGCGTTCTTCGCGATCGCTGCGATCCCGCCGCCTGCCGTCTTCACGCGCCATTCAGACAATCCTTCATCAAAACTCGAGGCCGCCTTCGCGGGCCGCGTCTGCGAGCGCCTTCACGCGCCCATGATAGATGTAGCCGCCGCGATCGAACACGACCTGCTTGACGCCTTGCGCAATCGCGCGCTCCGCGATCTTCTGTCCGACCGACTTGGCGGCGTCCATATTCCAGGTCTTTGGCGCCTTGCCTTCCTTTTCGTTGCTGGAGGCAGCGGCCACCGTAGCGCCTGCGCGATCGTCGATGACTTGCGCATAGATATGCCGGCCGGAGCGGAAGATGGAGAGCCGCGGGCGTTCCGCCGTCTGCGCGATGCGATAGCGCGTGCGGCTCTTGCGGCGATCGAACAGTTTGCTGCTCATGGCCTATTTCTTCTTGCCTTCCTTGCGACGGATATGCTCCCCCGCATATTTCACGCCTTTGCCTTTATAGGGCTCCGGCGGACGATACGAGCGGATTTCCGCCGCCACCTGCCCGACCAGCTGCTTGTCCATCCCGGAAATGGTGAGCGCCGTCGGCTTTTCCGCAACGATGCTAATGCCCGGAGGAATAGGGTAGCTGACGTCGTGGCTGAACCCGAGCTGCAGGTTGAGGTTCTTGCCCTGTACCGCCGCGCGATAGCCGACGCCGTTGATCTCCATCCGCTGCGTAAAGCCCTGCGTGACCCCGACCACGAGATTGTTCACCAGCGTCCGCGACAAGCCCCACATTTGCCGGCCGCGTTCCGCCCCCTCGCGGGGGCTGACTGTGATGCCGTCCTCGCCCAGGGACGCCTCGACCTCGTCCACCAGCCGGAGCGACAGCTCGCCCTTGGGGCCTTTCACCCGCACGTTTTTTCCGTCGACGTTCGCGGTAACGCCGTTCGGCAGAGGAACCGGCTTTTTGCCGATGCGTGACATTATTCCCTCCTCAGAACACCCGGCAGAGGACTTCGCCGCCCACGTTCTTCTCGCGCGCGGAGACATCCGTCATGACGCCTTGCGGCGTGGAAACGATCGAAAGGCCAAGCCCCTGCCGATGCGGCTTCAGCTCTCTTGCGCCTGCGTACACCCGACGGCCGGGCGTGGACACGCGCCGCAGCTCACGAATGACGGGGCGGCCATCGTGATACTTGAGTTCGATCTCAAGTTCCTTCTGCCCGTTTTTGAATTCGACTTCCGCGTAGCCGCGGATGAATCCTTCCGCCTGCAGCACATCCAGGACGCGGGCGCGCAGACTGGACGCCGGGCTCTTCACCTTGGAGGTGCCGCGCAGCTGGCCGTTGCGGATGCGCGCCAGAAGATCGCCGATTGGATCTGTGATCGCCATATCCTGTTTCCTTACCAACTGGCCTTTGTCATGCCCGGGACCTGGCCCCAATTGCCGAGATCTCGAAGCATGATGCGCGACAGTTTCGTCTTCCGGTAATAACCCTTTGCGCGCCCGGTCAGCTCGCAACGATGGTGAATGCGCGTTTTCGATGAATTGCGCGGCAGCTTCGCGAGCTTAAGATGCGCCGCAAAGCGTTCTTCCGCCGGCAGCGACATGTTTTCGGTGATCGCCTTGAGCGCCTTCCGCCTGGCGGCATACTGCGCCACCATCTTTTCGCGCTTCGCATTGCGGTTGATTTGACTTGTCTTGGCCATTCGCTTTCGCCCGTTAATTCATGAAGGGGAACTGGAAGCCCTTGAGAAGCGCCTTGGCTTCATCGTCGGTCTTCGCAGAGGTATTGATGACGATGTCCATGCCCCACACGGTTTCCGTCTTGTCGTAGTCGATCTCGACAAAGACCATGTGCTCCTTGAGACCGAGGGCATAATTGCCGCGGCCATCGAAGCTCTTGCCGTTCAGTCCGCGGAAATCGCGGATGCGCGGCATGGCCGTCGTGATGAGCCGATCGAGGAACTCGTACATGCGGTCCTTGCGGAGAGTGACTTTCACCCCGATCGCAAGATCCTTGCGAATCTTAAACGTCGCGATGGCTTTCTTTGCCCGCGTGACGACTGCCTTCTGGCCGGCAATGGCGGTGAGATCGTTCTGCGCCTGCTGGATCTTCTTGCTGTCCGAAGCCGCTTCGCCCGCACCGATGTTCAGCACGATCTTGTTGATCTTCGGTACCTGCATGGGATTTTTGTAGCCGAACTCCTTCATCAGCGAGGGGCGGATCACCTCGTTGTAACGCTGTTTGAAGCGCGGCACGTAATTTGGATCGTGCGCGGTTTCGCCAACCGATACCTGCGTGCCGGCAGATTTGTTTTCGCGCTTGGCGGCCTTCTTTTCGGCCTTGGCAGCCTCACGCGGGTCGCCGCGCTGGCCACCGCTCTTCGCCGGCCCTTTGCCCTTTTGTCCTGCGTCAGACATCGATCACCTCACCGGACTTTCTGGCGAAGCGGACCTTGCGGCCATCGCCGAGCACACGGAAACCAATGCGCGTCGGGCCGCCGGTTTTCGGATCGACGTGCGCTATATTCGACAGATGGACAGATGCTTCCTTGTTTACGATGCCGCCCTGCACTTGCGCCGTCTGACGCTGATGACGCTTGACCATGTTCACGCCCGAAATCAGCGCGCGGTCCTCCTGCGGCATCACTTTCAGGACCTCGCCTTTGTGGCCCTTGTCCCGCCCGCTGATGACCACCACGCGATCACCCTTTTTGATGCGCGCGCCAATGCCGCGGATCTTCCGATCCTGCTGGTCGGCCTTGGCAGCAGTTTTCTTCTTTGTTTTCGGCGCCATCACAGCACCTCCGGCGCGAGCGAGATGATCTTCATGTGGTTCTTGGAGCGCAGTTCGCGGGTGACCGGCCCGAAGATGCGCGTGCCGATGGGCTCGTTCTGATTGTTCACCAGCACCGCGGCATTGTTGTCGAAACGGATCAGGCTGCCGTCCGGGCGCCGCACGCCATGCGCCGTGCGCACCACCACAGCCTTGAGCACGTCGCCCTTCTTTACGCGGCCGCGCGGAATGGCCTCCTTCACGCTCACCACGATGGTGTCGCCCACGTCGGCATAGCGACGGCGCGAACCGCCGATCACCTTGATGCACATCACGCGGCGGGCGCCGGAATTGTCGGCAACGTCCAGTTCGGTCGTCATCTGTATCATGGATTCAGCTCCCGAGCCTGCACAACGCCTACTTGCCCACCCGCTCGACCACTTCCCAAGTCTTCAACTTGGAAACCGGTCGGCACTCGCGGATGCGCACGACATCGCCCGCCTTCGCCTGCCCCTGTTCGTCATGGGCGTGGTATTTCTTCGAGCGGCGCACAGTCTTGCCGAGCACCGGGTGGATGAAGCGGCGCTCCACATTCACCACCACCGTCTTGGCATTCTTGTCGCTCACCACGACGCCTTGCAGCACGCGCTTGGGCATCTCTTCGTCCTTCTTCAGCCGGCGTTCCGGCGCTGTTCGTTCATCACCGTCATGACGCGCGCGATCTGCTTGCGCACCTCGCGGACCCGGCTCGTCTTTTCCAACTGCCCGTTGGCACGCTGGAAGCGCAGATTGAACTGCTCCTTCTTCAGCTTCGATAACTGATCGCCGAGCTGATCACCGGAGCTGGCGCGGAGGTCCTCGATTGTGCCTTTCGCTTTCGCCATGGTCTGCGTCCTTATGCGTGCGCTCGCGCCACGAACTTCGTGGCGACCGACAGTTTTGCCGCGCCCAGCCGCATCGACTCCTTCGCGGTTTCGATATCGACGCCGTCGATTTCGAACAGGATGCGGCCGGGTTTGATCTTCGCCACCCAGAATTCCGGCGCACCCTTGCCGGAACCCATTCGCACTTCGGCTGGCTTTTTCGACACCGGCACATCCGGGAACACGCGAATCCAGACGCGCCCGGCGCGCTTCATGTGGCGCGTGATCGCGCGGCGGGCCGCTTCGATTTCACGCGCGGTAATACGTTCCGGCTCCAGCGCCTTGAGCCCATATTCCCCGAAATTGAGCAGCGTGCCGCCTTTGGCAGCGCCGTGGATACGGCCCTTGTGCTGCTTTCTGAATTTTGTGCGTTTCGGTTGGAGCATGATCGTTGCCTGTTATTGCGCCGTCGCCGTTTGCGGACGATGCTGCGCATGTTGCCCGCCTGCGGCAAGTTCGGCCTGGCGCTTCTCGACGGCCATCGGGTCGTGTTCCATGATTTCGCCTTTGAACACCCAGACTTTCACGCCACAGGTGCCGTAGGTCGTCTTTGCCGTCGCGGTGCCGTAGTCGACGTCGGCGCGCAGCGTGTGCAGCGGCACGCGTCCTTCGCGGTACCATTCGACCCGCGCGATTTCTGCGCCGCCCAGCCGACCGCCACAATTGATACGGATGCCCTGCGCGCCAAGACGCATCGCAGATTGAACTGCGCGCTTCATCACCCGGCGGAAAGCCACCCGGCGCTCCAATTGCTGGGCGATATTCTCGGCCACCAGCTTGGCGTCGATTTCGGGCTTGCGGATTTCCACGATATTCAGGTGCACTTCATCCTTGGTGTACTTCTGGACTTCGTTCTTCAGCTTCTCGATGTCGGCGCCTTTTTTGCCGATCACGACGCCCGGACGTGCCGAATGAATGGTGATGCGGCACTTCTTGTGCGGACGCTCAATCACCACCCGGCTGACGCCCGCCTGCTTCAGGCGCTCCGTAAGATGATTCCGAATCCTGATGTCTTCCTGGAGCAGACGCCCGTACTCCTTCTTCCCGGCATACCAGCGGGAATCCCAGGTGCGGTTGACGCCCAGACGCAGGCCGACCGGATTGACCTTCTGACCCATCAGGCATTCTCCTTCGTGGGCTTCGACGCTGCGGTTTTCTTCTTCTCCGGCGTATTTTTCGCAGCCGCTTTCTTGTTCTCAGTCTTCGGCGCAGCGCTCTTGCCTTTGCCGCCCGACTTTCGTTCTGGCGCAGCCTTCTTCGCCGGCGCCTTCTCGCGCTTCTCTTCGACAACGATGGTGACCTGCGCGAACGGCTTCTCGATGCGGCCGCCGCGGCCGCGGGCGCGGGCATGGAACCGCTTCAGCACCATGTTCTTGCCGACGCTCGCTTCCTTCACGAACAGATCGTCCACGTCGAGGTCGTGGTTGTTCTCGGCGTTGGCAATGGCCGACTGCAGCACCTTCTTCACCTGACCCGCGATACGCTTCTGCGAGAAGGTGAGCTCGTTCAGCGCTGCTTCCGCTCTCTTGCCGCGAATGGCTTGCGCCACGAGATTGAGCTTGCGCGGGGAGACGCGAATGTTCGTGCCGATGGCTTTCGCCTCGTTATCGGCCAAGACGCGCGCGCGTGCTTCCTTGCCCATTATTCCGCTCTCTTCGCTTTTTTGTCGCCGGAGTGGCCGTAGAAGGTGCGGGTGGGCGAGAACTCACCGAGCTTGTGGCCCACCATGTCCTCGGTGACCAGCACCGGAATGTGCTTCTTGCCGTTGTAGACGCCGAAGGTGAGGCCCACGAATTGCGGCAGGATGGTCGAACGCCGCGACCAGGTTTTGATCACTTCCTTGCGACCGCTGCCGCGCGTCGCTTCTGCCTTCTTGAGCAGAAAGCCATCCACAAACGGGCCTTTCCAAACCGAACGAGCCATGTCTTACCCTTGCATCAGCTTTCCGTGCCGCGAGCGCACGATGTATTTCGTCGTCTGCTTGTTTGTGCGGGTCTTCGCGCCCTTGGTCGGCTTGCCCCACGGCGTCACGGGATGACGACCGCCCTTGGTGCGGCCTTCGCCCCCGCCGTGCGGATGATCGATGGGATTCATCGCCGTGCCGCGGACATGCGGGCGCTTGCCTTTCCATACGTTGCGGCCGGCTTTGCCGAGAACCTCGTTCATGTGATCCGGATTCGACACCGCGCCGACCGTCGCCATGCAGGTGAGCGGCACGCGGCGCACTTCGCTCGAGTGCAGACGCAGCGTGGCGTAACCCTGGTCGCGGCCGAGATACTGGGCATAGGTGCCGGCGGAGCGCGCGATCTGCCCGCCCTTGCCCGGCTTCAGCTCGATATTGTGCACGATGGTGCCAACCGGCATGGCGCCGAGCGGCATCGCATTGCCAGGCTTCACATCTACTTTGTCCCCGGAGATAACGGTATCGCCCTGCGCCAGCCGCTGCGGCGCCAGGATGTAAGCGAGCTCGCCATCCTTGTACTTGATCAGCGCAATGAACGCCGTGCGGTTGGGATCGTATTCGAGGCGTTCGACCGTGGCGGGTACCTCGAACTTTCGCCGTTTGAAATCGACGATGCGATAACGCTGCTTGTGGCCGCCGCCCTGCCATCGCACGGTGACGCGCCCCGTGTTGTTGCGTCCGCCATGGCGCTTCTGGCCCTCGGTGAGCGACTTCACGGGGCCGCCTTTGTGCAAGCCCGTGCGGTCGATCAGCACCAGCTGGCGCTGCGCGTTCGTCATCGGGCGATATTGCTTGAGCGCCATCTTACAGCCCCGTCGTGATGTCGATCTGTTGGCCCTCCTGGAGGGTCACGATCGCTTTCTTGTAGTCACTGCGCTTGTAGGGCTTGCCGCGGAATGCCTTGGTCTTGCCCTTCATACGTACCGTGTTGACGGCCGTCACTTTCACCTTAAACAGGTCCTCGACCGCCTTGGCGATCTTCGGCTTGCTGGCGTCCAGCGCCACACGGAACACCACCTGGTTGGTTTCGGTCAGCTTGGTCGATTTTTCGGTGATCACCGGCGAGAGGATGACGTCGTAATGGCTCATGAAAGACGCTCCTCGATCGCCTGCACCGCTGCTTTCGTCAGCACCAGCTTGTCGCTGCGCATGATATCGTAGACGTTCAGGCCCTTGGCGGGCAGCAGCGAGACGTGATTGATATTCCGAGCGCTGAGGGCGAATTTGTCGTCGAATTCGCCGTCCACGATGAGCGCCTTCTCCACGCCCAGCTTGCCGAAGCGCGCGGCCAGATCCTTTGTCTTGACCGCCGAGGCCTTCGCCGCGTCGATCACCACGATGCCGCCGCCCTTCGCCTTGGCGGACAGCGCATGCCTTAAGCCAAGCGCCTTTACCTTTTTCGGCAGGTCGTATTCGTGACTGTGGTTCACCGGGCCCATGGCTTTGGCGCCACCAACGAACAGCGGCGCGGAACGCGCGCCATGACGAGCCTGTCCAGTGCCCTTCTGCTTGTAGAGCTTCTTCTTGGTGCGGTTGATCTCTCCGCGGGTGAGTACTTTGTGGGTGCCGGCGCGGCGTTTCGCGCGCTGCCATTCGACGACCCGCTGAATGAGATCGACCCGCGGCTCCAGACCATAAATGGAGTCCGCCAGTTCGATCTCGCCGGCATCCTGGTTGTCTAGGTTGAGGACTTTCGCTTTCACGGCTCAGCCCTCCGCCTTTGTTTCGGCGGCTTCGGCCGGAACCGCACCGCCATTCGCCTTTTCTGCCTTCTTCACCGAGCCGGGCGATTTCGCATCCTTGGGCAGCGGACGCTTCACGGCATCGCGCACCATGACCCAACCACCCTTGTGACCAGGCACCGCGCCCTTCACCATGATGAGCCCGCGCTCGACATCCACCTTCGCCACTTCGAGATTTTGCGTCGTCACACGATCCGTGCCGTAATGGCCGTGCATCTTTTTGTTCTTGAAGGTTTTGCCCGGATCCTGCCGACCACCGGTGCCGCCAAGCGAGCGGTGGGAGATTGAGACGCCGTGCGACGCTTCAAGGCCGCGGAAATTCCATCGCTTCATCGCACCGGTGAACCCGCGGCCGATGGTGATGCCGGTGACATCCACGCGCTGGCCAGCCACGAAATGATCCGCCTGCACCATGTCGCCGACATCGAGCAGCTTGTCGCCATCGACGCGAAATTCCACCAGCTTGCGCTTGGGCTCGATTTCCACCTTCGCGAACCGGCCGCGGTCCGCCTTGGTCAGCCGTTTGGGCTTGATGCTTCCGATACCGAGCTGGATGGCCGTGTAGCCGTCCTTCTCGGCTGTGCGTGTGCCGGTGACCTGACAGCCGTCAAGCTTCAGGACCGTGACAGGCACATGCCGGCCGTCCTCCAGAAAGAGGCGGGTCATGCCGACTTTCTGCGTGATGACGCCTGTGCGCATCGCGCTGTTACTCCTTAAAGCTTGATCTCGACATCAACGCCCGCCGCAAGGTCGAGCTTCATCAAAGCATCGACGGTCTGCGGGGTGGGATCGATGATGTCGAGCAGACGCTTGTGCGTCCGGATTTCGAACTGCTCGCGGCTTTTCTTATCGACGTGCGGAGAACGGTTGACGGTGAAACGCTCAATGCCGGTTGGCAGCGGGATGGGGCCCCGAACCTGGGCACCGGTGCGTTTGGCGGTATTGACGATCTCACGCGTCGAATTGTCGAGAATGCGGTGATCGAAGGCTTTCAGCCTGATCCGGATGTTTTGCCCTTGCATCTTGCTCTTCCTTCGATACCGCTTTCTTCGACAGTCCTGCTCGCGGGCGGCTTATTTAATGATTTTGGCGACGACGCCGGACCCAACCGTGCGGCCGCCTTCGCGGATGGCGAAGCGCAACTTCTCTTCCATCGCGATCGGCACGATCAGCTCGACTTCGATCGAGACGTTATCGCCCGGCATCACCATTTCCGTGCCTTCCGGCAGCTTGACAATGCCGGTCACGTCGGTGGTGCGGAAATAGAACTGCGGACGGTAGTTGGTGAAGAACGGCGTATGGCGACCGCCCTCCTCCTTCGTCAGCACGTAAACTTCCGCTGCGAAGTTGGTGTGCGGGGTGATCGAGCCAGGCTTCGCCAGCACCTGGCCGCGTTCCACGCCTTCGCGTTCGATGCCGCGCAGCAAACAACCCACATTGTCGCCCGCCTGCCCCTGATCGAGCAGCTTGCGGAACATTTCGACGCCGGTCACCGTCGTTGAAACAGTCGGGCGGATGCCGACGATCTCCACCGTCTCGCCCACTTTGACGACGCCACGGTCGATACGACCGGTCACCACGGTGCCGCGACCCGAAATCGAGAACACGTCTTCGATGGCCATCATGAAGGGCTGATCGACCGGGCGCTCCGGCTGCGGAATGTACTCGTCCACCGCCTTCATCAGCTCGAAGATCGAGTCGCGCCCGATCTTCTCCTCCTTGTCTTCCAGCGCCATCAGCGCGGAGCCGCGCACGATCGGAATCTTGTCGCCGGGGAATTCGTAGGACGACAGCAGCTCGCGAACCTCAAGCTCCACCAGGTCGAGCAGCTCGGGATCGTCCACCATATCGACTTTGTTCATATAGACGACGAGCGCCGGCACGCCAACCTGTCTGGCCAGCAGGATGTGTTCACGAGTCTGCGGCATCGGGCCGTCGGCCGCGGACACGACCAGAATGGCGCCATCCATCTGTGCCGCACCGGTAATCATGTTCTTCACGTAATCGGCATGCCCCGGACAGTCGACGTGCGCATAGTGGCGCTTGTCGGTCTCGTATTCCACGTGCGCGGTGGAGATGGTGATGCCGCGCGCCTTCTCTTCCGGAGCCTTGTCGATCTGGTCATAGGCCGTGAACTGGGCCTTGCCCTGCTCGGCGAGCACCTTGGTGATCGCCGCGGTGAGCGACGTCTTGCCATGGTCCACGTGACCGATCGTGCCGATATTGCAGTGCGGCTTGTTCCGCTCGAATTTTGCCTTGGCCATTTCGTTATCTCCGTAGGCTAATTAGCCGTTCTTCTTCACGATCTCGTCCGCGATCGCTTGCGGGACCTGCTCATAGTGGTCGAATTGCATGGTGTACTGGGCACGGCCCTGCGACATCGACCTGAGCGTGTTGATGTAGCCAAACATGTTGGCGAGCGGCACCATGGCGGTGACGATCTGGGCATTGCCACGCGTATCGGTGCCCTGCACCTGACCGCGGCGTGAATTCAGATCGCCGATGACGCTGCCGAAATAATCTTCCGGCGTCACGACCTCAACCTTCATAATCGGCTCGAGGAGCTTGGCTGCGCGCTTTTCGGCAAGCTCCCTGAACGCAGCGCGCGCCGCAATGTCGAAAGTCAGCGCGTTGGAATCGACCTCGTGGTATTTGCCATCGGTCAGCGTCGCCTTGAAATCGATGACCGGGAAGCCAGCAATCAGGCCGCTTTCCTTCTGGTTTTTTATGCCTTTTTCAACCGATGGGATGAACTCTTTCGGGATTGAGCCGCCTACGACATCGTTCTCGAACACAAAGCCGGACCCCGGCGGCAGCGGCGCAAAATCGATCGATACTTCGGCGAATTGTCCGGACCCGCCGGTCTGCTTCTTGTGGGTGTATTTAATCGAGACCGGCTTCGACAGCGTCTCGCGATATGCGACTTGCGGCGCGCCGACGTTCGCGTCGACCTTATAAGTGCGTTTCAAGATATCGATTTTGATTTCAAGGTGAAGTTCGCCCATGCCCTTGAGGATCGTTTGTCCAGATTCCGTATCGCTTGACACACGGAAAGAAGGATCCTCCTGCGCGAGACGATTGAGCGCCACACCCATCTTTTCCTGGTCGGCCTTAGTCTTCGGCTCGACTGCGACCTCGATAACGGGATCGGGAAATTCCATGCGCTCCAGGATCACCGGGTGATTGGGATCGCACAGTGTTTCACCGGTCGTAGAAATCTTGAGGCTCGCCAGTGCCACGATGTCACCGGCGTACGCTTCCTTGATGTCTTCGCGGCTGTTTGCATGCATCAGCAGCATGCGGCCGACCCGTTCCGTTTTGTCCTTGACCGAGTTCAGGACGCCGGTGCCGGATTGCAACGTACCGGAATAGATACGCACGAAGGTGATGGAGCCGACAAACGGATCGTCCATGATCTTGAATGCCAGACCGGCAAACGGCGCCTTGTCGTCTGCCGGGCGTTCCACCTCATTGCCTTTGGGATCGGTGCCTTTCACCGCCGGAATATCCAGCGGCGATGGCAGATAATCGATCACCGCATCGAGCAGCGGCTGCACACCCTTGTTCTTGAAGGCCGAGCCGCAGAGGACCGGAACAAAGCTGAAGCTGGTCGCTCCCCTGCGAATACAATGCTTCAGATCTTCCACTGTCGGCGCATGGCCATCGAGATAGGCTTCCAGCAGCTTCTCGTCCTGCTCGACGGCCATTTCCACCAGCTTGGTGTGATACTCGCCCGCTTGATCGCGCAACTCGCTCGGGATTTCCACTTCGTCGAAGCGAGCGCCCAGCTGCTCTTCGCGCCAGATCAGCGCCTTCATCGTGACAAGATCGACAATACCCTTAAAGTCCGCTTCCGAACCGATGGGCAGCTGCACCACCAGCGGCTTGGTGCCGAGGCGATCCACCATCATCTCCACGCAGCGCATGAAGTTCGCGCCCATGCGGTCCATCTTGTTCACGAAACAGATGCGCGGCACTTCGTATTTATCGGCCTGGCGCCACACCGTTTCGGATTGCGGCTCAACCCCGGCAACGGCGTCGAACACTGCCACCGCACCATCCAATACGCGCATGGAACGCTCGACTTCGATGGTGAAGTCCACGTGGCCCGGCGTATCGATGATATTGATGCGGTGATCCTTCCAGAAACAGGTCGTTGCCGCAGACGTAATCGTGATGCCGCGCTCCTGCTCCTGCTCCATGAAGTCCATGGTGGCGGCGCCGTCGTGCACTTCGCCGATCTTGTGACTCTTGCCCGTGTAATAAAGAATGCGCTCGGTCGTGGTGGTTTTGCCCGCGTCGATATGCGCGGCAATGCCGATGTTTCTATAACGATCGAGCGGTGTGGTTCGGGCCATAATTCAAAACTCTGAACGCGTTACCAGCGGTAGTGCGAGAAGGCACGGTTCGCATCCGCCATCTTGTGGGTGTCTTCGCGCTTCTTCACCGCGCTGCCACGGTTGTTCGCGGCGTCCATCAATTCGCCGGAAAGCCGCCCGGTCATTGTGGGCTCATTCCGCGCGCGCGTCGCGTTGATGATCCAGCGGATGGCCAGCGCGCGGCTGCGATCCTGCCGGACTTCTACCGGAACCTGGTAGGTGGCGCCACCGACGCGGCGGGAGCGGACTTCCAGCGCGGGCGCGACATTGCGCAGCGCTTCGTGGAACATCTGCAGCGGATCCTGCTTCGTCTTCTGCTGGATGGTGTCGAACGCGCCGTAGACGATGCCTTCGGCGACGGACTTCTTGCCTTCGTACATCAGGCAATTCATGAACTTCGCGACAACGAGATCGCCGTACTTGGCGTCCGGATTGATCTCGCGTCTTTCTGCGCGGCGGCGACGGGCCATATTCTAATTCCTATTCCTCTTCCTTGATCCCGGATCGTCGCTTCGCTCCGTCCGGGATGACCTTCGCTTGGCTCAGGTCACTTCGGACGCTTCGCGCCATACAGGGAGCGGCGCTTCTTGCGGTCCTTCACACCTTGCGTGTCGAGCACGCCGCGGATGATGTGGTAACGCACGCCCGGCAGATCCTTCACGCGGCCGCCGCGAATGAGCACCACCGAATGCTCCTGCAGATTGTGGCCTTCGCCTGGGATGTAGCTCACGACTTCGTAGCCCCCCTTGCCGGTGAGACGGACCTTCGCGACCTTGCGAAGCGCCGAGTTCGGCTTCTTCGGCGTGGTGGTATAGACGCGCGTGCAGACGCCACGCTTCTGCGGGCTGCCTTGCAACGCCGGCACCTTGTTCCGCTTGGGCTTCTCGCCTCTCGGCTTGCGGATCAACTGGTTGATCGTAGGCATCCAAACTCCATTGACGGCCATATGCGGCCAAACAGAAGAAATCGGGCACGGGCTGCATTGCCCGGCCCCAGCTCGCGGAGGACCGAGGGCTACGGCCCCAGGTCGCGCACGCTACGCTTCAAAACTGGCTTCCCGGCAGCGTTTCCCAGCCAAAACAAGGAGGACGGCCTGCCTGCGGAGTGCGGCTATATAAAAGCGCGACTCTGGCCGGTCAAGCGACTTCGCAACGATCTTTCGCACGTGCAGCAATCGATTAAGACTGGTACTCGCAACCGGGGCGGCGATACTTTGCGAGTCATTCTTATTGACCCGCGCGCCGTTCTAGGGGAGTGTGGCTTAGTTGCGAATTGTTCGCAATTCTGAGCGGGTGCAGCATGAATCGGGTCTTCGGCCCCGGCTTGATATCCTTCGCCCTGGCCTACCTGGCAGGGGCTGCTTGGGCAGACGATCAGCCCTTCATCACCGTCTACACCACGGATATCGACAGCCAGTACGAAAAGGAAATCGAGCAGTCGCTCAACTGGTCAACGCAGAAGCCACACCAGGCCTTCAATGGATTGCTTTCCCGCACCGAGCTTGAATACGGGGTCACAGACGATTTCCAGGTTTCGGGCTATTTCAACTACGAATGGGAGCGCAGCCGGCCTCATCCGGACATCGGACCCGACGAGACCTGGCACGCCACCAGCGTCTCCGGAGAGGCCGTCTACCGATTCCTGAATCCCTACTTCGACCCTGTCGGGCTTGCGGTGTATTTCGAGCCAACCTACGGCGACAACACTCGGGAACTCGAGGCGAAGCTGCTGCTTCAGAAGAATTTTTTCAATTCCAGCCTGCGTATCGCGGCGAACATCAATTTCGAAGACATGTGGGAACGCGAGAACGGGCGATGGAACAAGGGCAGCGCCGCGGAATTTTTCGCGGGTGCCGCCTACAATGTGAGCCCGGAATGGTCTGTGGGCATCGAATTCAACAACGAGAATGATTTCGAAGGGCTGTTTGGCAACGCCCACGCCGGTACCACGGCCTACTATTTGGGTCCGACGATCTCCTATGCCGGCCTGCCCTTTGTGGTGCGGCTGGGAACCGAGTTCCAGCTGCCCTGGGCCGGTGCCCACGTCCGTAAACCCGGCGTGATGTCGGAGGGCTATTTAGCAGACGATGAACGGTTACGCGTCGGATTTCGCATCAGCATGGATTTGCCCTAGGCAGGCTGCCGCAGGTCCGCGCCTTGGCATAATTTTCTGACAGAACAAGCATTTGCGCATTGCCAAGTCCGAAAACGGCTGGCATCGTGCGATCGCTGGTGCGGGACTTCCTGCCCTCCATCTCAGGTGTCGGAGTTTTCTCATGGGGCGTGTGCGCGCGACCGCGGCGCGGTTGGGTTTGTTCTGTGCTGCGGGCCTCTTTGTCGCGTCCTGTGCGAGCACTCCGCCTCCACCCCCTCCTCCGCCGCCAAAGCCGATCACCTTCTGGCCGACCCAAGGCTGGCGGACCTCGACACCTGAAGCCCAAGGCATCGATTCCAACGCGCTCGCCTATGCCATGGAGATGATCCGCTGGCGGCACCTGCCGGTGCACAGCGTACTAATCGAGCGGCACGGCAATATTGTGCTGGATGCTTATTTTTCTCCATTCGGGGACAATCAGCTCCACGACGTGGCGTCGGTGACCAAGAGCGTGCTTTCGACCCTGGTCGGCATCGCCCATGGCAAACAGCAAATGGCCGATCTTAATGCGCCGGTGCTCCCGCTGCTGGCCCAGCAGGATCAGGTCAACCCAGATGCCCGCAAGGCCCGGCTCACGCTGGCGCATCTGCTCAGCATGACCTCGGGCCTCGACTGCAGCGCGCGCGATGGACTCAATTTCCTCGAACAGATGGAACGCAGCCCCCACTGGGCAAGCTTCGCCCTCGGCCGCGACGAAACTGCCGAACCCGGCACCGCCTTCAATTACTGCGCGGTGAATATGGAGCTGATTTCCGCGGTGCTGAGCCACGAAACCGGCACGAGTGCCGCCGAATTTGCTCAGCGTGAACTCTTCTGGCCACTGGGCATCCACTATCTCTATTGGCCGAAGGACGATGATGGCGTCAGTCACGGCTTTGCCGACCTGAGACTGCAGCCGCGCGACATGGCAAAGCTTGGCTATCTCTGGCTGCATCATGGCGTTTGGGAAGACAGGCAGCTGGTGCCGGCCACTTATGTCGATGCGGCACTCAGCCCACATGCAGACGTGAGCGCGAATGTGAAGTACGGCTACGGCCTGTGGCTCTATCCCAACGGCCGGGCCGGGTGTCCTGCGCATTTCGAGGCCAACGGCAATGGGGGGCAGCGCATCGCGGTCATTCCGGGCAAGGACATCGTGATGGTGATTACGGGATCCGGCCTGAATGCCGATGATGTCACATCCCTGGTGGCGCCCTCGTGGAAATACGACGCGCCGCTGACCCCCAATCCGCAGGGTGACGCCAAACTCGCAGCGCTCGTGGCGCAAGCAGCCGCTCCGCAGGATCAGCAATGGGCAGCGACCGCCACGGCCAAACCAGCCGCTACTCCGGCAGTTCAGACCCCAGCGAACCACTCCTAAGAGAGCCGCCTCAGGCGAAGAGATCGAACGGGCGCCCCATGACGCGCGCCTCGTGCTCCAGCAGCGCCCGCTTCAGCGGCAACCCTCCGCCATAGCCGGTGAGGCTGCCGTCGCTGCCGATCACACGGTGACAGGGCACCACCAGAGCAATCGGATTGGCACCGTTGGCCACGCCCACCGCACGCGCCGAATTTGGCTGTCCCACTCTGCGGGCGATTGCGCCGTAGCTGGCGGTTTCTCCGAAGGGAATCTCGAGCAGCGCTTCCCAGACCAGTTTATGGAATTCCGGTCCGTCCGGCAGCAGCTCGAAATCGAACTCGTGGCGCTTGCCGCCGTCGTATTCCGCGATCTGTCGCTGCACGTTGGCGAGCTTCCGCTCACTGCGCTCAGCTTCCGGATCGACCTTTTCCGCACCTTTGGCGCGCAGATGGAAGCGCAACAATCTGCCTTCCTCATCGACCCAGGCTGCGAAGTTTCCGAATCTGGACTTGATCGGCGACCAGTACCGCTTTCCGTTTTTCATGCTGCGTCCCTATAGCTCGCCCAAAGGTGGCACGTCGCGAGACTGCGATGTGGGGTAAAATCCTGCATTAGCGATTCGACGTGCTCGGCGTCCGGCCGTTCATCGAGCCGGTGGAGCCGCTGGAGCACGGTCGCGAGCGCGCTATCTCCCACGGGCGCTGCGTCGGCGAACCCGCCGCGCAGCATGGTGTAGCGCGCTGTCCACTTGCCGATACCGCGCAGCGACAAGAGCTGCTTCTCGGCAGCGACAGCAGATGTCTCCGACAGGCCTTCGATGTCCAGCCGCCCTTCCGCCACTTCACGCGCGGCACCGATCAGATAGTCCGCCTTGGCCCGCGAATAGCGAAGCTTTGCCAGCCGCGCCGCGCCGACATCGACAACCCTGTCGGGTGCCGGGTGCGTGCGCATATCGCCGATCTTCTCGCCGGCAAGGTTCAGGATCTCACGGCGCAATGCGCCTGCGAACTTCACGTTCACCTGCTGCCCGATAATGGCCCAGCACAGACCATCGAAGCCGGTCGGAGTGCTTGGGACCCGCAAGCCGCGTCGATTCGCAACGAGTTGTCCAAACCGCAGGTGTTTCCCTATGCGTGTCTCGAACGCCGTTACCTCATTATTGAGGCCGAGCATGCGCAAGGCGGAATTGTGAAGCAGCGCGATTGTGTCCCGGCTTGTCTTCTCGAGACCGTGCACTTTGCCCCAAACGCCCTCGTTTTCCAGCGACAGTTCCAGCACTGCGGGGCCTTGCGGCGTCCGCAGTGCCTTGAAGATGCTATTGCCGTCCACGCGCTCGCACGGGCTTTCCGGGTCGCGTGCGTGGTAGGCGAGGATTTCCTGCGGGCGATAGAAGCTGGGCAGGTGCAGCAGGAACACCGATGCGCCGTTTATCGCGCGATAAGCGCCCGGCGTCATGCGCGTGAGCGCAAGGAATTGCCGGTGGAATACCGACTCGCTCTCGAAACCGGCGGCGTACCCAACCTCCACCACGCGCTCATTGGTCCCAAGCAGCCGTTGCGCGGCGGCGCGAACCCGTTCCCGGCGCAGCCACGCAGCCGGCGCCAAGTGCGCGTGCTCGCGAAACAGATCGCCCAGTTTGGTGAGGCTGACGCCGGCCACTCTGGCCAGCGCCGGCGCATCGGCGAAATCTTGCGGCGCGGCGCGTACCCGCATGGCCAAACCCTCGAAGAGCGAGATGTCTTCGTCTTCGCCGCGATAGAACAGATCAGGCCGGCAGCGCTTGCAGGCACGTAGCCCGAGTGCCTTCGCATCCTCTTCCGTCCGGACGATGCGCACGTTTTCAGCTTTGGGCTGGCGCGCGGTGCAGGACGGCAGGCAATAAATACCGGTCGTCAGCACGCCGATCAGGAATTTCCCATCGAATTTGCCCAAACGGGCCTCGGCGCGATCCCAGGAAAATGGCTCAGGCGTTCTCATGCGGAGAATATAGGACGTGAAACTGCTGGCCGCCTCCCATTTCTGCCGTTGGATATTTTCGGCCGTCTCTTGAAAGCAAAAGGCCGGTGTCACCACCGGCCTTTTTTTATGCTGAAGCGAGGACTATTCAGCCGCCACCTGCGGGGCTTCGAGTTGCGGCGGCTGTTCCTTCGCGAGCTGCTCCTGGATGGCCTTGTCGCGCTCGGCCGCAACGTGCCGCAGCCGCGCCACGGCCCCGCCGGTACCGGCCGGAATGAGCCGGCCGACGATAACGTTCTCCTTAAGGCCTTCCAGCATATCCACCTTGCCCTGCACAGCGGCCTCGGTGAGCACGCGGGTTGTCTCCTGGAACGACGCCGCGGAGAAGACAGAACGGGTCTGAAGGCTTGCCTTGGTGATGCCAAGCAGCACAGGCCGGGCTTCGGCAGGCTTCTGCCCCTGCTCGACAGCTTTGTTGTTCGCCTCCTTGAATTCCAGGAGATCGACCTGCTCGCCGTTCAGGAGCGTGGTCTCGCCACCGTCCATCACTTCCATCTTCTGCATCATCTGACGGACGATCACCTCGATGTGCTTGTCGTTGATCTTCACGCCCTGGAGCCGGTAGACGTCCTGGATTTCCTTCACCAGATACACCGCAAGCTCTTCCACCCCCTTGATGCGCAGAATGTCATGCGGGCTGGGATTGCCCTCGACGATATAGTCGCCCTTCTCGACGTAATCCCCCTCGCGCACGCTGATGTGCTTGCCCTTGGGAATCAGATACTCGATGGGCTCCAGCTTATCGTTCTTCGGCTTCAGGATGACACGGCGCTTGTTCTTGTAATCCTTGCCAAATTCGATGAAGCCATCTGCTTCGGCCAGCACCGCGGATTCCTTCGGCTTACGCGCCTCGAACAGCTCCGCCACGCGCGGCAGACCGCCGGTGATGTCGCGCGTCTTGGCGCCTTCGGTGAGAATGCGCGCGAGAACGTCGCCCGTTTTCACTTCGGCGCCATCCTCAACGGAGAGAATCGCATCGACTGTCAGCGGATAACGCGCCTCGCCGCCGTGGAAGGTGACGGGCTTCCCGTTCTTGCCGACGATGACCATCGTGGGACGTAGATCCTGGTTCTTGGAGCCCGTGCCGCGGGTGTCGATCACGACGCGATTGGTGACGCCGGTCTTCTCATCCGCCACTTCCTTCACCGAGATGCCGGCGACAAGATCCTCGTACTTCACGACGCCATCCACGTCGGTGAGGATTGGCAAGGCATTCGGATTCCACTCCGCCAGCCGATCGCCGCGCTTCACGCTCGCGCCGTCGTCCACCCGAAGCTTGGCGCCGTAGGTGATGCGGTAGCTCGCTCGCTCGAGGCCTTTCGGATCGACGATGACCATCTGCATGTTGCGCCCCATGGCGATGAGCTCACCGTCGGAGTTCTTCACCACGTTTCGGTTCACGACCTTGATCTTGCCGTCGTAAGATGCCTCGATCTTGGACTGGCCGGCCACCTGGGCCGCCCCGCCGATGTGGAAGGTTCGCATGGTGAGCTGCGTTCCAGGCTCGCCGATCGACTGGGCGGCGATGACGCCCACCGCTTCGCCGATGTTCACCGGCGTGCCCCGGGCAAGATCGCGGCCATAGCACTTGCCGCAAACGCCGTCCGTGAGCTCGCAGGCCAACACCGAGCGCACGCGCACTTTCTGAATATGCGCGTTCTCGATCCGCTCGGCCGTGTCTTCGCCGATTTCCTTGCCGCGCCTGACGATCACGTCGCCGGTTTCGGGATGCTTCACATCCTCCGCCGCGGTTCGCCCCAGGATGCGCTCCGAGAGCGAAGAGACCACCTGGCCGCCATCGATTTCGGCCTGCACTGTGACGCCCTTCTTGGTGCCACAATCTTCGGTGGTGATAATGCAGTCGTTCGCCACGTCCACCAAACGGCGGGTGAGATAACCCGAATTCGCCGTCTTGAGCGCCGTGTCGGCCAGGCCCTTGCGGGCGCCGTGCGTCGAGTTGAAGTACTCGAGCACTGTCAAACCTTCCTTGAAGTTCGACAGGATCGGCGTCTCGATGATCGAGCCGTCGGGACGGGCCATCAGGCCGCGCATGCCGGCCAGCTGCTTCATCTGCTGTGGCGAACCACGGGCGCCGGAATGACTCATCATGTAGATGGAGTTCATCTCCTGAATCCGGTGCGTCTTCGGATCGATCTTCGGCTCGGAGATTTCCTTCATCATTTCGGCGGCGACCTGATCGGTGCACTTCGACCAGGTGTCGACAACGAGGTTGTATTTTTCCTTGTCGGTGGTGAGACCGTCCAGATACTGCTGCTCGAACTCACGGACGCGATGGCGCGTCTCGTCGATCAGCTTCACCTTCGTGTCGGGAACGACCATGTCGTCCTTCCCGAACGAGATGCCGGCCTTGCATGCCTCGCGGAAACCGAGACCCATGACGGCGTCGGCAAACAGCACAGTCTCCTTTTGCCCGCAGTGCCGGTAGACCTCGTCGATGATATGGCTGATCTCCTGCTTGCGCAGCAGACGGTTCACCAGCTCGAAAGGGATCTTCGGATTGCGGGGCAGATGCTCGGCGATCATCATGCGGCCGGGCGTGGTGTCCACGCGTCGAATGATCGGCTTACCGTCGGCATCGACCGTGTGATAGCGCGCCTTGATCCTGGCATGCAGCGTCACGGCGCCGGAGAACAGCGCGTGCTCGATCTCGGCCATGTCGTTGTAGAAGCCCTGCAGCGGCGCCTTGGTTTTCGGATCTTCCTTGTACTCGCCTGGCTCGCCGGGGCGCTCCTGGCTGAGATAGTAAAGCCCGAGCACGATATCCTGCGTCGGCACGATGATGGGCTTGCCGTTCGCGGGGCTGAGAATATTGTTGGTCGACATCATCAACACGCGTGCTTCGAGTTGCGCTTCGAGCGACAGCGGCACGTGGACCGCCATCTGGTCGCCGTCGAAGTCGGCGTTGAAGGCCGTGCAGACCAGCGGATGCAGCTGAATCGCCTTGCCTTCGATCAGCACCGGCTCGAAGGCCTGGATGCCGAGACGGTGCAAAGTCGGCGCGCGGTTCAGCAGCACCGGATGTTCGCGGATCACCTCTTCGAGGATATCCCAAACCTCCGGCTTTTCCTTCTCCACCAGCTTCTTCGACTGCTTAACGGTTTGCGAGAAGCCCTTCGCCTCCAGCCGCGAATAGATGAACGGCTTGAACAGCTCGAGCGCCATCTTCTTCGGCAGGCCGCACTGGTGCAGCTTGAGTTCCGGACCGACCACGATAACCGAGCGGCCCGAGTAGTCGACGCGTTTGCCCAGCAGGTTTTGCCGGAAGCGGCCCTGCTTGCCCTTCAGCATGTCGGCGAGCGACTTCAGCGGCCGCTTGTTGGCGCCGGTGATGACGCGGCCGCGGCGGCCGTTGTCGAACAGCGCATCCACCGACTCCTGCAGCATGCGCTTCTCATTGCGCACGATGATGTCAGGCGCCTTCAGCTCGATCAGCCGCTTTAGCCGGTTGTTGCGGTTGATGACGCGGCGATAGAGATCGTTCAGATCGGAGGTCGCAAAGCGGCCGCCGTCCAGCGGCACCAGCGGGCGCAGCTCCGGCGGGATGACCGGCACGACGGTGAGGATCATCCATTCCGGCCGGTTGCCGGAATCGATGAACGCCTCCACCAGCTTCAGGCGTTTCACCATCTTCTTCGGCTTCTCGCCGACGCCGTTTGTCTCGGAGATATCCTTGCGCAACTGATCGCGCAGCTGCTCGAGGTCAATCGCCTCCAGAAGCTTGCGGATCGCTTCGGCGCCGATATTGGCGGTGAAGGCATCGTTGCCGTAGTCGTCCTGAGCCTTGTAGTACTCGTCTTCGGTGAGGAGCTGGCGATCCTTCAGCGGCGTCAGCCCAGGCTCGGTCACGATGTAATTTTCGAAATAGAGGACCCGCTCGAGATCCTTCAGCGTCATGTCGAGCATCAGACCGATGCGCGACGGTAGCGACTTCAGGAACCAAATGTGCGCCACCGGCGAGGCCAGTTCGATGTGGCCCATGCGGTCGCGGCGCACCTTCTGCACCGTGACTTCAACGCCGCACTTTTCGCAGACGATGCCCTTGTACTTCATGCGCTTGTACTTGCCGCACAGGCACTCGTAGTCCTTCACCGGCCCGAAAATACGAGCGCAGAAGAGACCATCGCGCTCGGGCTTGAAGGTACGGTAGTTGATCGTCTCCGGCTTTTTGATCTCGCCGTGCGACCAGCGCAGGATCTGGTCGGGGCTGGCGAGCGAAATCCGAATCCGGTCGAATGTCGGAATTTCTTTGCCGGCCTGAAAGACGTTGATCAGGTCCTGGTTCATTCTTGCTTCCCGGCTACGGGATCTTGGTTCAAAATCAGCCATTTACGAGCTCCACGTTCAGGCCCAGCGAGCGCATTTCCTTGACGAGCACGTTGAACGATTCCGGAATACCGGCTTCGAACGTGTCTTCGCCGCGCACGATGGCCTCATAGACTTTGGTGCGGCCTGCCACGTCGTCGGACTTCACCGTCAGGATTTCCTGAAGCGTGTAAGCCGCGCCGTAAGCCTCAAGCGCCCACACCTCCATTTCGCCGAAGCGCTGTCCGCCGAACTGCGCCTTGCCGCCCAGCGGCTGCTGGGTGACGAGGCTGTAGGGTCCGATAGACCGGGCGTGAATTTTATCGTCGACGAGGTGATGCAGCTTCAGCATGTAGATATAGCCGACCGTGACCGGGCGCTTGAACGCCTCGCCGGTGCGGCCGTCATACAGAGTCACTTGCCCGGTCTGGTTGAGACCCGCCTGGTGCAGCATCTCGACGATGTCGTGCTCCTTGGCGCCATCGAACACCGGCGTCGCCACCGGCACGCCTTCGCGCAGGTTTTCACCCAGTTCGACGAGGCCGCCATCGTCCAGTTCCGCAAGGCGCTGGTCGTTGCCGTAGATGTGCTTCAGCTGCTTGCGCAATGCGCCATCCGCTTTGCCGCCGTCGCGCTTCACCTTGTCGACCACTTCGCCGATCTGCCGTCCGAGCCCGGCACAGGCCCAGCCCAGATGGGTTTCAAGGATCTGACCGACGTTCATGCGGCTCGGCACGCCCAGCGGGTTGAGCACGATGTCGACAGGCGTGCCGTCTTCCAGATGCGGCATGTCCTCCATCGGCAGAATGCGGCTGATGACGCCCTTGTTGCCGTGGCGGCCGGCCATCTTGTCGCCCGGCTGCAGCTTGCGCTTCACCGCGACGAACACCTTGACCATTTTCATCACGCCCGGCGCGAGTTCGTCGCCGCGGCGAAGCTTCTCGACCTTGTCCGCAAAGCGCTTGTCGAGGCGCTGCTTGGATTCGTCGTACTGCTTCTTGAGCGCTTCGATTTCGGCTTGCGCCTTCTCGTTGCGCAACCCGATCTGCCACCACTGGTGGCGCGGGATGGTCTCCAGCACGTGCTGGGTTACCTTGGAATCGGCCGCCAAGCCCTTCGGGCCGTGCGCCACCGTCTTGTGGAGCAGCAGCTCCGACAGGCGGGAAAAAATATTGCGCTCCAAAATGGCGAGCTCGTCGTCGCGGTCTTCCGCCAGGCGCTCTTCTTCCGCCTTCTCGATCGACATGGCGCGCTGATCCTTGTCGACGCCGTGGCGATTGAAGACGCGCACTTCCACGATCGTGCCCGTCACCCCCGGCGGCACGCGCAGAGACGTGTCGCGCACGTCGGCCGCCTTCTCGCCGAAAATGGCGCGAAGCAGCTTTTCTTCCGGCGTCATTGGAGTCTCGCCCTTGGGCGTCACCTTGCCGACGAGAATGTCGCCGGCCACAACTTCAGCGCCGATGTAAACGATGCCCGCTTCGTCGAGGTTCTTGAGGTTTTCCTCACCGACGTTCGGGATGTCGCGGGTGATTTCCTCAGGACCGAGTTTGGTGTCGCGCGCCATCGTCTCGAATTCCTCGATGTGGATCGAGGTGAAGACGTCGTCGCGCACAATGCGCTCGGAGATGAGGATGGAATCCTCGAAATTGTAGCCGTTCCACGGCATGAACGCGACGAGCGCATTCTTGCCGAGCGCGAGTTCGCCCAGTTGCGTTGAGGGCCCGTCGGCGATGATGTCGCCCTTCTGGACCGCATCACCAACCTTCACCAGCGGACGCTGGTTGATGCAGGTCGACTGGTTCGAGCGCTGGAACTTCTTCAGGCGGTAGATGTCGATGCCCGGCTTGGTGGGATCGGTTTCTTCCGTGGCGCGGACGACAATACGCGTTGCATCCACCTGATCGACCACGCCGGAACGGCGCGCGGCAATCGCAGAACCGGAGTCCCGCGCCACCACGTCTTCGAGTCCCGTGCCCACCAACGGCGCTTCCGGCTGCAACAGCGGCACCGCCTGGCGCTGCATATTGGAGCCCATCAGCGCGCGGTTGGCGTCGTCGTTTTCGAGGAACGGCACGAGAGCCGCGGCAACGGAGACCAGCTGCTTCGGCGACACATCGATGAACTCCACCTGGTCGGGCGTGGTCATCACGAAATTGCCGCCAGTGCGGCAGGAGACCAGCTCATCGGTGATGCGGCCCCTGCCGTCGATCGTCGCGTTGGCCTGGGCGATGGTGTACTTCGCCTCTTCCATGGCCGAAAGATAGACGACCTCGTCTGTGACGTGCTTGTTCACCACGCGGCGGTAGGGGCTTTCGATGAAGCCGTACTTGTTCACCCGCGCGTATGTCGCCAGCGAATTGATCAGGCCGATGTTCGGGCCTTCCGGCGTCTCGATCGGACAGATGCGGCCGTAATGCGTCGGGTGAACGTCGCGCACTTCGAAGCCCGCGCGTTCGCGCGTGAGGCCGCCCGGCCCCAGCGCCGACATGCGCCGCTTGTGGGTGACTTCCGACAGCGGATTGGTCTGGTCCATGAACTGGGACAGCTGCGAAGATCCGAAGAACTCTCGCACCGCCGCCGCCACGGGCTTCGCGTTGATCAGGTCGTGCGGCATCACCGAGTCTATATCGACGGACGACATGCGCTCCTTGATGGCGCGCTCCATGCGCAACAGGCCAAGACGGAACTGGTTCTCCATCAACTCGCCGACCGAGCGCACCCGGCGGTTCCCGAGATTGTCGATATCGTCGATTTCGCCGCGGCCGTCGCGCAGGTCTGCCAGAGCCTTGACAATGGCGAGGATGTCCTCCTTCCGCAGCACGCGCATGGTGTCCGGCGCATCCAGGTTCAAGCGCATGTTCATCTTCACCCGGCCGACGCTGGAGAGATCATAGCGCTCCGAATCGAAGAACAGCTGGCCGAACAGCGTTTCGGCCGTGTCGAGCGTGGGCGGCTCGCCCGGGCGCATGATGCGGTAAATGTCGATCAGCGCCTGCTCGCGGGAGTGGTTCTTGTCCACGGCCATGGTGTTGCGGATATAGGCGCCGATGGTGATGCCATCGACGTTGATCACGTCGATCTCGTGGAAGCCCTGCTCCACGAGTTCGGAGAGATTGGCTTCGGTCAGCTCGTCGCCGGCTTCCACATAGATCTCGCCCGTCTCCGGATTGACCATGTCCAGCGCCGAATAGCGGCCCACGAGTTCGTCGACCGGCAGCGACACGGCGCGTACGCCGTCTTCCTGCCACTTGCGCAGCATGCGCTGGGTGATCTTGGTACCCGCTTCGGCAATAACCTCGCCGGTCTTGGCGTTCTTCCAGTCGGAATTCGCCTTGGCGTTCTTCATCCAGTTCGGATCGAGCGGCGTGGTCCAGCCGCCGTCCTTGGTGTGTTTGAAGGCGATCTTCGAATAGAAGTAATTCAGGATGTCTTCCTGGGTCAGGCCCAGTGCGTACAGCAGCGCCGTCGCCGGCAGCTTGCGGCGCCGGTCAATGCGAACATGCACGATATCCTTCGCGTCGAACTCGAAATCCAGCCACGAGCCCCGATACGGGATGACGCGGGCGGCGAACAGCAGCTTGCCGCTCGAATGCGTCTTACCCTTGTCGTGGTCGAAGAATACGCCCGGCGAGCGGTGCATCTGGGAGACGATCACCCGTTCGGTGCCGTTCACGACAAAGGTGCCGTTCTCGGTCATGAACGGGATGTCGCCCATATAGACATCCTGCTCCTTGATGTCCTTGACCGACTTGGCGCCCGTTTCCTGGTCCGTATCGAACACGATCAGCCGCAACGTCACCTTGAGCGGCGCGGCATAGGTCATTGAGCGCTGCTGACACTCCTCGACATCGTATTTCGGCTCCTCGAAGTGGTAATCCACATATTCGAGGAGGGAATTCTCCGAGAAATCCTTGATCGGGAACACAGAACGGAAAACGGCCTCCAGCCCCTCGTCGAGCCGCCCGCCTTCGGGCTTCTCGACCTGGAGGAACTGGTCGTAGGAGGTTCTCTGAACCTCGATGAGGTTCGGCATCTCCGCCACTTCGTGCATTTTTCCGAAGTATTTGCGGAGGCGTTTGCGTCCTGTGAAAGAGAGAGTCATGCAGCGGCTTTCCTTTTTCGCACTCTTTTGTCCGGCCGAAATGGGCCGGGAAACCCGACTATCGTTCGACTAATGGCGAGAACACCCACGCCTCCGGGAGCCGTTCTCCCGGAGGGGGTGGATGTTCCAAATATGTATGCGTGAGCGGTGTTTCAACCCGCCACGCCTCCCTACTTCAGCTCGACTTTGGCGCCTGCGTCTTCGAGCTGTTTCTTGATCTTGGCTGCCTCGTCCTTGCTGACATCGGCCTTCACTTCCTTGGGAGCGCCCTCGACGAGGTCTTTCGCCTCCTTAAGGCCAAGGCCGGTGATCGCGCGAACTTCCTTGATCACGTTGATCTTCTTGTCGCCGGCATCGGTGAGAACCACAGTAAACTCTGTCTTTTCTGCGGCCGGAGCGGCTGCGGCGGCTGCCGGAGCGGCGGCAGCTGCGACCGGAGCCGCGGCGGAAACGCCCCATTTTTCTTCCAGCATCTTCGAGAGCTCAGCGGCCTCGATGACCGTGAGCCCCGAAAGGTCGGTGACCAACTGTTCCAGATTTGCCATTTCCTAAGTTCCTTTTCTTCGGGTTCGATATGTCGGTTTCGATTGTCGCCTTACGCGGCTTCCTTGTTGGCGTAGGCGGAAAGGACGCGGGCGAGTTGACCGGCGGGTGCCTGAAGCACACCGGCGATCTTGGTCGCGGGTGCCTGCAACAGCCCCACGATTTTGGCCCTCAGCTCATCCAGCGACGGCAGCTCGGCCAGAGCCTTAATACCGTTCACGTCCAGAGCCTGACTGCCGACCACGCCGCCGAGGATCACGAGCTTGTCGTTCTCCTTGGCGTAGGCCACCGCGATCTTCGAGGCCGAAACCGGATCCTTGCTCACCGCAATACCCGTCGGCCCCTTGAAGAGATGCGCGATGCCTGCGGCCGGGGTTCCTTCCAGCGCACGCATGGCAAGACGGTTCTTCGCAACCCGAAAAGAGGCGCCTTCCGCCCGCATGCGGGCGCGGAGGGTGCTCATCTGGGCTACCGTCATGCCGGTATAGTGGGCGACAACCACGGAGCCGGCATCGCTGAAAACCCCTTTGAGGTCCTCCACGACTTCGGCCTTTTTGGCTTTCTCCACTTGCTTCTCCTTCACGGCGAAGCGGGACGATCCACTTCACTCCCTGTGACAGACAGCGGTTGCTGGCCGCCGCCCTTTCCTGCCCCAGGGTTCAAACCCGAACCCCGTCTGCGCTGGAGATTAAGTCCCTTGGGACACCAGCGGTCTCGGACAGGTCATCCCGGCCATCGCCAGCCGGAAACTTTTGTCCCCTTCGTGGCCGCTACGCGGCACCTCAGGGTGACGACACTTAACTCACGTCATGCTGAGGTGCGCGCACTCGCGCGCCTCGAAGCATCCTACGCCATCGCGGCCCCGACACTGGGGAGCGCGACCTTCACGCCGGGTCCCATCGTGGAACTGATGGAGATTTTCTTCAGATACGTGCCCTTGGCGCCGGTGGGCTTCGCCTTCACCACGCTATCCACGAACGCCTTCACGTTCTGAACGATGGCATCTTCGCTGAAGCTCGCCTTGCCGACACCCGCCTGCACGATCCCCGCCTTTTCGACGCGATATTCCACGGCGCCGCCTTTTGCGTCCTTGATCGCCTGGGTAACGTCCATCGTCACGGTGCCGACCTTCGGGTTCGGCATCAGGCCGCGCGGGCCCAAAACCTTACCGAGGCGGCCAACCACGCCCATCATGTCCGGCGTCGCGATGCAACGGTCAAAGTTGATCTCGCCCTTCTGCACCTGCTCGGCCAGGTCTTCGGCGCCGACGATATCGGCGCCAGCCTTCTTCGCCTCGTCGGCCTTTGGTCCCTTGGCGAACACCGCGACCCGCAGGGCGCGTCCGGTGCCGTTGGGCAGCGAAACCACGCCGCGCACCATCTGATCGGCATGACGCGGATCGACGCCGAGATTGATCGCCAGCTCGATGGTTTCGTCGAATTTCGCGGTGGCGCGGCTCTTCACCAGCTTCACCGCTTCGTCGATGTCGTAGGCCTTCTCGGTGTTCACGCCGTCGATGGCCTTCTTGAAGCGCTTCGAAATCTTCGCCATCGCCCCTACTCCCGCACCTGGATGCCCATCGAGCGCGCGGAGCCCTCGATCAGGCGCATCGCCATGTCGACATCGTTGGCGTTCAGGTCCTTCATCTTGGCCTGAGCGATCTCGCGCACCTGCGCTTTGGTGACCGTGCCGGCGAAGGTCCGCCCCGGCGCCTTCGAGCCGCTTTCGAGCTTCGCTGCTTTCTTAAGGAAGTACGAAGCCGGCGGCGTCTTCATCTCGAAGGAGAAAGATTTGTCCGAAAACACGGTGATGTTCACCGGAATCGGCATGCCCTTTTCCATCTGCTGGGTCTTGGCGTTGAACGCCTTGCAGAACTCCATGATGTTGAGGCCGCGCTGGCCCAAAGCCGGGCCGATCGGCGGCGACGGGTTTGCAGCGCCAGCGGGCACCTGCAGTTTGATATAACCGACAATCTTCTTTGCCACTTCCGATCCGCCTCCTTAGCGGTTTGCGGTGCATGCGAGCCTGGCTGGCTCTCCCGCGGTGAAATTCAAAACTTTTCCACCTGACCGTACTCGAGTTCCACCGGCGTTGCGCGGCCGAAGATCGATACGGCGACCTTCACCCGCGAACGATCTTCATCCACTTCTTCAATCACGCCCGTGAAGGACGTGAACGGACCATCGGCAACTCGCACCTGCTCGCCGATTTCGAACGTGATCGACGACTTCGGATGCTCCGCGCTCTCGTGTGCCTGGTTGAGGATGCGATCCACTTCACCCTGGCGCAGCGGCATGGGCTTGTTGCCCTGCCCCAGGAAGCCCGTGACCTTGGCCACGTTCTTCACCAGGTGATAGACCTCGTCCGTCAGCTTCGCGTTCAGCAGCACATAGCCCGGCAAGAACTTGCGCTCGGAGCTCTTCTTCTGGCCACGCCGGATTTCCACGACCTCTTCCGTCGGGACCACCACGTCTGCGACAAACTCATCCAGATCCTGGAGCTTGGCCTGCCGCTTGATCTCCTCCGCCACCTTCCGCTCGAAGTTCGAATAGGTGTGGACGATGTACCAACGCGTATCGGCTTTCGGTTGTGTGCCTGCCTCGCTCATTCCAGATCCAATCAGCCTGCCGCCCCGATCAGCCAGCGTTCGCCCATCGCCAAAATCCAGTCCACCGCGAAAAAGAACACCATCGTGATACCCACCATGATGAAGACCATGATCGTGGTGAGGTAGGTCTCCCTCCAGCTCGGCCAGGTAACTTTGGACATCTCCCGCCGAACTTCGGAAAAGAACTGAACCACTCCGCCGCGCCTGGCGGGCGCAGGTAAGTCCTTGCGGGTATCGGCCGTTTTTTTGGTGGCTTCGCTCAAGGGTCGTTTCTTCTCAAAGTGGCAGGAGTGGCAGGGATCGAACCCGCGACCTACGGTTTTGGAGACCGCCGCTCTACCAGCTGAGCTACACTCCTAGCGGCAAAACAGCATCGCGCCGGGAGCCCCCACCCGCCAGCGCGACTCGAATTTTCGCCAAGAGGCGAGCATTTAGCAGCCGTCCTGCGCCCGATCAAGCGCCGGAACCGGGGAAATAGGCATATTTCGACGAGAATCCAGGACGCCGGCTGGCCTGTTCATATAGCGGGCCGGCAGCCATAGTACCGCCGATCGAACGGGGCGTTTATGGACCCGCTGGCCGCAAGCCTTGCCCGCTCGCCTGAGCTGTTCCCCCTGGCGCTCGACCCGGCGACGGACCGGCTCACGTTTGTCCGCCTTAGCGAGGCGGACTACCAGCGGGCCAGTTTCCTGGACGCCCGCGTACTCACGCCAAAAACCCCTCAGCGCACGGTAAACTGGCCGATCGTCGAGGCCGCAGTCGACGCACTCCCGATAACGGCGAACTACATTTTCCACATCGGCCACGTGGGCTCGACCCTGCTGTCGCGGCTACTGGGAAGCCGCCCCGAGGTCTTTGCCCTCAGGGAACCCGCCATTTTGCGCACCTTCGCGCAGATGCGGTTGGACACGCAAAGCACTTCGCGCAGGTGGACCGATGCGGAGTTCGAGGCCCGGCTGGGCACCGTTCTGAAGCTCCTGTCGCGCACCTTCCGGCCGGAACAGCGCGCGTTGGTCAAGACGACAAGCTTTGTATCGGAGCTGGCCCGGCAAATCCTGGTCCGACCGAGTCGGCCACGCGCGATCTTCATCTTCGTTCCGGCCGAAACCTACCTTGCGACCATTCTGGGCGCGCTCAATTCGCCCAAAGAAGCCCGTCTGCTCGCGGAAAGCCGCCTTACTCGCCTGCACACCCGAACCGACAAAGCGCACTGGCGGCTGCCGGACCTCAGCGAAGGCGAAATGGTCGCCATGAGCTGGGCCTGCGAAGTGACGGCACTCGCCGTAGCGGCAGAGGGGGCCAAGGACCAGGCGCTCTGGCTCAATTTTGAGGGATTTCTAGAAGACCCCACGCGGTGGCTTGGCGCAGCCTTCTCCCATCTTGGCATCCAGATCGCGCCGGCTCAGATCAGTGCCATTGTTTCGGGCCCCGATATGGGCCGTTACGCCAAAGCACCCGAACACGCCTACGACGCGCGCCTGCGCGGCGCAGTGTTGAGGGATGCCCGCCGCGATCACGCCAGGCAAATCGCAAAGGGATTGCGTTGGCTGAAAGAAGCCGAGACGATGGTGCCTGCCCTGCGGCAGGTGTTCACCAGCGTCGTGAACTGAGGCGTTACTGCGCCCGGCCGGCCCGCTTACAAAACGATAGTTCCCACGCCATCAAATGCCCGTCCCGGTACTTCAACTCTCGGGCCGGATCGACAACCGCTCCCGCGTTCGTCAGAGCTGTGGAAAGCCTTCCTACGCCCTCTTTGTCGAGCGAGGAGTCGAGCTGCGCCTGCTTTCGAAGTCTTCTGGCCTGTGTATCCCGCTTCACGAAATCGAGGCGGTGCAACGCTTCCGCGGGCGGAAGAGAATCGGGAACTTCTGCAAGCCGGCTGAGAAAACCGACAACGTTGCGAGCCATGCCAAATGCAGGCTCATTGCGGATGCGCGAGCGTAACACGGCCACCGAATGCCGAAATGCTGCTTCCGCGGCCATGATTGCCTCTGTGGGAGCCGAGCAGGCCTTGAGTTCGAAAAACTGTCTGCCGACCTGGAAAGTATCACCGTCCGAGAAAACAGAATGCTCTGCCGCGAGATTGTTGATGACGCCTTGCGTGATCACGCTGTGGCGATGATGCAGCACCAAATGCCCGCGCCCATTATTGGCCAGTACCCTGACCGCCTCTCGCGTGGCTACCTCGACGTCCGCGTATTCGATCCCGAATTGGGAGGCCACGCCGTCGAACCAGCAATCCGGCAGCGGCAGGCTGGCCAGGTCAGTGCTTCCGATGAGTTCGATTTTGCACGTTTGAAAGCTGGCGCTCACAGCGGAAAGATCCGCTATGTCCACGCCAGTCAGATGGAAATTTCTTCCAACAGCAAGCGCGGCGCGAAGGACTTCTCCCCCGCCTGTTGCAAGGTCGAGCAATCTGGCGCCATCTTCAAAAGACGAGAAAAACCTTCTCCAGGTGGACTCCAGCGGAGCCAGAAGACCTGCCGCTCGCTGTTGCGGCAAACTGTCAAGATCGCCGGTGGTCCAAAGTTGTGTCCACGCGGCCCGCAATTCGGGAGACACATGCATCTGGAGAGCCTCTTGAGGACGCTGCGGCGGATTCGCGGAGCCGCCCAAGCATTATCACCCCCGCTATTGTACTTCCCAGACCAAAGTCGATCAGCGGGTCCCGCCCGCGCGCTGGCGGCCCCTCCGTCGCATGGGACCAGGCGCGAATGCAGCAACCGGCGCAGCCTGAGATTACTTCTTGGAGGCGCGCTTTCGGTCCCGCACCATCTGCACAACAAATCCCGCTCCAAGTGCAACGAGCAGGGCCGCCACGGGCTTCAGATATTTGGAATTCCAAACCGTTCCGAGCCGCGAGGCGGACTCGCCTTCCGCGTTTCCGGTCCCGGACTCTTCGGCTGCGGTTTGGGTATCTTCGGGGGTTAGCGGCATGGGTCTCTCCTTGCTCAACGTAACTCCTGTGGACGCCTCTCGGTCCCCAACTGCAGGTCAAGCGGCTCTTCCGATTCCAGCATGGCGGAAGCGCGCCGCTCCTCTTCCAGTGACAAGGGCACATTCTCGGTGGCCCTGCGCCGCAGGATATAGACCGTCGCCCCTGCGCCGCCGAGCATCAGCACGACAAACGGGCCCAGCCATAGCAGCAGGGTCTCGGTGCGGAATTGCGGCTTGAGCAGCACGTAACTGCCGTAGCGCTTCACGATGTAGGCTTTGGCCTGCTCATCGGTATCGCCCCTAAGCAAGCGCTCCCGCAGCAGCACCCGCAGATCATGGGCAAGCTCCGCGTCGGAGTCGTCAATACTTTGGTTCTGGCAGACGACGCAGCGCAGCTCCTCGCTGATGGCACGCGCGCGCGCTTCGAGCTTCGGATCGGCAAGCTGTTCATTCGGCAGAACCGCGTGTGCGCTGCTCGCACCCAGCAGCATGCCCGCAACCACAAATCCGATCGTCCTCACGATTGCGCTCTCAGGCGATCCATCAGCGGTTTGATGGTGCCCGTCCAGTCTTCCGGCTCGATGGGGCCCACATGTTTGTAACGCACGATGCCATGCCCATCGACAACAAATGTTTCCGGCACGCCGGTCACGCCAAGGTCGATGCCGGTGCGGCCGCTCCGGTCATTGCCGGCGCGCATGTAGGGATCACCGTTCTGCGCCAGATAATGCGCTCCCTGGGTTGCATCGTCCTTCCAGTCCAGCCCATCGATCGGCACCCCCTCCTGTTTCAATTGCAGCAGCACGGGATGCTCGACACGGCAGGACACGCACCAGGACGCGAACACATTCAACAGCCGCGGCTCGCCGCGAAATTCTTTCGAGGACAATCCCGCGTCGCGCGAGCGCACGCCCGGCAGGGAGAACACAGGCAATGGCTTGCCAACGAGCACCGACGGAATCCTGGAAGGATCCCGGCCAAGGCCAATCGCGAACGTCAGCACCACTACCGCGAACAGCGCCACAGGAACGAGGAACACGAGCCGCTTCATTCCGCGGCAACCTGAAGTGCCGGCCGAATAGCGGGCGCCGCAAAGCCCACCCGCAGGCGCCTGTCCGCAAGCGACAGCATGCCGCCAAAGGCCATCATAAAGGCGCCCGCCCATATCCAGTCCACCAGCGGATGATTCCACATGCGCACGACGATGCTTCCGTCGGGGTTCTGATCGCCGACAGAAACGTATGTATTCCCGAGCAGGCCCACGCCGATGCCGGCCTGCGTGGTTTGCGTCTGGCTCACCGGATAAAACCGGCGCTGCGACACAAGCACCCGCTCACCCCAGTGGCCCACAACACGAAAGTTGGCTTCGGTCGCCTGATAGTTGGGGCCTTCAACCGGCAACACGCTTTCCAGCGTCACCCGTTTTCCGGCGAGCGCCACGCTCTGTCCTGGGACCATGTTCAGGACCCGCTCCGCCTGAAAGGCGCTGACCGCAGTGATTCCCAGGGTGGTCACGCCGAGCCCGGCGTGTGCCAGTACAAAACCGTAACTGGCCAGCGGCGCTGTGCGAACAAACCGTCGCCAATTCCCGCCGCTTGTCAGCTTCCAGCGCCGCACCAGCACAGCAGCCGCTCCGGCGATGAGAAACACCCCAAGGGCTAAGGCGGCCGCCGTGAGTACCCATGCCATACCAAGGACCACCGTCGCCAGCAGCAGCGTGAAACCCGCAATGACCAGCGGCCATTGCAGCCGGCCGAGCACTTCTCGCCAGCTGTTTCGCTTCCAGTTCAGCATTGGGCCAAAGCTCACCAGAAGCAGCAGCGGCACGAAGATCGGGACGAATGTGATCCGGTAATATGGCGGCCCCACCGAAACCGGCGCGCCCTTCGCGAGATCGACAAACACCGGATAAAAGGTGCCGAGAAAGACAGCCGCAGTTGCAGCCAGAAGAAACACATTGTTCAGCGTAATCCCGCCTTCCCGGGAAAGCGGTGCGAACAGTGCGCCCGTGCGCATCATCGGCGCCCGCCAAGCGAACAGGGCCAGCGCCGAACCGGTCAATCCGCCGATGATGCCAAGAATGTAAACGCCACGTTTGGCATCCAGCGCGAAGGCGTGGACGCTGGTCAGCACGCCGGAGCGTACCAGGAAGGTGCCGATCAGGCTGAAGGAGAAGGTGATGATCGCCAGCAGAATGGTCCAGCTCACCAGCGCACCGCGTTTTTCCAGCACGAGGGCGGAATGCAAAAGTGCCGTGCCCATCAGCCATGGCATCAGGGAAGCATTCTCGACCGGATCCCAGAACCACCAGCCGCCCCATCCCAGCGTGTAATAGGCCCAGGCACTGCCGGCTGCGATTCCCAGCGTCAGGCAAATCCACGACGCGAGAACCCAAGGCCGCAGCCAGCGTGCCCACGCGGCATCGACCCGACCCTCGATCAGCGCTGCAAGGGCAAAGGCAAAAGCCGCGGAAAACCCGACATAGCCGAGATAGAGAATCGGCGGGTGGAACACCAAGCCGGGATCCTGCAGCAGCGGATTGAGTTCGCTGCCGTCGGCCGGCGCGGGATAGAGCCGCAGGAAGGGATTGGAGGTGAACAGGGAAAATCCCAAAAACGCCGCCCCGATCAGGGCCTGCACGGCAAGCACGCGCGCCTGTAGGGTCTCGCGCAGGGAGCCGCCGAAATGTGCGACCGAAGCGCCCTGTACTGCAAGGATCAACACCCATAGCAGCATGCTGCCTTCGTGGTTGCCCCAGGTGGCGCCGAATTTGTAGATTAGCGGCTGCGCGCTGTTGCTGTGTTGCGCCACCAGCGCAACGGAAACGTCGTTCATCAGGAACGATGCCGCCAGCGCAAGGAACGCCGTCGCGACGAAGAGCAGCTGCATCCACGCTGCCGCGCGGGCGAGCGCCATCAGGCTCGGATCCCGACGGCGCGCGCCCACAAATCCCGCGACCACCTGAACGCTGGAGACCAGGAACGCGAGGATAAGCGCAAGCTGGCCGATTTCAGCAATCATCCGTTCAATTCCGGAAGCCGTGGCAGCAAGGCAGGACTGGAGCGGGTGAAGGGAATCGAACCCTCGTCATCAGCTTGGAAGGCTGTTGCTCTACCATTGAGCTACACCCGCATCAGAATTCGGAAATCAGAACTCCGAAATCAGAATAGCACACTCTGGCTGCCACCTTGTCTTCTGATTTTCGCGCCGGATGCGGGCGCTGGTGGGGGAGGTTGGACTCGAACCAACGAAGCGTAACGCAGCGGATTTACAGTCCGCCCCCTTTGCCACTCGGGACACTCCCCCATACCGGAAGATTTGAGGCGGGCGGATATCGGCAATTCGGCTTGATGTGTCAACCATCGGACGCATCGCTCGACGCGCCCGATGGTTGGTCAAAAATCCGGGATTTCCGTCTATTCCACGGCTCGGAGAATGCGCGGCGCTGCCGCTTCGCCGCAGCCGCAATGTTCGGCAAACCGCTTGAGGATAAAGGGCCAGCCGGTGTCCGATCCCATGCGCGCTGCATATTCGGCGCTTCCCGTCCCATGCCGGTCAAAATTCCGATGCTCGACTTCGATGCGCGTTCCATTGCCGCCATCGGAGAGGAAACGGATTTCCACTTCGCTGGCGCGCTCCGGATCCGGTTCGGGACGGTGACTGGGGGAAATGTGCCAGCGCAGAATCATCTTCTCGGGAGGCATCCAGCGCATGACCCTGGCGAGATCACACCGAAAACCTTCGGGGCCACGCTCCCAGAATACGCCGCCCTTGCGTCCTTCAAGGTACAGATCCTCCATGGCATACCCGGAATAGGTATATTCCCGGGGCCACCAGCGAGCGATGTCATGCCGGAATTTTTCATATGCAACCGCCGGAGCAAGATTAACGCTCGCATGGGCGCGCGCCACGTCGTCCTGGGCGAAGCGTTCAATGGCTCGGGAATGGACTGTCATGGTCTGATCATCCTCGTAACAGGGGGGAAACTCGCTCCAAGCATCCTTCGTTCCAGCCCATACCGAGACGCCGCGCTTTTGACCCGGACTGTTGCAAAATGAAGAGATGGTCTGCGGCGCCTCAATCTTCCAGTGGCCTTTGGGTGTATGGCATCCACCCCGTGCGCGCAGCGTTGGCCAATCCCCGGCGTTCGGTTCATAGGGCGATCCTCACGGCGCGGGCGGCCGAGGCGATCGGCCGTCCCCTTTTGGCACGTGTCCGGCATGAAATTGTTTCGTCGGAAGCGGTCGCCGGGAACCTTCCGCCCGGCGCCGTTCATCAAGGCGTCGCACTGCTTTGCGCACCTCTCCCCCCTCATGATCTACGCGATCTTACCGCGATTCGGTCAGAGCTGCGCATGGTCGTTGTCGTCCTGGACCAGATCACCGACCCCCACAATGTGGGCGCGATCTTACGATCGGCGGCTGCGTTTGGGGCGACGGCCGTTGTGGTTCAGGACCGCCACGCGCCGCCCGAGTCGGGTGCACTCGCCAAGGCCGCGTCAGGCGCATTAGATGCCGTACCTTATGTGCAAGTGGTCAATATCGCGCGCGCGCTGGACGAGCTCGGGAAACGCGGTTTCTGGCGAATCGCGCTGGCTGGTGACGGAGAGCAACCTCTGAAAGAAGCAGTTTCCGCCGGCGATATCGCGGTTGTTCTTGGTTCCGAGGGATCGGGGCTGCGGCGCCTCGTGCGCGAGCGCTGCGATATCAGCGCCACAATTCCCATGAAAAGGGCGATGGACAGCCTGAACGTCTCGAACGCTGCTGCCATCGCCCTTTACGAGCTGCGGCGGGATAACAGTGTGGAACTCTAAGCTCTCTTTTCACATTATGGCCCAGAGCATTCGGGAAAGGGATGTTGGATGCGCTCGTGCCTGCTTTATCTGATTGGCGTACCGATACCCATCATCATCATCCTCTGGCTTATCACCGGTCACGCCTGACGGGCCGTGTCCAGTCTGAGGGGCTCCCCGATTTCGTCCGAGATCGCGCTCCAAAGTTGCACGCGCCATAAGCCCAAGGCGCATCGCGGCCTCAAAAACGATGATCGCCTCAGTCCGACCAGTAATAGCTGTCCGGTGAGTAACAACCCCTTGCGGCGAATTAATATTCAGTACAAAGACAATTAGCCCCGCCGTCTGCGCCCGCAAGCGCTAGATGTCGGTTGCTCGATAACGGAACAGGGTTTCGGCAAGCCGGTTGGGACGGTCAGCGCGGGGCGGTGACCCGGCCAGCCCCAAGACCGCCACGCTCACGGCGTGCGCCGGTAACCGGATTGGCGCGGCTCCTCTCCCCCGAAACTGCCAAAAAACCGGAGCGCTTGCCTGGGGAGAGCTTTTCCGTCCAGCTTGCCTTTAAACCCCATGTCCGCCAGCTTACCGGTTTCGCGCAAAGCTGGGCCGAACCGAGGACCGTTTCTGTTGCCGAACATCGCCATCAGCGGCACTGGGCTTTACACGCCACCGGACTCGATCAGCAACGCCGAGCTGGTTGAGGCGTACAACGAGTATGTGCGCCGCTACAACCTTGCGCATCACGAGGCGATCAAGGCCGGCGCCATGCAGCCGCTCCTGCGCTCCAGCGATGAGTTCATCGTGAAGGCCTCCGGCATCCGCAAGCGCCACGTCGTCGCTCGCGCAGGCATGCTGGATCCGGAGGTCATGTCGCCGCGAATGGCCGAACGTCCGAACGAGGAGCTCTCCCTTTCCGCGGAGATTTCGCTTGCCGCCACGCAGCAAGCATTGCGCGCCGCCCATCGCACCACTGCGGACGTCGATGGCGTCATTGTTGCCGCGTCCATCATGCAGCGCCCCTATCCGCAGATCGCGATCGAAATTCAGCAGACGCTCGGCATTGAGGGCTTCGGCTTCGACATGCTGGCAGGATGCTCATCCGCCACCTTCGGTATCCAGGCTGCCTCCGACATGGTCGCACGCGGCCATGCACGCGCGATTCTTTGCGTGAACCCGGAAATTTGCACCAGTCATCTCAACCTGAGAGACCGTGAAACGCATTTCATTTTCGGCGATGCCGCGACCGCCTGCATCGTCGAACGCGCCCAGGCCGCCGACGGAGATAATTCATGGGAGATCGTCGGCACGAAAATCAAATCGGTTTACTCCAACAACATCCGTAACAATTTCGGGCCGCTCAATCGCTTCACGCCCGAGACCATGGGGGCCGCGGACAAGCTGATCACGCAAAAGGGCCGCAAGGTGTTCAAGGAAGTGGTGCCGATGGTCGCCGACTTCATGCTCAGCCATCTTGCAGAACTCGGGATCGCGCCCTCGTCGCTCAAGCGGCTGTGGCTGCATCAGGCTAATATCAATATGAACGACCTCATTGCCCGCAAGGTACTCGGGCGCGAGCCGCTGCCCGGGGAAGCGCCGAATGTGCTTGCGGAATACGCAAACACCAGTTCAGCCGGTTCCATCATCGCCTTCCACGAATACAGTGACGATCTGCAGCCCGGAGACCTCGGCCATCTGTGCTCGTTCGGTGCCGGCTACACCGCTGGCAGCATCGTGCTTAGGAAGTTGGGCTAGCCTTGCCACCATCGCGGAAGGAGCGGCCGCGTGCGTGGCAGCGGATGCTGAGCGGGCGTCGGATCGATCTGCTCGATCCCTCACCGCTCGACATCGAAATTGAGGACATTGCCCATGGGCTGGCGCGCGTCGCACGCTGGAATGGACAGACAATCGGCGCGCACGCGTTTTCCGTCGCCCAACATTGCGTGCTCGTGGAACAGTTGATCATTGCGCTTGCGCCGCGCATTTCGCGGCAGATGCGGCTTGCCGCGCTTCTGCATGACGCTCCCGAATACGTGATCGGCGACCTCATCAGCCCGTTTAAGGCGGCGGTCGGCATCGATTACAAGGATTTCGAGCATCGCTTGCTTGCCGCTATTCACATTCGCTTCGGTTTGCCACCCCACCTGCCGGCGGAGGTGAACGCCCGTATCAAACAGGCGGACATCGTCTCCGCCTATTATGAGGCCACGCAACTTGCCGGCTTCGAGGTAGATGAAGCCAAACGATTCTTTGGGTCGCCTCCCAGGGGGCTGAAAACGCCGAAGCTGGTCACGCTTTCGCCGGCGGACGCACAGGCGCAATTTCTGGGCCGCTTCCAGCAGTTGAATGCCTGAAGTTCCGTCTTCAATCGGCGGCGATTTTCCGCTAGCCACGGGCAGCAGGAGAATACCTATGCCGATGATCGTCGTGACGCCGCTCTCTGCACTGGAAAGTGCCATCGCGCGTTATCGGCCTTCCCACGTCGTCACCCTGCTTTCCCCCGAACACATGATCGACACGCCGCATGGCTTTCCTCCACATCGTCACCTTCGACTGGGCGTCCATGACGTCGTCGACAGCTGGACCAGCGATTGCGCGCCCGGCGCAGAGCATGTCCGTTCGCTCCTGGAATTCGGCCGCGGCTGGACCGGCGACGCTCCGATGCTGGTGCATTGCTGGGCTGGCATCAGCCGCTCGATGGCGGCCGCATACATTCTGCTGTGTGAGCGGCTCGGTCCGGGCTCGGAGGAGCGCATTGCCCGCTCCATTCGCGCCCGCGCTCCGCATGCATTTCCCAATCCGCTGATGGTGCGGCTGGCCGACGAGCAACTCGGTCGGGATGGGCGCATGGTGTCTGCAACCGAGGCCATCGGCCGCGGCCGTATCGTGGCGGAAGGCTGCTGTGTTGAACTGCCTCTCAGCGTGGATGAATTCTGAGATGCGCGCGGCTGCTTCTCCCCAGCCGGACATCACCTCCTCGCCGAACGACGGTCTGGCCGAAGCGCACGTGGTCGAGATCGGTCTTTCTGCAGCGATCGTTTCGATTGCCAATGAACAGCCGCAGGTCCTTATCGTGAAGCGCAAGCGCGCGCTTGACGCTCTCCCTTTCGGTCCGTTCGATCCGCTGCACCACCGCACCTTGGAAAGTGGTTTGCGAAGTTGGGTGCGTGACCAGACGTACCTTTCCTTCGACTATGCAGAACAGCTTTACACGTTTGGCGATCGCGGGCGGCACATGATGCAGGCGGGCGAGGGGCCACGCGTCGTCTCCGTAGGCTACCTTGCCCTCACCCGCGCGAACGATGCGCTACAGGCACCCGATTCTGCGTGGGGGAAATGGTACGACTACTTCCCCTGGGAGGATTGGCGCGGCGGCAAGCCTCGTTTGATCGAGAAAGTGATAGGCCCCGCGCTCAAGGGGTTTGTTGCTGGTAGCGCGGAGCGCTCGGAACGGCAGCGGCGGGAGGCTCGGGTGCGTCTGTGTTTTGGTCTTGGTGACCTCCCCTGGGACGAGGAACGCGTGCTGGAACGCTACGAGCTGTTGTACGAAGCGGGCCTCGTCGACGAAGCCTTACACGACGGACGGGTGCAAGCCGGCGCCGTTCGGCTGCAGGCGTCCCTGGGCACCGGGATGCAGTTCGACCACCGCCGCATCCTGGCGACAGCCATCGCCCGGCTGCGGGGCAAAATGAAATATCGTCCCCTCGTGTTCGACCTGATGCCGCCAAGCTTCACCCTGCTGGAACTCCAGAGAACCGTGGAAGCCATCTCCGGCAACCGGCTGCACAAGCAGAATTTCCGCCGCCTCGTCGCCGAACAGGGCCTCGTCGAGCGCACCGGGAAATTCGCGCGGAGCAATCGTGGACGCCCGGCGGAACTGTTCCGCTTTCGCAAGGAAGTGCTGGGCGAGCGGCATGCGCCGGGCTTGCGGCTGGGCACGCGCCGCACAGGTATCTGACCGTTTGACATTTATGCTCGTTTCAAGCATTTAATGCCTGTCCGGCCTTGTAGGCCGGTTGTTCCGGCTTATATTAATGCTCTAATTGAGCACTAACGGGGCGCTCCAGATGGAAATGCCTGATACATCTGCAAAGGTCCTTCCCTTCACGCCGGAGATCGCGCGGGCCACGCGCCGCCTCTACGAACGTGTATCGCACGTGGTGCCCGAAATCGAATGGGCGGTACATGCGCCGTATATCGAAGCCATCAATCGGCTGAAGCGCGAGAAGAGTGCCGTCATTCTCGGCCACAATTACATGACGCCGGAAGTCTTCCACTGCGTCGCCGATTTCGCCGGAGACTCGCTGCAGCTGGCGCGCGAGGCCGCGAAGACCGATGCGAAGGTCATTGTGCAGGCCGGCGTGCACTTCATGGCGGAGACCTCCAAGGTGTTGTCGCCGGCGAAAACGGTGCTGATTCCGGATTTGCGCGCGGGCTGCTCGCTGGCCGCCTCCGTCACCGGTGCGGATGTGCGTCTCTTGAAGCAAAAATATCCCCGACTGCCGGTTGTCACCTATGTGAATACGTCCGCCGAAGTGAAGGCCGAAAGCGATGTGTGCTGCACGTCCTCAAACGCGGTGGCGGCGGTGGAGGACATCGCCCGCGAGCGTGGCGTCGACACGGTGATCATGATTCCGGACGAATATCTGGCGGCCAACGTGGCAAAGCAAACGCCGGTCAAGATCATCGCCTGGAAGGGCCGCTGCGAAGTGCACGAGCGGTTTACGGCGGCCGACATTCGCGGCTATCGCGACGCCAATCCTGGCGTGGCGGTGCTCGCCCATCCCGAATGCCCGCCGGAGGTTGTGGCGGAAGCGGATTTCGCCGGTTCGACATCGGCGATGATCAGTTATGTCGGCAAGCGGCGGCCGGCGCGCGTGGTGCTGGTCACCGAATGCTCCATGAGCGACAACGTGGCGGTGGAATTCCCCGACGTGGATTTCGTGCGGCCGTGCAATCTGTGCCCGCACATGAAGCGCATCACCTTGCCGGGCATTCTACATTCGCTCGAGACAATGACGCACGAAGTCACGGTCGATCCGGCGATTGCCGCGCGCGCCCGCGCCGCCGTCGAACGGATGCTGGCGGTGAAGGCGAATCCGCAACGCGCGGCGGCGTAACATGCGCGCCGACAACATCATCGAGTGCCCGGGCGCACTCATCCTGGGAGCGGGCCTTGCGGGCCTTTTCACCGCGCTGAAGCTCGCGCCGTATCCCGCCACCGTGATCGCTGGCGCGCGGCCGGGCCATTCCGGCTCCAGCGCCTGGGCGCAGGGCGGCATCGCGGCGGCCCTGGATGAAGGCGACAGCTGGCAGAGCCACGCGCGCGATACCATAGCGGCCGGTGCGGGCGCCTGCGATGCGCGCATTGTCGAGATAGTGACGCGCGAGGCGGCGGCGCGTATCGAAGATCTGGTT
>DATIEM010000171.1:0-5425 GCA_035455725.1 Rhizomicrobium sp. | reverse complement strand
AAGTGCTTATGCCACGTCGGGGCTGCCGGCGTTAGTCATGTGTCATGGCTAGTATGCCGGCAGGCCCTCGGCCTTCATCTGCACGCCGCTCGCGCCGGTGTTCGCCAGCGCGGTCAGCACGGCGCGAACCGTAGGAATGTCAGCCAAGGCGTTTAGGCCTTCCATGGTCCGTATGCCTGCCGCCGTGCTGCTGAATGCGGAGGCCAACGTGCTGAAAAATCCGGCCTGCTTTGGATAAATCCGGAACGCCACCCTCTCCTGCGTGCCGATCCCGGCGAGCTTCTTGGCTGCGGCGACCGCCGTCCAAAAGCCGCCGAGCTCATCGACCAGGCCGCGCTTTTTGGCGTCCGCGCCGGTCCACACCCGCCCCTTGGCTATGGCCTGCACTTGCGTCATCGGCAGCTTGCGGCCCGCGGCGACCTTCTGGAGGAAGTCCGCATAAATGACGTCTGCCTGGTGATTGAGATTGGCGAGCTGTTCAGGCGTATAGGGGCTGATCGCCGAATCCATCAGCGCGTTCTTGCCGACCCCGATCTGGTCCACTCCAACACCAAGGAGGCCGGCCGATTTCCCGAAGGACACTTTGCCGGTGAGCACGCCAATGGAGCCGGTCAAGGTGCCGGGCTCAGCGACGATCCTGTCGGCAAAGCAGGAGATGTAGTAGCCCCCGGATGCAGCCAAGGTCGCCATGCTCACCACGATGGGCTTGCCGCGGTCATGTGCTCTCTGCAACGCGTGCAAAATCTGGTCGGAAGCCGCGACCGAGCCTCCGGGAGAATCGACGCGCAATACAATCGCCTTCACCTGCGGGTCGCGCGCGGCTTCCCGAATCGCAATGGCGTAATCGTCGGAGGCGATACCGGTTTGTCCGCCGAACACCCCATCTTTCGATTTGCCCTCTACAATTTCCCCCGCGGCTTCAATCACTGCGATGCGCGCGCCGCCGCTTTGCACGTCCACGGCTTTGCGCGCGTACTGGCGCAGGTTGATGGTCCTTGCGCCGTTTGCCCGCCCGAGGGCTGCATCCCGCGCATCGTCATCATAGCCAAGCTTGTCGATCAGGTGCGCGCGCTGGGCGTCTTCGGCAAATTGGGGGCTGTTCTCGAAATCGGCAGCCACGGCCCTGACGGGCAGCTTGCGCTCCGCGGCGACGCGTTGGGTGCCGCTGTTGTACCAGCTTTGCAGGAAGGCCGTTGTTTGCTCGCGATCCCGCGCGGTGTAGTCCTTCTCCATGAAGGTATCCGCTGCACTTTTGTAATCGGCGCGCTTGACGATTTGCGGCACCGCCTGAATTTTGTCGAACAGACCTTTCAGGAAGATGTTGCCGGCACCGGCGCCGGATGCGCCGAACGGCGATTTCGGCTGCATCCAGATTTCGTTCGCGCTGGAGGCGACAAGGTAGTCGCCGAGACCGGCCGAATTAAATCCCTGCGAGTGGGCAACCACGAACCGCCCGCTTTGCCGGAACCGGTGAATGGCCGCATCGATTTCCTCAGCCTGCGCAACCGAGAGCCCGCCATCCCCGACACGAAGGTACAGGCCTTTGACACGGGAGTCGCGCGAAGCACGATCCAGGGCGAACACCAGATCCATGATGGTCAGCGATCTAGTGACGCCGAAGGAGCTCGGGCGGCTGGAATCTGCCATTTGGGGGCGCAGATCGGCCGTCAGCACGATCTTGTCGGGCAGGCCATCGCCCCGCAGCATGCCGACGACGGAAAAGACGATAATCAGAAGGATGATGAAGAACGCGAGCTTCGCGATGGCATTAAGCGTGCCCAGGGCAACGGATTTGGACCAGTTCAGAAAGGCGACCATGGATGGACCTCAAGCCCCGGCGAGACAGCAATAAGCCTATATGTGGCCGAAGGGCGTGGGGCCAAGGGGGCATTGGCGGGCGGCGGCGGACTCGCGGCGCCCCGAACCCTGTCGTTAATCGGCGGAGGCGAGCCGGACCGGCGTGTCGCGATAGAGCTGCGGGTAGAGGCGCTTCAAACCGGCGATCTTCGGCAGGTCGTTGATCTGGATGTAGACGCTCTCCGGGTGATGGATCAGGTAATCCTGGTGATAGCCCTCCGCCGGATAGAAGCCCTTTGCCGGCTCAACGCGGGTGACAATCGGCGCTGAAAACGCGCGGGCTTTTACCAGCTGCGCGATGTAGGCGCGGGCAATCTTTTGCTGCTCCGGGCTGGTGAAGAAAATTTCCGAGCGGTATTGCGAGCCCTCATCAGGACCCTGACGGTTCAGCTGCGTCGGATCGTGCGCCACCGAGAAATAGATGCGCAGCAATTGACCGTAGGAGATCTGGCGCGGATTGAACGCAATCTGCACCGATTCCGCGTGTCCGGTGGCACCGGTGCTCACCGTCTCGTATTCCGCCGTGGCCCCGTTTCCACCGGCGTAACCGGCAACCACTTTGGTCACGCCTTTCACGTGCTCGAATACACCTTGCATACCCCAGAAGCAGCCGCCGGCCAGCACAGCGGTTTCGCTTGTCGCGCCGCTGCGTTCGTCCACCGCCGGAGCGGAAAGGCCGCGGCTTTCGTCGGCGTGTGCAAAGCCGAGCACGATGGCGCCAAGCAATGGCAGCGCCAAAAGGCCGATCGCCAGGCGGGCGAGTAGAGAGGTGATTTCGGCAACCGAGCTGCGCTGCCGGTTCGGATTCTGGTTCATCAGGCTTCCTGTTTGCCGCGGGCGACGAATCGCAGCGCCGCGGAGTTCATGCAATATCGCAATCCGGTCGGCTTGGGACCGTCGTCGAACACATGGCCGAGATGCGCGTCGCAGCGGGCACACGCCACGGCGGTGCGCTCGATGCCGAGGCTGTTGTCCGGCGACTGCGCCACATTCCGGCGGGAAATCGGCTGGTAGAAACTGGGCCAACCGGTGCCGGATTCGAACTTGGTGCGGGAGTCGAGCAGCGCCGTATCGCAACAGATGCAACGATACAATCCGTCGGCATGGTTGTTCCAGTAGACGCCGGTGAACGCCGGCTCTGTGCCGGCATGACGGGTGATTTCAAAGGCATTGGCCGACAGCTGCTTGCGCCAGGTTGCGTCCGTCTTCACGATCTTGTGTAGCCGGGCGACGCCCAGGCTCTTCCCGGCGGGTGAAAAATTCTCGATCGCGACCAGCCCGTCCGCGCCTGCGAGGGCATTGCGGGCGAGCACACCCAGCGCGGCGGTCCCCAGAAGGGCCGAGCCTAAGCCCAGAAAGCCGCGGCGGCTCGGGGCTGGTGAAACATCGGCAAAGACATGCATCGAAGGCTCCGGGCCGTGGCACACTTCCAGATAGGTGCGCCATTCGCGGCGGCAAGGGTGACCCGGATCAGTGGGCGAGGGCCGGCGTGGTGCGCCAGCTTTGCGGCCGGAAGAAGACAATCCCGGCGAACAGCCCGCCGATTCCCACGACCTTGGTGATGAGATCAAAGGTTGTGATCGCATAAATGCCGAGCGCGATCAGCACAAGCCCGCTCAGTGCGGGGAATGCCGCAGCGCCGATCCAGCGCAGAACCGAATCCCGCCACACGGCCCGGAACGCCCAGGCGGCCACGAAGCCCGCGAGTCCATAGTAGTAGGCAACCAGCACGCCGACGGCGTTCACCGAGTCCTGGATGACCTGATGGACGGTCGGCATCAGGCTCGATCCCCACACCAGCAGCACCCCCAGCGCGATCAGCACCAGCATGGCGCGCACGGGCGTTTGCGTGCGTCCGTCGACGAAGCCGAAAAACGTCGGCATGGCGCCATCGCGGCCCATGGCGAACAGGGTGCGCGAGAACTGCAGCATTGTGGTTTCGAGGGTGGCAATGCTGGAGAGGATGACGGCGGCGGAGGCAAACAGGCCGCCATTGCGCCCAAGTCCAGAAGCCACTGCGATGTTGTAGATGATATTGGCGTTGAAGCCCTTCGCGTCTTTCAGGCTGAAGAGCAGCAGCGCCGCCATGACAAAAGCCAGGTAGAAGGCGACGGTAATGAACACGCTGACAAAGCCGCCGTTGCCGGCATTCTCGTGGCCGTCTTCCGTTTCTTCCCCGAGGTTGGCAGTGACGTCCCACCCCCAGTAGAAAAACACCACGATCAGGGCACTGGCCGCGAAACTGGCTGGCGTGTAGCCGAAGCCGAACCAAGACCAGTGGAAGGGGTTGGCCGCGCCGGTGTGCGCCGTATGCAAGAAGGCGGCACCGAGCACAACGCAGAGCACGATCAGCTCAATCGACGTCATCGCCACCTGGACGCCGCTGGTCACCTTGATGCCCACGATCAGCACCGTGGCAACCGCCAGAAACCAGACGCTGGCAATGGCGGCGCTTAGCACCACATTGTTGGCCAGCGCCGGATCGATGAAATCGAGCGTGGCGGTGGCGAGCGGCAGGCTTCCCGTCACCATGAACACCATAGAGGCGACCAGCAGCGCCCAGCCCGAGAAGAAGCCGACGAATTTGCCGAAATAAACGGACGTCCATTCATAGGCGGCACCGGCGCTCACATGCAGCCTGTTCAGCGCCTTGTAGGCGACGGCGATGCCAAGCATGGGAACCGCGAAGATCACGAGCGCGCCGGGCGAAAGCGTGCCGGCGGTGCCCAGCAGCACGGCAGTGGTGACGGCAATGGTGTAACCGGGAGCGCTGCCGGCGATCCCCATCACTACGCTTTCGAACAGCGAAAGCGCGCCGGCCTTCAGCTCGGTTTTCAAGCGATCATTGCCGATACGTCGCCGTGATGCCGATGGTTCGCGGACGCAGAGTCTCCGCCTCGAAGAGAAGCGTCGCGCTGTCCTGATGCGTGAGATCCAGCCGCGGATGGCTGTTGAACAGATTGTCGGCAAACAGGGCCAGGCTGACATCGCCAAAGGTCGCACCCGCGCGCAGCCGCACGATGTTGGTTGCCGGATTGGGAACGAGCGCCGGGTCATAGGACGATGATAGCGGATCGTTGGTCACGACATCGCTGGGTGTTTTGCTCTGATACTCATAATCGGCACGGATAAAGGCATTCCGGCCGAGAACGGACGTGGTGTATTGCGCGCCGAGCGAAAACGTCCACGGAGAACCGGGCAGGCTATCGCCTTTGGATGCCAGGAGCTGGCCGCCGGAGATGCTGGTGGTGGTGAATTGCGCGTCGGTGTAGCCAAGGCTGAAATCGATATCCAATCCATCGATCGGCAGCCATTCGCCTTCCAGATCGAAGCCTGTGCTTCGTGCGCTGCCGACGTTGGCCGTATACTGGAAGCCGCAGGACGGCAGGTAGTTTAGCTGCTGTATATTGTTCCATTGCAGATAGAAGACGCTGCCCGACAGCTGCAGCCGGTTCTCCAGAAATCTGTCCTTTGTTCCGGCCTCGTAGTTCACGACAGTATCGGAATTATACGCCCCTGGCGCCTGGGACAGCTCCGTGCAGGCGCCAATCGGAAACTGCGCGTTGGC
>DATIEM010000170.1:0-9617 GCA_035455725.1 Rhizomicrobium sp. | reverse complement strand
CCTCGCTGAAGGCGAGCCCCTCGCCGGGATCGAGATCGAAGATCATCCGATCCGGCTTCATGGGATTGTCCACGCGCGAGCCCCACGGGTGCATCTCCAGCACGCCCATCTGTACCAACGCCATCAGCCCGGAAACGTTTTTGATGTAAAGGAATGCTTCTTCTTCGCCGAAGCCTTCAATCGGCATTTCGCTCAACTGCGGCGGCACTCCGGAGCCGGCATGGCGCTGGAAGAAGCACTTCTTGGCCCGCCCCGCCGGGCAGCGCACCAGGCTGATCGGGCGATTCACCAAATGCGGCAGCATCCAGTCCGCCACTGCCTCGTAATACTCCGCCAGCGCCAGCTTCGTGATGCCCTGCTCCGGATAGAGTATCTTCTCCGGACTGCTGAGGCGCACGCCATGAAAGGTCGCATCGCTCATGGCCGCAGCACATCCGCAACCAGAGTGGACGGCCGTGCTTCCTGCTGCAGCTGCTCGAAGGTGCATTGCCTGGGGGACTTGTCTGGCCGCCAGCGCAGCAGCTTGGTGCCGTGGCGAAAGCGATTGCCGGTGACGTGATCGTAGCGCACTTCCACCACCAGCCTGTTGGCGAGCGGCTCCCATTCGCCGGTGCGTTCGGTGCTCCAGCGCGATGGCCCTCCGGGCGCATTGCCGGTGAAGCCGGGCGCCTTGCGCAGCTTCTCCAGCTTCTTCGTCAAGGTGGCGCGATCCGCGCGCGCAATGGTGGACGTGAAGCCGACGTGATCGAGCATGCCTTCGTCGTTGTACAACCCCAGCAGCAGCGAGCCCACCTCGCGCGCTCCCTGCGCGTAGCGGAAACCGCCCACCACGCAATCGGCGGTGCGCAGGCATTTGATCTTCAGCATCTCGCGTTCGCCGGGCACATACGGGGCATCGAGGCGCTTCGCCACCACGCCGTCCAGCTCGCCGCCGGACCGGTTCAGCCATTTCTTGGCTTCTTTGACTTCGCGTGTGTACGGCGAGAGACGAAAGTGTTCATCGCATTTGAGCTTGGCGAAAATCGATTCCAGTTCGGTTCGACGTTCCTTGAGTGGCGCATCCAGCAGACTCCGGTTGCGCGGCGTGAGCAGGCAATCGAACAGAATGAAAATCGCCGGCGTTTCTTTCGCCAATTTCCGGATGCGGCTTTCCGCCGGATGCAGTCGCAGCTGCAGCGAGTCGAACGAAATGGAATCCCCCATCGGAATCGCCAGCTCGCCATCGATCGCCAGCCGCGGGAACGGCGCGCGCCGCACGGCCTCCGCAATTTCCGGAAAATAGCGTGTCAGCTTCTTGCCGGACTTGGCCTGCAGTGCCACCTGATCGCCAGCCTTGAAGGCGAGACAGCGGAAGCCGTCCCATTTCGGCTCGAATTGCCAGCCACGCTCCCGCGGCAGCGCATCCACCAGCTTCGCTTCCATCGAAAGTGTGCCGACAGGAACGGCAAGACTGTCCAGCCGCCGGTCGCGGACCTCGCGTTCGGCTGGCGCGACTCTTGCGAGAACGGATTGCGGCATGCCGGAGAAACTCCGGCCAATGCACAACGGTTGCGAAAAAGAGAGTGGAGAGGCGCCGGGCTCGGCTTGGGGGAAGACCTACCGGCAGCCTCTCCACGCACGCTGCTCGTATCGCTTCGGGCCTTCGCCCATCGGCGCCTGCGTGCTGCGAGACGGATGCAGCAAGCCACAATCTTGCCATTGTTGCCATCGAAAGCGCTGAGAACGGTCAACGAGTGGTTGTCCCGGCGTTCGTGTTTGAAACAAACCCGGCTCTCGCGAACCGAACATGGTTACGCAAAGATTGACGCGAACAGCTTGGCGTCGACGTTTCCACCCGAGACGATAGCGACCGTTCGCTCTGAACGGCTATCGCCCGCCAGCGCGCCCGCCGCGGCCACCGCGCCGCTCGGTTCGGCGACGAGCCGCGCTTCCACCGCAATGCGCCGCATCGTCTCGCGAATCTGCTGTTCGGAAACGGTCACGATATCGTCCACATAGGCGCGAATGTGCGCCCAGGGAATTTCGCCTAACTGCGACACCCGCAGGCCGTCGGCGAAAGTGCGCATGGTCTCTTCCGGCGGCACGCGCACGATACGGCCCTCGCGGAAACTCTGCTGCGCATCGTTGGCGAATTCGGGCTCGACGCCGATGACGCGAATGGCGGCATTGCTCTGCTTGATCGCGGCGGCGACACCGGCGATCAGCCCGCCGCCGGAAACCTGGACATAGACGGTTTCCACATCCCGCGCCTGCTGAAGGATCTCCAGGCCGATGGTGCCGGTGCCGGCGACAATCCTTCGGGATTCATACGGCGGCACGACAATGTAGCCGTGCTCCTTGGCGAGCGCGGCGCACAATTCGGTCCGCGCGTCGCCCATGGGATCTACCAGGTGAATTTCGGCGCCCCAGCGGCGCGTGGCTTCCACTTTCACCGAAGGCGCATTGCTGGGAACGACGATCACCGCCTTCACGCCCAAAATTTGCGCCGCATAGGCGACAGCCTGCGCGTGATTGCCGCTGGAATGGGCAATCACGCCGCGCCGCCGCTCTTCGTCGCTGAGCGAAAGAATGGCGTTGAATGCGCCGCGGATTTTGAAGGCGCCGACCGGCTGCAGGTTTTCCGCTTTCAGCTTCAACCCGTTCGGCACCATCGGCACGATGGGGGTGTGGAAGACGTAAGGCGCAATGCGCCCGGCCGCCGCGCGAATTTCCGCAAGACTGATCAGATCGGACGAGGACATCAGCGTTTCGCCTGCCGCAGATATTCGAGGCGGGCGAACAGGCTGGAAGTGTCCCACCGCCTGCCGCCGATGTTCTCCACGTCGGCGTAGAACTGGTCCACCAGCGCCGCCAGGGGAAGCGAAGCGCCGTTGCCCCGTGCTTCATCGAGACAAATTGCCAGGTCCTTGCGCATCCACTCCACCGCGAAGCCATGCTCGAAATGCTCCGCGAGCATGGTCTTGTAGCGGTTCTCCATCTGCCAGCTTTGCGCCGCCCCCTTGGAAATGACTTCGATCACGGCTTCCGGATCGAGGCCTGCGGCGCGGGCGAAGCTCAGCCCTTCGGACAAGCCCTGCACCACGCCGGCAATGCAGATCTGGTTCACCATCTTTGAGAGCTGCCCCGCGCCGGCCGGCCCCAGGCGCCGGCATTGCCGGGCGTAGGTTTTCAGAATCGGCTCTGCCTTTGCGTAGGCAGCTTCGTCGCCGCCGCACATGATCGTGAGCTGGCCGTTCTTCGCGCCCTGCTCGCCGCCGGACACCGGTGCATCGATGAACGAGACCCCGCGGGCCTCCGCGTCCGCCGCCAGTTCGCGCGCCAGATGCGCCGAGGCCGTGGTGTGGTCGACGAAGACCGCCCCCTTTTGCATCCCGCCGAATGCGCCCTCAGGCCCGGTCGTCACCGCGCGCACGTCGCTGTCGCGTCCGACGCACGCAAGCACGAACTCTGCGCCTTCTGCCGCGGCGGCCGGCGTTACCGCAGCGCTACCGCCGTATTCGGAAACCCACTGCTCGGCCCTGGCCAGCGTGCGGTTGAACACGACCATGTGATGGCCGGCGCGAGCGAGATGTCCGGCCATGGGATAGCCCATGACTCCCAAACCGATAAACGCTATGCGAGCCGCCATTGCCGCCTCTTGTTTTGCGGGAATTGTGCCATCATTAGCGGCTGGACACCGGAAGGGGAATGATCATGCATCGGAAGACACGCGCGCGCCTGTTGCTGGGCGTTCTGACGATTGTGCTTGCGCCTGTAGCCACTCTTGGAGCCGGCGCCGCGCAATCCGGCAAACCGCTTTATGGCAGCTGGGGCTTCGATGCCACCGGCGAGGACACCGGCGTCAAGCCGGGCGATAATTTCTTCCGTTACGCCAACGGCCACTGGCTCGACACGCACCAGATCCCGCCGGACAAGCCCGCCGTCACGCTGCGGCTCGAAATGACCGACCGCACCGAAGCGCGCCTGCACGAGATGATGGAAGCGGCGGGGGCCAAAGTCTCGCATCAGCCTGGCGATCTCGAAGGCAAGATGGGCGCATTCTACAAGGCCTTCATGGATGAGGCGCGGGTTGATCGGCTCGGCGCCAAAGCCATCGCGTCGGAACTGGAGGCGGTGCATGCGGCGAAGACTCGCGACGGGCTTGCCGCCCTGATGGGCCGCAACCAGAGCGACTTCGAAGGCACGCTGTTCAACTTCTTCATCGACGTCGATTTGAAGGACCCGAAGCACTACGCCGTCTACATCGGCCAGGGTGGCCTCGGCCTGCCGGATCGCGACTATTACCTGAAGCCCGAGTTCGCCGCGCAGAGGACGAAGTATCAGCAGTACGTGGCACAGCTGCTCACGCTGATCGGCTGGCCAGATCCGGACGCGGCGGCAAAGAACGTGGTGGCGTTCGAAACCGCCCTCGCGAACGCGAGTTGGACCAAAGCGCAGCAGCGCGATCCCATCGCCACCTACAACCCGATGACGATGGCGCAGCTGCAAACGTTCGCGCCGGGGTTCGCATGGCAGCCGTTTCTCGCCAATGCGGATCTCTCGAACGTGAAGCGCGTTGTGGTGGGCGAGAAGTCCGCCTTTCCGAAGCTTGCGTCCGTCTACGCGCGCACGCCCGTTCCCACGTTGCAGGCGTGGAGCGCCTTCCACATCACCGACAACGCCGCGCCTTATCTGTCGAAGCCGTTCACCGATGCGTATTTCGAGATGCGCGACAAAGCCCTTGCCGGCCAGCAGCAGCAGAAGGTGCGCTGGAAGCGTGCAGTCTATGCGGTGAGCGGGGGTGATTTCGGCGTTGGCGACCGCTACGGCACTTTCGGCACCCTCGGCTTCGGCGTCGGCCAGCTTTACACGGCGAAATATTTTCCGCCGGCGGCGAAAGCCAAGATCGAGGCGCTGGTCGCCAACCTGAAAGCCGCCTATCGCGTGCGCATCCAGCACCTCGACTGGATGGGACCGGCCACCAAGAAAGAAGCCCTCAAGAAGCTCGACACCTACACAATCAAGGTCGGCTACCCCGATCACCCGCGCGATTATTCCAGGCTGGTTGTCGCCGATGACGATCTCATGGGCGATGTGCGGCGTGCGGGCGCGGCCGATTGGGCCTATTACACCGGGCGGCTATTCGGGCCTGTCGATCGTAGCGATTGGACGATGACGCCGCAGACCAACGATGCCTACAACGGCAGCTTGCGCGACATCGTGTTCCCCGCCGGCATTCTGCAGCCCCCGGTGTTCGATCCCAACGCCGATCCCGCCATCAACTACGGCGCGGTCGGCGGCATCATCGGCCATGAGTTGACGCACGGCTTCGACGACCAGGGCCGCAAGATCGACGCCACGGGCGGGCTACGGGACTGGTGGACGAAGGACGATGCGGCGAAGTTCGAGGCTCGCGCCAAGCGGCTGGGCGCGCAGTATTCGCAGTTCGAGCCGGTTCCCGGCGCGCACGTGAACGGCGACCTCACCATGGGCGAGAACATCGCCGATCTCGGCGGACTCACCCTGGCGCTCGACGCCTATCACGCGTCCCTTCACGGCAAACCGGCGCCGGTGATCGATGGGCTCACTGGCGACCAGCGGGTGTTCCTCGGCTGGGCGCAGGCCTGGCGCGGTAAGGTCTCGGACGACTTCGTCCGCAAACAGGTGGTGAGCGATCCCCATAGCCCGCGGCAGTTTCGGGTCAACGGCGTCGTGCACAACGTGGACGCCTGGTACCCCAGCTTCAACGTCAAACCCGGCGAGAAGCTTTACCTCGCGCCCGCAGAGCGCGTGCACATATGGTAGGAAAACAAACTGGGCGGCAGCTGGGATCGGATAGAGCGTCCCGGTCTGGAACCTTCTCGGCCGCCAAGGCGTCCCTATCGTGGAGATGCCGGTCGGCGCGGCCGGTTGAGGAGGCACCATGCGCAAGCCTCTATTGCTGGCGGGAATTGCAGGGTTCGCGCTGGGCGCGGCCTTGATCGCGGGCGGGGCAGCGACCTTGGCCCCCACTCCGCCGGGCCTGAAATCACCCGCCCCGCCGGCTAACGGTCAACTAAAGCCGGAACAGAAGCCACGGCCGTCGCGGCCCGCGGCGGCGATGTACAGCGGCCAAATCCCCGCGGCAGCCCTCTTGCGCGTGCCGGTGACTGGCGTAGTACCCGGGGCGGTGAACGTCGCGCCCAATATCAAAAGCCCGCTGGCCAGCGATCCCAATGCCGCCCAGCGCGGCATGAAGGATTTCGACAATTTCAACTGCTCCGGCTGCCACGCCGCGAATGGAGCCGGCGGCATGGGCCCCTCCCTCAGCGACGATCAGTGGATCTATCGGTCCAGCCCGGCCAACATTTATCTGACCATCGTGCAGGGCCGCTCGAAAGGTATGCCGGCCTTCGGCGCGATGCTGCCGGACCGGATCATCTGGGAGCTGGTTTCCTATATCGAGAGCATCAGCGAGAAGCCCTCCGGCAAATTCGGCAAAACCACCTCGCGCGCGCCGCTTTCGCCAGCTATCGAACAGGTGCCGCCGGAAAACATGCAGACCCCGCAACCCTGGAATTTCACCGAGACCTTCTCCAAAGGGCAGCGCCCGGGCACCTCGCCGTAAATTGCCAAACGCAACAGAACCCATCATAAACGCGTTCGGAATACGCGAACGTGGGAGTTGGTTCGTGGCGGAGGCAATGGATTCGCCCGTCATCAGCAATCTCAGCCGGCTGATCGCGCTCAGCGACCAGGGCCTTAGCCATCTGTTGCGCCTGACGAAGGACGTCGTCGAGCTGAAGCCGCGCCGCAAGCTGATCGACGAGAACCGACCCTGCGATTACATCTATATCGTGGCGTCCGGCTGGCTTTCCGAGTTCCGGCAGCTACCGGACGGCGGCCGCCAGATCTTGAACTTCAGGCTGCCCGGAGAGGTCACGGGGGTGGAGTGCCTTCTATACAAGACGGCGCTGCATTCGGCCGCCGCGCTGACGCAGTGCACTGTTGCGCCAGTATCCCGGGAGGCATTCGAAGATACGCAGCGGCAATTCCCGCGGCTGGCGTCCGCCTTCCTCCTCTCCAGCCTGCGCGACAGCGCGATTCTGCAGGAGCGCGCCGTTAATCTTGGTCGCAGGGCGGCGTTTCCCCGCATTGCGCACTTACTGCTCGAACTGGAGCGACGCCTTCGCAATAGCGGCCTTGCGAACGAGAACTCTGTGCCATTCCCGCTGAAGCAGCAGGATATCGCCGACTGCACAGGGTTGACGACTCCTTACGTCAACCGCGTCCTGCAGCAGATGCGTAGCATGGGGCTGATTTCAATCGGAGAAGAGTCGCTGGAAATCCTGAATTCCGGCGAGCTGGCGCGGGCCGCAGGATTCCGCCCGGATTATCTCCAGGCGGGACCGCAGACGGACTGGCAGGCGCGCTTCCGGACGGAAGATGGCATGCCGCGGAACGCGACGATCAACGGTCACCCGGCGAGCCTTGCCTGAAATCTGGATTAGGCGGCGGCATCGATCAGCGCGGAGCGCAGCGCCGCAGCAAAATTGTCCAGATCGGTCGCCATTAGCCCCGCGATGTTCATGCGCCCAGAAGGCACGATGTAGATCGCGTATTCGTCCCTCAGCCGCGCGATCTGCGTTTTGCTGAGCGGCAGCGTGGCGAACATGCCGTTCTGGCGCGCCAGCGGACTGAGATCGAGGCTGTTGATGCGCAGTTTCGCGAGCTTCTGCCGAATCCCGTTCAGCTTGTCGCGCATGTCGGCCACTTCCGCCTGCCATGCTTCGCGCAGCCGCGCATCCTGGAGAATGGTGCGGACCACCGCCGCGCCGTGATCGGGCGGCATGGAGTAATTGGTGCGGGCGATTCCCATCAGGTTGCTGCGCACGGCTTCGGCTTTTGCCGGATCGGATGCGCGCACGAACAACGCGCCGGTGCGCTCGCGATAGATGCCGAAATTTTTCGAGCAGGAAATTGTGAGGAGCGCCTCCGGCACATTCGCGAAGACGTGCCGGGCGCCGGCCATGTCTTCATCCAGCCCGCGCGAAAAGCCCTGATACGCGGTATCAAGCAGCGGAATGAGACCATCCTGGTTAAGGCCCTCGGCAATCTGCTGCCACTGCTCAAAGGTGAAATCCGCGCCGGTGGGGTTGTGGCAGCTCGAATGCAGCACGAACACATCGCCGCGATTCGCGGTTTTCATGGCTGATAACAATTCATCGAAGCAGACAGACTGTGTTGCCGCATCGAAATGGCGGTAATCCCGAAGCGGGATGCCAACGGCCGAAAAGATCGGCTGGTGATTGGGCCAGGTGGGCAGTCCCAGCCAGATTTGCGCGTTCGGATTGGCGACCCGGATGAGATCGGCGCCCAGCCTGAGCGCGCCGGTGCCGCCCGGCGCCTGCAGGCCGATCACGCGGGAATCGTCGAACGCTTCGCCCAACACCACCGAACCGAGCGCGCGAGTAAATTCCACGTCGCCTTCCGCACCGAGATAGGTTTTGGTCTGCTGGTTCTCGAGCAGCAGTGCTTCCGCCTGCTTGACGCTGCGCAGCACGGGCGTGCGGCCATGCTCGTCCTGAAACACGCCGACGCCGAGGTCCAGCTTGTGGGGCCGCGGGTCGGCACGGAACTGGCGGATGATTTCGAGCAGCGGATCGGGCGCGCGGGGCTTCATCTCGTCGAACATTGTTCCGCGTCCCCTATTCATCGTAGCTGAGCACGACGTGCTCGCTCACCGGCACCGACTGGCAGGTCAGCACATAGCCGTCCGCCACTTCCTGATCCGTCAGACCATAATTCTTGGTCATGGTCACCTGCCCCTCGAGGATTTTGGCCCGGCAGGTTGTGCATACCCCGCCTTTGCAGGCGTATGGCGCCGGCATTCCCGCAGCCTGGACGCAATCCAGAATGCTGCCCCTGGTCGGATCGAAGGCGATGCGGCTGCGGCGTCCGTCGAGCGTGACCATCAGCTCCGTGCCCGCAGCCTTCTGCTGCAGGGCCTCGCGGGCGGCAAGTTGCTCAGCGGACAGCGCGCTGGAGGTGAAACGCTCGATGAGGATTTTTTCGGGTGGCACGCCGCGGGCGAGCAGCGCGGATTCCGCGGCATCCATCATCGGCCCGGGCCCGCAGATGAAGAAGGCGTCTGCGGACCTTATGTCGACGAGCGACTCGAACACCGCGTCGCATTTCTCGCGATCGAGCCGGCCGTTGAACAGCTCGATTTCTTCGGCTTCGTCTTCGAGGAAATGATAGAGTTCGAGTCGCTGCATATAGCGATTCTTGAGTCCCGCCAATTCCTCCAGAAACATCACGGACGCCGTATTGCGGTTGCCGTAAAGCAGTACGAAGCGCGCGGCGCCTTGCGTTTCCAGCACGGTTTTCACAATCGAAATCACTGGCGTGATGCCGGAGCCGCCGGCCAGCGCGACGTAATAGGGATTCTCCCGCGCGGCCTCCGGTGCCACGAAGCGGCCCATTGGCGGCAGCACTTCGATCTCGTTCCCGTGCCGCAGATTGGCGTTCGCCCACACTGAGAAGCGCCCCGGCGTCATTTGCTTGATGGCAATGCGCATCTCGTTCTCACTGGGCGCCACGCATACGGAATAGTTCCGCCGCACGTCCTCACCATCCAGCTCGGCGCGCAAGGTGAG
>DATIEM010000169.1:0-7483 GCA_035455725.1 Rhizomicrobium sp. | reverse complement strand
CGCTGCGCTAGCGCCTTCGAAACTGTCAGCATCATGCGTGGATCGGTCTGGATGTGCGGATTGCCGGCGGCATGGATGTCGCCCTGCGCACGGTCGAGGCTGGTGGGCTGCTCCAGCAGGTGCACATAACGGGTGCCCTCGAACGAGCCGGGCTGGCCCGGCTGAATCTTCCCGTTGTTCGCCTGCTGGACAATCATCGGCAGCCAGCCGATCTCCAGCTCGGCGCCTTCGCACACCGTGATGTCGGCGGTGCGCGCTTTCGCGATAAGGCTCGGGCGCGCCTGAATCTGGTGCGGGTCCTGCGCGCCGGTGGTGGCGTTGTAAACGGAGACCTTGTCGCCGCCGACCTCGTTCGACAGCGCGCCCCATTCCGGCTCGCAGGCGAAGACATTGAGGTTGGCATAGGCCGGGGTCGCGGCGAGGCCGCAAAGCAGTACGGCGCCGATCAGAATTTTTCGCATGTGCGTCTTCTCCTTCAGTAGCGGTGGGCGCCGTGCGGCCCATAGATGACAGTGTATTGCAGCAGCAGTTCGTCGTCGGGTTCCAGCCGTGCATCGTCGTGTGTGTACTGCAGGCGCAATCGGCCGAATTCGCTGGTGTCATATTCCAGCAGCGCGGTCTCGGCGCGCGGACTGTGGCCGAAATCGTCCAGCTCCGTGTCGGCCAGCAGCGGACTGACGCCCGACGCGTTCACCTGGGCGTAGCGCAGCCCCAAGCTCCATTGCGGCCGGAATTGATAGACGCCCTGCACATAGAAGCCGTTGCGGGTTTGCGAGATCGGCACATCGTCGAATAATCCCTGCTCGCGGCCATAGAACCCCTCGCCAGAGACAACGAGGTTTTCAACGGTGGGATTGCCGCCCGGGGCCCATTTGTAGACGAGACTCAGGATGCCGAGGTCGTCGTTGCCGGTGAAACGGTCGATGCCCCCCGATAGCGGATCGTCGGTCGTGCGCTCCTCGGCGCGACTGTGAAGGTAGGACAGCGCAGCCAGCCATGAGCTGCTTTCGTTGATGTCGTCCCCTGTGTGGACGAAGGCGGTGGCGGTGCCGACGCCGGCATGAGCCGCACCCGCGGCGGGATAGGAATCGCCGCGGAACAGCTCTGCGCCCAGCTCCAGGAAAATGTCGGTCGGCGCCAGCCAGCGCAGCTGCACACCGTCATCGCCGTACTGATTGTTGAGGAAAGCGCGGTAGGGCAGCGGCGCATCGGAGAACGACCAGTCGTGGGCGTGGCGCTCGTTGATGTAGCCGATTCCGGACAGGAAGCGGCCTGCCTTGATAGTCAGTCCATAGGGCAGGTCTTTTGAGGTGATGTACGCCTCTTCGACGTTGGGATTGTTCTGGTCGTCGAAGGAGATATCGAGAAAGCCCGCCAGCTCAGGATCGATGTTTGCCGCGAAGGAGATTTCGGATTCTCCGATCGAGAAGCCGCGGGGCGGCAGGCCCGCTTCGTCGCCCAGCGCGAAGCCGGCGATCTGCGCATTCTTGGTATCCTGCGAGGCGGCCATGTAGAATCCATTCAGCACCGCCGCGATGCCGGGATTGAAGGCGTTCTGCGATGCGGGTGGCGTTGGCGGCGGCAGAGGCGACTGCTCCGGAATGGGCGCTGACTCGGCGGAGGTATCGGCCGGCGGAGGCGGAGGTGCTTCCTGCGCCACCTGCTCCGGAGGGAGCTGCGGGCCGGGGGCGGCCACGGCCTGATGCTTCGTCGCCGCTTGCGCAACCGCGCGAGCCGCCTTGGCATCGCGTTCGGCTTTTGCGAGCCGGCTCTCGAGAGTTTTGATCTTCGCTTCGTATTCGTGCTGCATGGCGTTCAGCTGTTTGCGAATGGCCGCGAGGTCGGACGCCTCGTCGGCGAACGCAGGGGTCGCCAGAAATCCTGCAAAGGCCGCGACAAGCGCGGCAGAAGTCACTGTTCGTTGCATGAAGAGCTCCAGACGATGGATGCGCCCCCGCGCGACACGCACGCGCGCGGGCGAACGGCACAAAAAATCGATTGTCAGGAGGTCGGTGGTCCGCGGCCCTGCCAGATATGCGAGGGCGTTTCGTGTGGCGAAATGGCTGTCAGGAGAAGCGGCAGAATGGAGACGGCCGCGGTGGGCAGCAGCATCGCCGCGGTGGCGGAGGGCGTGACGAAATGGCCGGCATATCCCACCGCCTGGCACAGCGGACATTTCACCGGCTCATCGTTGGCCGGGTGCTTGTCAGGCGTGCCACGCTGAGCCGCTGCGACGGTCTTTGCATTCAGGCCGTACGCGATCACCGTTTTGGTCGCGGCCGGCGCAAGATGAATGTGGGTTTGGGTAATGTAGCTCTGAACGGCGAAAGCAATCAGCGACAGGGTGGCGACAACGAGCCGCCAGCCCGCCGCATTCGCGGGTCTTGCGTTCGAAATACGGAAGCGGTCGGCCAGCAGGCTGTCCTCGCAGTTTCTGGCCGCTATGTAGCGCGATGTGATGCCGAGGTCACGCCTGAAGTGGCGCGGTTCGCCTCTCTTCGCCAAACTGTGTAGGCTTGCGGGATGGAATTGAAGGCGAACGCGACCGAGGCTGGCGCCCTTACGGAACAGGGCAAGCGGCTGCTCGTCGGCGACCGAGTGCCCGCCGATCCGCAGCGCGGGGCAGCCGTGATCGCGGCAGCGGCGCAGCAGGGCGATGGCGAGGCGGCCGCCATGGCGGCCGTTCTGATCGGTCTCGGCGCGCATTCGTTCGGGGACTGGACCAAAGCGCTGGAATATCTGCAGCAGTCCGCGGAATCAGGCTGGGCGCCTGCGCAGCGTCAACTAATCGTGCTTGGCGCTCCCGCGTTGCTCGAAGAAGCGGAGCGGCCGGCTCCAGCTCCCGATGTCTGGGGACGGCTGCGGCGCAGTATCGATCTGAAGGCCTGGTATCGCCTGCCGGAGTTGCGCCAGGTCCTGGCGCAGCCCCGCATCGAATTGCGCGATTCCTTTCTGCCGCCGCGTGTTTGCGGCTGGCTGATCGAGCGCGCGCGATCGCGGCTTGGGCGCTCGCGCGTATTCGCGGCGACCGGAATGGACGCGATCGACAAGGCTCGCACCAACAGCGCTTTCGAGTTCGATCTGTTGTCGCTGGATCTCGTGCTGCTGCTCACGCGGGCGCGCATTGCCGCCGCGGCGGGATTCGCGCCGCATGCACTGGAACACACCAATGTGCTCCATTATGCGGCCGGCCAGCAGTTCAGTCGGCATTATGATTTCCTCGATCCCGCGCTGCCGGGCCACGCGCAGGAAATCGCCGCCAAGGGCCAGCGCGTGGGCACCTTCCTGATTTATCTGAACGACGATTACAGCGGTGCCGAAACGGATTTCGCGCTGCTGAACCAGCGCTTCCGCTGCCCCACCGGCGGCGCGCTGTTCTTTCACAACGTCGATCCCTCCGCCGCCCCCGACCGCCGCACCTTGCATGCGGGATTGGCACCCGCTTCCGGAGAGAAGTGGCTGTTGTCGCAGTGGATACGCGGGCGGCCGCTAGGCGCCTGACATTTCGCCGGTCGCGAGCCAGTGCGCGCATTCCGGACCGAGCTCCTTCAGCGCCCGAGCCTCGTACGCGTCCACGTCTTCCTGGCTGAGGAGATCGCGCCAGCGGCCGTTAGTGCCTTTGAAGATGAAGCTGTCTGCGCCGCCTTCGAAAATATCGCCGCCCAGCGGCGCCGCCTTGGCGGCGTTTTTCTTCATGTAATCGAAGGTGCAGCGCTCGACGATTCCCGGCCACTCCCCTTCGGCGATGTCGATGTCGAGAAAGTCCGCCGCGCGCCGCATCTGCCCCGGCAGATCGCGCTTCAGATTTGCGTAATGCACCAGCAGCACGTTGGGCAGGCTGCGAACACCCCACCAGCTGCGCACGTTGTCCCAATAGGACCAGAATGGATAGCCGTTGCGCTCCAGCCAGCGGCGGAAATACGGCACCACGTCCATGTCGACGCGCGGCACCGGCTCGCCCACCAGACCGGGCCCGTTCATCGCGTCGTACCATTTCTGGTTAGCTCGGGCATGATGGTTGTAAAGGCTCCAGAGCACATCCCGCCCATCGCGCGCGATGTAGATGTATTTGGCCTGTGGATTGAACACGAGCGCATCCACCGGCAAATGCGTCTTGATAAAGCGCCGGTTCCGCTGCGTCTCAAGCCCGGCAAATTTCACCGCTTTGGGAGGAAAGCGCAGGTCCAGCCACGGTGAGAGCTTCGACACCGCAAGATTGTCGTCGCCGCGGAAAATGAGTTGGCCCACAATCTGCTGCATCCACGTGGTGCCGGACTTGCCGAAGGTGGCAATGACGATGTCATCGTCGCGGAACGGAAAGTCGTTCCAGACGGTGGAATCGAAGTGATGGCTGTGCATTTCACGCGTCTTGCGCGGCCACGAAATCTGTTCGTCCATTACATTCCCTTACTTCGACATCCTCGATCGGAAAGTCATTAGCGGAAGAACGCTCAGTGGAAAAGCTGGAAGGAAAGCCGGGTGCTGATTGTGCGGCATGGAGCCGTGTCACATAGTGGCGCGTGCGCTATGGGGCGGGAATGATTCGCTGGCTCATCTGGAGCGGAGTAGCGGCTGCGATTGCCCTGCTCGCGTTCATCTACGGCCGGCCCGCCTACGTGTGGTTGCTGTCGGAAGCCATTCTGGACCGGCGATACACGCTGCCGCGCAGCCTGGTGGTGGCAGATTCCGCTTCATCCGCAATTGAGAGAGGCGCGCGCATGGTGCGGCTGGCGGGCTGCACCGGCTGCCATGGCGCCGATCTCGAAGGCAAGCGCTTGCGCCTGCCCGTTTCCATTTTCGCCAGCAATCTGCGCGCGCTTATCCCGCGCTATTCCGACGAGGATTTCGATCGCGCTATTCGCCGCGGCCTGCGCCCCGATGCCAGCAGCCTGTGGGTGATGCCATCGCAGGCCTACGTGTATGTCCGCGACGCGGACATCGCGGCGATTCTCGGTTACCTGCGGGCGTTGAAGCCGAAAGGCGCCACGACACCGCCACCACAGTTCGGAGAAACCGCACGCCAGAAGATTGCGCGCGGCGAACTGCAGCCGGCGGCCGATCTGTCAGAAACGCAAATGCCGGCAATCGACCTGGGGCCGCATTATTCCGGCGGCCGCTACATCGCCATGTTCTCTTGCGGCGCCTGCCATGGCACGGAGCTGAACGGCTCGGCGGACGGACGCGTGCCAGATCTCAATGTGGTGACGCGTTACACCCGCTCGCAGTTCTTCGATCTCATGCGCCACGGTTGGAGCGCGGACGGCCGGCGGCTGAAGGTCATGGCGCCGCTCGCCAGCCAACGCTTCCATATTCTGATGGATTGGGAGATCGACCCGCTCTACGCCTACCTCACCGCGCGGACGAAGGCGCCCACCATGGACCAGATTTCCGGCGCGCTTCGCTAATCGCGTGCCGGGCGCCACATGGCGAGCAGCGGCGGGGCGGCTTTGGGCGCGATATTCTTCCGCGCTGCGAAGCCGCAGCGCTGGTAAAGACGGGTGTTTTTCGGATTGGAGTTCTCGAGGTAGGCGGCCGAGCCACTCATATCGATGCGCCGGAGCGTGGAATCCATCATCGCAGAGCCGAGGCCCAAGCCCTGGAACTCCGGTGCCACGGCGATGAAGGAGAGATAGTAATGCCGCGCCTGCGGATGGTTCTTCTCCATCGCATCGGCCATGGCCTGCCCGCGCAGTAGCCGCGAGAAGCCGCACAGCTGCACGAACATCGGCAGCAGCTTCACCTGCTCCAGCAATCCGCCGGGGCTGGCGGGCGCATCGGGCGGCAGCCATGCCGCGCAAACGCTCGCATCCTCGGCCATCCAGACTTCGCCGAACGGAATGGCCCGCACGGCGAGCACCCAGTGGAAGAAGCGTTCGAGCGCCGCCCCACGCGCGGGCGCCGGCCGCGCAATCCAGTCGAACACCGGATCGTGCATGAAGGCGGACGCGAACATCTGCGCGAGCGGCCCTGCATCGGATTGCGCGGCACGGCGCGGATTGGCGGCCGCAGCAAGTTTCTCGTGGCGCGTGTCGCTCAAATCCGCTCGGAGAGCTTGATGGCCAGCCGGCAGCCGGACTTGATGGCATCGCTTAAAAGGCGATAACCCGGCGCCTGCTCCGCGCCGTGTGCCAGCGCTTCATCGCGGTGCGCGATTTCTTCGCCGCGGAATTCTTCCACCGTCTGCTTCAGCTCGGCATCGCCGCCCAGCCGGGTGAGTTGCGAGGCGTAGTGCTCGTCGATCACTTCTTCCACCGCCGCCGTGCACGCCATTGCCGCTTTCTCGCCCATCAAGGCCGTGGCGGCGCCCAGCGCGAAGCCGGCGATGCGCCACACCGGCTCCAGCGCCGTCGGCCGGACCTTTCTCTCCGTCACGAGTCGATCGAACGTTTTCAGATGTCGCTCTTCGGCCTGCGCCATGGCCCGAATGGCGTCGGCCGCTTTCGAGGTGCTGTTCCGCGCGTTGAAAACGGCGAGCTGGCCTTCGTAAATGCGCACCGCGCCGTATTCGCCAGCATGATCGACGCGGATCATCGCTTCGATGTCCTTCTCCGCCGACACGCCCGGCGCGGCCGGCCGCGGACCTCGCGAAGTCACGCACTTCTCCGGCTGCGCAGGATCAGTGCCACGCCGATGGCCGCGGCAGCCAGCGAGATAATCGCGTTGTAGCCGGCCATCGAAATCCCAAAGAGGCGCCAAGCGGCGCGGTCGCACATCACCACGGGCGCGTTGAGGTCGAGCGTGCCGGTGTACTTCATGGCCGATCCGGTGCACTGGCTGGGGCCTGGCCACCAGTGCCATTCCACCCCGGCATGATAGGCGCCGATCAGTCCGGAAATGGCCACCAGCAGGGCCGTCAGGAAGGCCAGGGGCGCGGCCAAGGGGTGGCGCCGCGCCGTGCGGCTGATCGCCCACCCGCCAGCAATGCCCACAATCGCCGCGGCCAAGTGGGGCCAGCGCTGCCACATGCACATTTCGCAGGGCGGCAGGTGGCCCAGGTACTGGAAGCCGAGCGCCCCCAGCAGAAGGGCCGTCGAAACGGCCCCCAGCCACATGGCCACCAGCTCGGGGCGGTCCGGCCTCACTGTGCGAACACCATGGCGTCATCGGCGAAGGCCTTGAATTCCAGGGCATTGCCAGAGGGATCGCGGATGAACAAGGTGACCTGCTCCCCCGGCTGACCTTCGAACCGCACCCCCGGCCGGACCAGAAAATCCAGCCGGGCGGCCTCCAGCCGGGCCGCCAAATCCCGCCATTCCGGCATTTCCAGGATGACACCAAAATGCCGCACCGGGACATCTTCACCGTCAACACGATTATGCCCTTCCGCGCCCGTTTCAGAGGGGCTTAAATGGGCGACGATCTGATGGCCGAAAAAGTCGAAATCGACCCATTCGTCCGAGGATCGGCCTTCCCGGCAGCCAAGCAATTGCCCGTAAAACGCGCGCGCCTCGGCGAGATCGCGAACGGGAAAGGCAAGGTGAAA
>DATIEM010000168.1:0-46418 GCA_035455725.1 Rhizomicrobium sp. | reverse complement strand
TCGACCTCGCCCACGCAACTATGCGATTGCGAATGGCCGTCTCCGGTATGCCATTCGCCCTGGCGCATTTCGATGCTGTGGATTTCCGCCACCTGGAAGCAGCGCCATTCGCCCCCGCGAGGGAGTGTCCCGCTGGTCTCGCCGGCAAACTGGTAGCCGAGCAACATCTCGTTGCCCTTCGTTTGCCCAAGTACGTGCGGGCAAACCTCGCGCCGCCGGTCGCGATAGGTGAACACCAGCTGGTTGCGGCCAAGAATGGCATCGAAGCACAGGGCGTAGTACTCGCTCGGCATGGTCGGTCCGGCTTGTCGCAATCGATAAATGCGTGGCCTGGCGCGTTAGCGCAAGGTGGGTGAGGCGGTATCTGGGAGTTCAGAAGGGTGGACATGCGTCGTCCAGCACCCTATATCCGCCCCGACATGACGCGGGGTGGAGCAGCCCGGTAGCTCGTCAGGCTCATAACCTGAAGGTCCTAGGTTCAAATCCTAGCCCCGCAACCAATTCTCCGTGATGGATATGCAAGACCCCGAAGCCCCGCTTCGGGGTTTTGTCACACAAGCATGGGTTCTGGGTTGCCCAAGGGTTGATCACAACAAAACAGAACGTCCGGCGTCGACAGCGGGACTTTCCCTCCTATCCTGATCGCGAAACGAATCGCGGGCGATTCGCAGATGACTTCTCTCGCCCTTTCTCCTGTGCACGCCGTCGGCCGCGCCTTTTCCGGCGCGACGAAAGCCGCCACGCGCCATGTGCGCTGGACGGTTCTCATCTCCATCCTGCTGATTTTCGGCAGCTTCGTTTCGGCCGCGGTGATCCAGATGCGACGCGACCATGAGCATGCGCTGGGCCAGGCCGCGGCGATCGAAACCCGACGCGCGCAGGAACTTGCGTCGGATTTCACCGCCACATTCGACCGCTATGCCGCGCTCGGCGCCGCCTTCGCCAATGCCGATCCCGGCACGGAGACGTCGGCGGCGCTCTCCGAAGCCGGCGGTCCCGCGCTGCAAAACGTCGCCGTGCTTGATCGTGCCGGCAGGCTACTGTTCGAGTTGAAGCGCAGGCCGAAGGATTTGCTGCCGCTCGATTCTGCGACGCTTTCGCGTATCGCTCGCGACCGTACGGTATTCTCCGCCAATGCCGGCCGAAGTATAGTCTTGGGGTTCGCGGAGAACGGCCGTCTGGTGCTGGTGCAGCTCGCCGGCGACCGGCTGTTTCCCCAAGCCACCATGGAAGACGATCTGCTCGCCACGCCGCAGGGCGATATCCTCGCTTTGGGCCGGAATTGGCGCGAACTGCCGCCCGGCGATGCGCTCACGCTGGATGGAATGTCGCCACAGACCCGAACATTGCCGATGCGGAGCGGCGGACGCCTGCTCGCGTTCGCATCGCTGAAGAATTGGCCAGTTTCTGCGGGCGCTTCGGTGCAGGTCGGCGAAGCCCTGAGCGGCTGGTATGGCGCGCTGCCATTGTATTTCTTCTTTATCCTCGGGCCGGCCTTCGCCGGCGCCGGCCTTGCCGTTGTGTTTGTGCGAGAGCTGGAGCGGCGCACCCGGCCGCATTCCGCGGATCGCCTTCTCAGGGCGAAACGCAATGAGGAAGCAAAACTGCTGATCCGGCTGGCCGATGCGGAGCGTCGCGCCGCAGAAGCCGAGCGCTCCAAGGCCGAATTCATCACCCACATGAGCCACGAGCTGCGCACCCCCCTGAACGCCATCATCGGATTTTCCGAGGTGATCGAGCATGGGCTCTTCGGCAAACCGGGACACCCAAAATACGAAGAATACGCTCACGATATCAACGAAGCGGGACGCAGGCTGCATGCGCGCATCGACGAGGTCCTGCAGTTCGCAGCGCTGGAAGCGGGCAAGCAGCCGATCAAGCTGGAGATGATCGATATCGCGGCAGTGGTTCGCCAGATCTCCGACGAATTGTCTGGGCTCGCCTTTGCGCAAAAGATTCGGATCTCGGTAACCGCGCCGGAAACGGCTTCGGCGCAGGCCGACGCGGCCGCGCTGAAGCGCGCGCTGGGCAATCTGCTTGGCAATGCCCTGCAATATACCCGCGCGGGGGGGCAGGTCAGTGCGCGAATTCGCCCGGAGGGGCAGAACGTGCTGTTGCAGGTGCAGGACAACGGCGCAGGGTTTAGCGCGACGGAGCGGGCGCGAGCCGGTCAGCCTTTTGTGCGCTTCGATCGGCCCGGCATGCGGACCGGCACAGGACTGGGGCTGGCGATTGCCGGCTCCCTTATCCGCCGCATGGGCGGAACACTGACGATTTCGGGCAAGCCGGGCGAGGGTGCCACGGCCGAAATCCGCCTGCGCGGCGCCTAGAGGTACCAGTCGTATTCGATCGGAGGAATCACACGGCGGACGCGCTGCGCCTCAATCCGCTTGGTTTCGCGATACAACGCAAGCGTCTCTTCGCCGAAATAGCCCGGCAGGATTGCGGCATCCTCCAGCCGCTCTAGCGCATCATCTATCGTGAAGGGCAGCGCAATATCGGGATCGCGTGAAACATTTCCGACCGCCGGCGGCCCCGGATCCAGCTTGGCTTCCAGTCCGTAGTGGGCGCCGGCAAGTACTGCAGCGAGTGCGAGGTAGGGATTGGCGTCCGCGCCCGCCACGCGGTGTTCGATGCGTCGCGCGTCGCTCGCTCCCGCCGGCACGCGCATGCCAGCGGAGCGGTTGTTCACCCCCCAGCGGCGGTTTACAGGCGCGAACATGTCGGGCTGAAAGCGCCGGTAAGAGTTCAGGTTCGGTGCGAACAGCGCCATCGATTCGGGCATAGCCGCCTGAAGACCGCCAATCGCGTGGCGCAAGCGCTCGGAGCCCTCCAAAGCTCCGTTGTCGAAGATGTTTCGCCCATTTCGATCCAGCAGGCTCAAATGGATATGAAGACCGTTGCCAGCCCGGTCGAAGTAAGGCTTTGCCATAAAGCTCGCCTCGAAGCCGTTCGCGCGCGCGGCAGCCTTGACGATCTGGGTGAGCAGCACGGCATGATGAGCGGCTCGCCGGGCATCATCCTGGTGCTTGAGATTGGCTTCGAACTGCCCCGGCGCATACTCCTTGCTGGTTGCGCTGACCGGCACCTTTTGATGCTCAGCGGCATCGGCGAGAGACGAAAGAAAAGCCTGAAAACGGTCCAGATCGTCGACACCGTAGACTGACGCTGTACTTTCGCGTGTCCCCGTGCGCGGATCGAGCGGCGGCTGCGGACCTCCATCATCGAGACGCGCGGGATCGATTAGATAGAATTCCAGTTCAAGGGCGCACACAGGCGTGAGCTTGGCCTCGCGGTAAAAATCCAGCACCCGTTCCAGCGCTGAAATCGGTTCGGCAGGGTCGGCTTCCCCGGCCTCGTTTCGCAAGGTGAGAAAGACCTGCGCCCGCATCGGATCATGGCCCCAAACGCGCCGCGCCGTTTCGGGAACGGGCCACGCCGTGCCGTCGGGATCGCCATCGCCGAAGCCGCGGCCGAACGGGTTCGTCATCTCGCCGCGGGCGTCCATCAGGTAGATGGAGTGCGGCAGCTGCAGCCCGCTTTCGAACAGCTTGTGCGCCTCTGAAATCGGCAGGCGTTTGCCCCGGAGTGTGCCGCACAGATCGACGACGACGGCGTCCACGAATTCGATACCCGGATGCCGAGCGACCAGCGCGTCAAATTCCGCCTTCGCGTCGGACACAAAGGCGGGGCACACGAGTCCGGACACTTTGGCTGGCTTGTTCATGGCTCGTCCCGAGGTCCCGAAAAACCCATCATAAAACATCGCAGTGACGGCGTGGAAGCAGGATAAAATGCCTTTATTACCACGCCCTAGTCTGGCGCAGCGGAAATTGGCGCGAGAGAACTGGAGGCGCGTACATAACAAAAGGCGAAGTAAGCTTCTTTAGCAGTGTAATGAAAGATCCCGCTTCATTCTGTTGACTCTGGATCGTCGCCTCCTTTAACCCCTTGTGAGACACGGCACGGGGCTATTCAAGCGGATAGCAGGATTTTCCCAGCAGGCTGCCCAGCTTGGGCTGCCTCGGGTAGTTCTGTTTCCTCGGCTGTTAAGCGCCGTCAACAAAGCCAATGTCCTTGTTCATTGCAACTAGTCCTCCAGGAGGCGAAGTGAAGGTTTCCATGAAGCACAAATATTTTTTGATGGCGTTGGCCGGTGGCCTTGCGCTGTGTGGCCATGCCGCCAGTGCGCGGACGCTGCAAGTCGGTGGCTGCACAGACGTCCAGCCAAATTTCCCCACCATTCAGTCCGCCGTGGACGCGGCTTTTGCCGGCGACACGGTGGCAGTCTGTCCAGGGAGCTATCCCGAGCAGGTTGTGATCACCCGCAATCTCACATTGCGGAAAGTCACAGGAATGGCATCTCCCAGCGTCACGGTACCGCAGGGCGGCGTGGTTCAGAACACCACGACCCTCAGCGGCTCACCGGCCGCGGCGCAGATTTTGGTCCAGCCTGACACGACCGCGAAGGTCACGATCAAAAACATCGTCGTCGACGGCAGCGGGAACAATGTGCAGACCTGCGGGCTCCAGCTGATCGGCATTTTCTACCGCAATGCCGCCGGCGCGATCGTCAGCAACACGGTCAAAAACCAGCTGCTTCCTCAAGGTTATCAGGGTTGCCAGAGCGGCCTTGGAATTTTCGTGAGCAATCAGACGGCGGGAACGGGCGCGGTGAACATCACCGGCAATACCGTGACCAACTTCAACAAGAACGGCATCACCATGAACGAGGCCGCTTCGGCGGGCACGATTGCCAAAAACACAGTTGTCGGCCTCGGTCCTACCGATGTCATCGCCCAGAACGGTATCCAGGTGGCTTACGGCGCGATCGCATCGGTTCACGCCAACAATGTGAGCCAGCTCATTTACACGCCCGAGACCTATGGCTCGTCGGCGATTCTCCTCTATGGAATCGACTCTGCGGCCTATGCCTCTCCGCCGTCGGTCACCAAGAACAAGATCGATTCTGCACAGTACGGTATAGCACTGGATGCGGTGAACGGAACCGCTACCAGCCTCGTGCAGGTCACCGGCAACAAGATCTCGAACGCCGCTTTTGCCGGCGTGGGACTCTACACCGACGGCATCAGCGACGATTTCATCAATGTCGCCAAGAACACCGTCCAGAACACCTCCGAGTTCGATGCGATCGATGCCTGCAGCAATTACAACACCATCAGTGCCAACAAGGTCACCAACACCTCAGGTGAGTCTGCGATTCACCTCGATGGCCTTTGCGGCGGCACGGGCATCGGCAACACGGTTTCCGGCAACACGGTCACGGTTGCCTGCGTCGGCATCCTGAGCGGGCCGCCTGAAGGCCAGAATTCCATCGGCGCGAACACGTTTACTGATGTCACGAACGAGGTCGTATATGGGCAGGATTCCTACTCCTGCGGCGGCCCGCGCCATGCGCCGCGCCATCGCGCGCCGCATCACAGCAAGGGCGGTCCCGTGCCGGGCGCTTTGCGTCCGTTCCGCGGCTAATCCAGCAGCTGAGAAGCATCGGAAGGGGCGACGCGATTGCGTCGCCCTTTTTGTTCATCGCTTACCGAAGCAAAAGGCCGCTTCGGCTACAGCACGCCGCGCTTGTGCTCGCCGACGACCATGCGGCCGGGCCTGAACGCCCGCTTGAAGACCTGGAGCGCCTTCTTCGGCTCGGCGTCTCCGCACATGAAGACGTCGAAGGCCGCATAGCCGCGCTCCGGCCAAGTGTGCACGCTAATGTGACTTTCCGCCAGCACGGCCACGCCGGAAATCCCGCCGCCTTCCGTGAAGGTGTGCAGATGAATGTGCAGCAGCGTCGCGCCCGCGGCGTTCACCGCGTCGATCAGCGCCTTTTCAATCCTGTCTCTGTCGTCGAGCCCTTCGGCTTCCCACAGATCGATGATCAGGTGACTTCCCGCAAAGGTCAGACCGTTGCGGGTGATGAAGTGATCCTTTTGGTCCTCATCCCTTAAGGGAGCAGGAACCGGAACGGTCCTCGCGGAAGCGCGGGCGCGAGCGCCCTTTACTTCTTTGATCGCCGCTACGAGTTCGAGTCGAGCCATTCTGGCACCTACCCTCTAAGTAGCGTTGACACCCAATGCGTCGATCGCCCTCCTTTGGCTTCGGACGCGGCTTTAAGAAAAAAGCAGCGGACGGAAGGCCGTCGCGCCGCTTTGTTCCGTCACCGGAACGACTCGAATATAGGCCCACGGTCCCGCCATGCAAGAAATTTTCGCGGCAAAGTCTGAATTTTCCCTAACGCAGCTATGGCGTCCGGCGGGCCCAAAGGCAGCCGGTTGCTGCAGATTGGCTGGGGCGGGAGGATTCGAACCTCCGTATGCCGGAATCAAAATCCGGTGCCTTACCGCTTGGCGACGCCCCAAATGGCGGTGGACCATACTGACCGGGTCGGAGGATTCAACGCAAGCGGCGGCGTTGCCGAGTCTCGAGAGCGCCGCTATAAGGCCGCCTTCCCGCGGAATTCGGAGAGTAGCTCAGCCTGGTAGAGCACTAGCTTCGGGAGCTAGGGGCCGGAGGTTCGAATCCTCTCTCTCCGACCAGTCCTTCAGTACGGCACCTGCCCGATGTAGTTTCCCTGCGGGCTGTACCAGCAGACCAGAAAATCCTTTTTCCCGTTGTTGCCGATGCCGCAACCCACCTGCGTGGTCCGCCGCCATACCATTTGCGTGTAGTGCGCAACATCGAGCCAGTTTCCGTCGTTTGAGACGTCCGGAAAAGTCCCCTGCTGAAAGTAGGCCTTCTCTCTTCCCCAAAGGCCGATCATGTCCGGCAGGTTGGCGTGGAATTCCGAAAGATAGGCCAGATTTTCTCCAACGCCGGGCGTATGACTGTGCTGGAGCTTGTCGAGGGCTGCCATGGTATCGGCCCAGCGTTGCGCCCCTTCGGCGAGCTTGTCCGACCAGGTAAGCGGCGGCACCCCCACCGCAGCCCGATATTTGTTGTGTTCCGCGAGGATGGTGGCTTTGTCGACCGTCAGGGCGCCAGCGGCCGTGGCTGCCATCGAACTCCAAAGCAGACAAGTCACGGCAATGGCCGCAGGGCCGAAACAAATACTCCGCATGATCAGAACCCCTTCGAGAAACCGGCCCGGTCCGGCCCGCGCGCGCAACAAGCGACAACTGCCCGAGACTATCACAGCTCGGCATTAGGGAATAGTTGAAGCTTCGCGCGCGTCCCCGATCTGCGGTCGCACCTACGGCCGCCGGAGTGCTTGCTCAGGTTGCTTTATTCGCTCGCCCCCCAGCAGCGGCAGCCCGGCAGGCACTCCATTTGCCGCCCGTGAGGCTCTTCAGCGGGCAAGCCCCGCCGCGATGTTGAGGTGCGTGCCGCTATCGACGAGCAGCGTTTCGCCGGTGATCTGGCCTGAATCGGGGCCCGCCAGAAAGGCAATGGTGTTCGCAATGTCCTCAGCCGATGCGACTGCCTTGAGAGGGTTGGTATCCGCAACATTGGCCGCCAGACGCCCCGCAGATTCCTCTCCAAAGCGTCTCGTGAACCATGGGGTCGCGACGTAGCCAGGACAGATGGCATTCACCCGAATTTCTGGCGCGAGTGCGCGTGCAAGCGACAGGGTCATGGTGTTGAGGGCGCCCTTCGACGCTGCGTAGGCGATCGAGGAGCCGAGACCCGTCATGGCGGCAATGGAAGAGACGTTTACCACAGAGCCGTCCCCCCGCTGCTTCAGTGCGCTTCTGCACGCGCGGATCATTTGGTATGGGCCAATCACGTTGACAGCGTAGATGGCCGCAAAATCCTCCGAGGAGAGACCTTCAAGGTCGCCATGGCTCACGAATTTTGTCGTGCCTGCATTGTTGATCAGAATGTCGATCCGCCCCCACGCCTCCACCGCCGCGGTAGCCAGCTTGCGGCATTCCGCATCGAGAGAGACGTCCGCCTGCACCAGAAGGGCCCCTTTGCCGCTATCGCGGAGTTCCTGCATAACCTGCTGGGCGTCCGATGCGCTCTTGCTGTAGTTGAGGACGATGTTGGCGCCATATCCGGACAGGATCTTTGCAGTTGCCGCGCCTATTCCACTCGCCGATCCCGTGACGATTGCGACTTTTTCGGATAATGCCCCAGGGCCCATGCCAGCCGCTTCTCCTCGTGCAATGCCGATGCTACCGCATGGTCTCTGACTCGCAACATTTGAAGAGCGCTTCAGCCAACTCGGATTTCACCGCCGTGCAGACGAACAGCGGCCACACCCAACGCGTCCTGCTGATCCGCCATGGCCGGCCCAATTTGCCCGTCTCCCCGCGGACCTGTCACACGGGCTTCCGGGACTACATCGATGCCTATGAATCCGCGGGTCTGGATCCGCGAGATGCGCCGCCAGAGGAGCTTCAGGACCTGGTGGGTGAACTGGCGGTCGTGTTCAGCAGCGGCAAGAGGCGCGCCGACGAGAGCGCCAGAATTCTCGCCCCGGACGCCGAGTTGGTCGTGGACCCGCTTTTCGTCGAAGCGCCGCTCGCAAGCCCTCGTATCCCGTTGCTGCGCATGCGAGTAACGAAGTGGGCGATCGTGTCACGTGTGCTCTGGCACACGGGTTTTCACCCGGACATCGAGGATTATCGCAGGACCAAACATCGTGCGGCGCAGGCGGCCGACCTGCTAATCGAACAGTGCCGCAACGAGGACGCCGTGGTCCTCGTTGCGCATGGCTATTTCAATTTTTTGATCGGTCGCGAGCTCCATCGCCGCGGCTTCCGCAGCTTCGGAACGCATCGGGCCCGGTTCTGGAACGTGGTTGAATATCAGCGCACGACGCGGACCGCGTGAGCGCGGTTATCCATGCTGTTCCTGGTTGTGCGCACCGCTAGAATCCCGGCGACGCTCCTCATGACGCATGTGCCGTGCCTCGCGCCGGTCGCGAATTTTCTCCAGCATAGCCGTTTGCACCGTCGACGGCAGGGATTTCCATTTCGCTTCCAACTCGGCAGTCTTGGCTTTCTTTTCCTTGTCGCTCATGGCTGCCCAGTGTGACCGTAACCATCCATGACGCTCCTGCTTGGAGAGCGCCTTGAGCTGAGGCTTCTCTTCGCGCCGCCAGAGAAGCTTCAGTTCCGGAGCCAAGCCGATTCGCTGCCCGTGTCCGTGGCGGTGCCCGGGAAGGTTATCGGCTGCCCCGGCCTGGGGCGTGTACTGCCCAGCGAGGGAAGGGGCGGCCGAGACTAGAAGGATAAAAGCAGCAAGGGTCCGGAAAAGCATCGAAGATCTCCAGTTGAAGTGCCGCGTGCTGGCACAACGAAACCCTCTCCGCTCCCAACAAAGCCTTGGATTTGCGGCAAATTCAAGTCAGCCCAGTAGAATACCAGCCCGCTCGCCCTAAGTGCGATCGCGGGCATTCGCCCACATCAGGAACATGACGGCATAGCCAACCGCGACCATCAGCGCGATCCCAGCGATATCCAAGAGCCTTTGCGGCCGCGTGGTATAGGTCGGGTATGTCGGCCGGGAGACCGGGATTACGAAAACCTGCTGCTGATTGGCTATGCCCGTTGCGGTGGCCAAGCCTTGCTGGGCAGCAGAGAGCCGTAGCTCGGCGACCTCTCGTTCGTAAGGCACTTTGGCGGCAGCCACGGCCTTCACGGCGTTCTCAAGTTCGGTCTGGGCGAACTTCATCGTCTGCGCCTGCATTACGGCGGACTGCCAGTTAATGAATCGCTGCGACTCGAGCATGATGTCCGTCGCCAGCGCCTGTGCGCGGTGCGAGTTGTAGTCGAGCACATCGACCGTAATCAGCCCGTTGGTCGTATCCGGCAGGACATCAATCATGTTCTGGTAGAAGCTGAGAAAGGATTCGTCGCTGGATGTCCACCACAGGCGCCAAAACGGATTGCGCTGCGGCGAGGAATACGATTTCCGGAGCTGATATTTCTTGTCGAGCAGCTTCAGCATATCGGGAGAAATGATGTAGTCGTAGAGCTGCTGTACCTGGCTACCGCCCACACTGCTGCCGAGGATGCCTCCCAGCATCGACGAGCTGGAGCCTGACTTATTCTGAATGCTCAGGATGGTTTGTGAGTCGTACAAGGATTCTGCAAATACAAAATAGTAGACAGTCGAGAGGCAGATCGACAAACCCACCACCGTCCAGAAAGAAATACGGCTAAGGACTTGCTGCCACGTTTCCCGAAACTGCCGCCACAATCGTCCACCCAGACTGCCCACGGCACCGCGTGCGGACGTGCCGTCCGCGTGCGGCAGGACGCGGGGAGTCACACGTAGCGTATCGGACACGAAGAACTCCTATGTCGCTGACTGGACGGACAGCTGAGCATAACGGAAGATCGGTCAAAAGTCATCGAACGCCTGCTCCTCCTCCTCGGCGACCTCGTCATCATCGTCAGGACGGGAACGCTTCGCCAGCCGGGCCATATGGTCGGCAGCTGCCTCCATGTCGTCATAGTAATGCGTGGTGCGGCCGTCGATGAGGAAAGCTTCGTCGCAATGTAGTTCGGCGGCTTTTGCCTTGGTGGCCGCGACCATAATCCCATGGGTGCGCCCAAGCTCCGCCACGATCTGTTGGTACTTTTCCTGCTCACTCTTCTCACCGGCGCTCGTGGCGGTGAAGAAGTAAATATCGAACGGCACGCAGACGCCCAGCGCAAATGCAAAGCGCGACAGCACCGTTTTTGGGCACCGGTCCAACCGTTCTTCAGCCAAATCCTGTATTCCTGCTGTTTCGATCACCTGAGGAATGAAGGTTTTTTGGTTCATACCGTAGAGCCTGGCAATGAAGCGGGCGTTTCCGACGAAGTTCAGATGCTTATGACAGAAACTGGCGTCCGGGATTGGCCACGAAAGGCGGCCTTCGCGAATGACCCTCCCGGTATCAGGGCGCCGGATGCCGGCAATGACTGCTACAAGGGATGAAAGGCCAACGCGATCTGGGCAAAGAAGAGCGACCCGCTGTTGGGGTTCTATCCGGAAATTGATATTTTTGAAATCGAGCGGCTGCAGCTTACCGCGGATGCGGATTTCAACATTGCGCAGTTCAACACTCATGCTTCCCGCACCCGACGCATGAAACGCTCAACTGAAAGCCCCAGCAGGGTCATTCCCAAGATACACTCCGCAATGAAGCTGGGGTTCGCGATGGGAGAGACATAGCTTTCAAACCACCCGGAGCGGGTCAATTCTGTCACGTGCAGCAGCGGATTCCACGTCAGGTAAGGCCAATACTGCATTGGCACCTGAGCAGCGCAGAAAACGTAACCGGAGATCATGCGAAGTCCCCAAATTACATATCCGGTAAAGCCCTTGATCCCTGGAAAAACGCGATAGAGGCCGCTAAGGGCAAACGCCGTGGACATTCCTAGTAGCCAGCCGGCGATCAAAGCCAGGTTGATCTGCACAATGTTGCGTGGGGGCCAAGCGTTCTCATAAATCGAGATCGGCAGCGATACGGCCCAGAAAAGAAAGAAGTAGATTGCGAAGGCCGTAGCCCCGTTCGCGATGGCCAAATCGATAACCGTCACACGCGAGAAACCCAGCAGCTTGGACGGTTTGACTATGGTCGGATACGTCTGGATAGCCGTGAAACAGCAATAGAGTGGTATGATTCCAAGCACGCCATACATAAGCGGGGTCATTCCCTCAATAGACCCGGTTTGTCCCAATCCTCTCTTGATCGCGATACGGAAGATCAGGACATAGAACAGAGGTTCAATAAACAGCCAGACATAACCGTAACGGGAGGCTTTCATCTTGCCCTGCATCTCCCGGATTGCCAGGGCCGAGAGCACCTCCATTTGAGTTCTGAGTTTCTTGAACATCACCGCAGGAAAACGCCCGGACCTGAGTGGCCCACTGTTCAGCACGAGCACGGCGGCTGTGCAAGTGGATGCGAGCGCGGTTTCAGCCCTGGGAGGACAGCGGCAGGGACCGCAAAAAAAATGCCTGGCCCAAGACGGGCCAGGCATTTTTCACTAACGCGGCAGCCTAGTGGTGCGTACCGTTGCTGCTATTCGACGCAGCAATTGCAATCACAGCGATCGCAGCAGCGACGCCGGCCGCGATCAGCAGTCCGTTACCGCCAAGGAAGCCGGCGCTTGCGGCACCAGCGGGCGGACCCGGAGGCAGCGGAGCGGGCTCTGGCGGAGGCGGCGGAGGCGCCTCAGGTGGTGGCGGCGGTGCGGGCTGCTCCATTGTAGCTCCCCCGCTTGCGCCGCCGCTTGCGCCGCCCGACTGAGCGAACGCTGGTACGCTTGCCAGAATCAGCGCTGCAGCGGCTGATGTGGCAACAAAGTTGCGGATCATGGCATGTCTCCCTCGAGTTGATTCACTTTTAAGGCCATCTTGTCAGATGCGCAACCCCTTTTCGGTGCGCCGGTAAATAGTTTTTGCCACTCGTGTCGCTCAGTCATTGGGCCCAGCAACAATGCCACCCAAAGCTGTTCGTTCCACGAAAGCTTAGCAAAGCTGTTGGAGCTCTGTCCATATGATAAAATTCTCCATCATCCCCCACATATCCACCGAAAAGTCCATTCAATTCAGGCTCTTGGCAACTCTGAAGCCGGCCAGAGCGGAGCGAAGTTGGCCCACAATCCAATACCGGGTCGCCGAGCGCATAAAGGTCCGTTCGCGATTGAATGCCCCTCCCCGGACCACCCGCCGCTGGCAATCGCCGCTCAGCCACGCTGAGCCGTTAGCAGGCGCGCCGGAATAGCTGTCGTGCCAGCAATCCTGAACCCACTGCCACACGTTGCCTTGCATATCGTAGAGCCCAAATCCATTAGGCGGAAAGCTGCCGACTGGCATGGTCATGCGGCCCTGTGGTCCAGAGCTTTGGGCTGACGGCTCCATGAAATTTGCCTGACTTGCCGAGATGGTTTCGCCCGTAAAATACGGGGAGCTGGTCCCCGCTCTTTGAGCGTATTCCCATTCGGCCTCCGATAAGAGCCGATACCGCTGGCCGGTCTTGGCGTTCAGCCAGGCGATGTAGGCCTGGGCGTCTTCCCAGCTCACATTGACGACGGGCCGAGTACCCCGTCCCCAGCGGTCATCCGACGGGGTGTAGCCATGACAGCCGCCTTCGGCGACACACGCGTCCCATTCGTCGAAGGTGATCGGATAGGCGCTGACCGCATAATCGTGCGCAAGCGTTACGGGATGCTGTGGACTTTCGGTTTTCCACCGGCCGGGTTCCCCTGGCGGCGAGCCCATCACGAAACTTCCGGCGCGGATGGCGACCATCCGCGGCGCCTCAGGCGCGTCCCAGAGCTGGCGGGCAGACCGTCGCTGCTGCCATTCCTGGAATTCGGCGGCCCGCCGCGAAAGCCACCCCTGCAGATCGAAGCGCGCCGCTCCCTCGGCTGGATCAGCACCGGGGAGACCTGCCGAACCCGCATCCGCAAGCGATGCGCTGCCGCGACGTGTTCCCCGCATACTGAGGAGCAAACTGCGGACGTCTACGTCGGGAGGATTCGCCCAACCCTTGCCTGGCCCTGGCGTTTTCAGATCCGCCAACGTGAAGTCCATTCGCGCATCGTACGTGCGGTCGATCTGGTTGCGGAGATTTTGTTCGGCGTCGTACCACGCGCGCTTCTCAGAACCGTCTTGGCAGGTGGAGAGCTCTGCAGGATCGGTGGCGCCCCAGCGTCGCTCAACACATTGATAAGGATCGAAGGACAGCTTGAATAAACGCTTGCGAATTTCTTCGTAAGGCAACGTCACAGTACTTCCGTCGGTTCGCCGGTAACTAATGGAGCATCGCGCAGTCCCGCGGTCGTAGGTGTTAAGCAGATCGCCCACCAGATCATTGCCGTCGTAGACCAGATGCCGATTGCTGGTTCGGTACATGTTTATGAACCGCAGCACATTGTCGCGCACCTCTTTGAAGGCGGTCTTGAGACGCGCATCGCGCGATGGCGTCGAATACGTTTCCCAATCGCCGGAAGTGCCATAGATATTGCGGGGAAGCCGCGGTGGCTCGGCCCGGTTTTGGATGCCTGCGGCGATAGCAAGATCGACCGCCGTTGCGCGATCGTGCAGATCCGTGCACTTTTCATCGATCATGTCCGTCAGCTCGGACACGGGATGCATCTCCAGCGTGCCACCGGCCATCATCGCGCGAACATAGTCGTAATAATCCAGCCTCTCACCGTTCAGCAGAAAGGTGCTGTTCGCCCATTGGGTATCGCTCGGGCGCGGGCCATTGCCATAAAATTGCGTATCCGAGAAATCGGCAATGTCGGCGTTCCTGGCGAGCACCATATGACCACCATGAAGCGAGCCATCGCCGCCTTGCGAGTAACCTTCGAGGCGCACCGGGCGCCAGTTCTTGAAGCCTGAGCCAACGGCAGGCGTGGCCCGCACAAAGCGCAGATCGTAAGTACCGCGTGTCACCGAATTGTCGGGGTGCCCATCCATGTACTCGATGCGGCCGTCGCGCTGGACTTCGTAAATGGTCGCGACGTGGCCATCAGGATCGTAGATCACGGTGCCGGGCCGGATCGAGCCAACTCGAATGGCCGGTGAGTAAAAATCAGATTCCTTCGGATTCTCGAGATCTGGATGGATGCGGAACGAGGCCGTGGAAATTGCAGCGATTAAGGTATGCAGCAGCCTGTAACCACCGGTGCTGCCGGTGGTGACGTCCGTCCGTCCGGTGACCTGGTTGCCGGTTTGCGAGTAGCGGATGTCGGAAGTGGCGCCTCGCGGTGAAATCCCGCTCTCGTAAGAGAACGGCAAGCCCTTCTTCCAGGCGAAATAAGCGCGAAGCACGTACGGTAACTGGGCACAATCGGAATAGAACCTCACGTCGGGACCGTCGGAGTTGCGGAAAGGATTGCCTGATCCCTTCAGACAAGCATCGACGTTGTTGCAGCCGGATCGTCCAATGGCCTGAATGAATGCACTGTATTCTCTTTCGTCCGCATCGCTCCAGGTTGCCGACCGTATGACGTAACTACCCCCACCCGAACCGGCAGCGGCCGCCGTAGCCGAAGAATGTCCAAGCGCCAAAAGGATGAGCGCTACTGAAAGCTGACGAACACCTGCCACGACACTATGCTCCAGACCCGCGCGGCTATGAACAGCGCAAAGTCAATTTGGTTTCAATACGATAGGAGAGAAAAGGGGCTTAACGATCCGGTGAAGCCGATCAGTAGGCGCGGGCCTCGAGATTCTCACCACCATACTCGTCGATATACACCAGGGCGCTATATCCCGGAACCATCTCAAGTCCGCCGGTCTCGCCATGAACGAGAAGGCCATTGTTCATGGTCGTGGAGGTATATTTGTCGAAGGCCAGCTTCGGGACGGGTCCCTTGAAATTGTCCCGGACCATGCTGAACAAGGTCTGGGCGTTGTCCGGCGACAGCCGCACGCAGCCGGCGCTGGCACGTGTCCCCAATTGAGACTGGTTGACCGCCGCGTGAATGGCGAGCCCTGTCAGGACCCCGTGATCCATCCTGTTGAAGAACATGGCGTAGGGCATGGGCTCGTTCCACTGAGTGGACCGATACTTCTCGAACATCCGCTTGGGATCGATTTCATAGTAACCGGCTGGTGTGGTCGTCGAAAGCTCAACGCCCTGGGCATCCGCTTCTACCGTCTCCCGGCCCGTCGAAACGGGCCAGTCGTAGAGCATAAGAAGGTCGTCCCCTGCCTTCTGGAACACGTACATCCGTTGCGCCCAAGGTCCAACTTGGGCTTTGCTAACGTAGATGAACAGCCCAAAATTTCCGAGCATTTCCGGGGTCAGGCTGTCTCGGAGCCGCTGTTCAACGGCGCGCTGCACCTCGGGGGAACTGACTGCCGGAGCGGCCACCGGGCCGGCAGCTGTCTGAGTGTAGTCAGGGGAAGCATTCCAGGCTGCTCCAACCACGTTTTTTGCAGCACCAGCGGTAGCCGGCGCGACAATAAGCGCCGACAGCACCATCAGAAACAGACCTCGCACCATAAGGCGAACCCGCTTAGAACTGCCCGTCTTACATGCGCAACGCAAAAACCGGACCCCTGTTCCGCACTGAAGAGACGCCCCCATTGGGAAGCAGACGTCCTAACGTAAGTTAACCCTGATCCGCCTTCAAGCAGCGGCGGCCACACACCCCCTGCGATCCTCTGGCCCAACCCACTCTGCCAAATTGTACGTGTGAAAATTGTGAGAACTGCCCGAAAATGCGGCGTCGGACCACTATTCCCCCCCTCCAAGCAATCCTACACTGGTTCCCGGCCACGCTTTGATCGTGCTGGCTGCGCACTGTTAACAACGAGAGGACCGACGGCCGGCATTCGCTCTTGAAACTGTACCTTCATATTGGAACCGAAAAGACGGGCACCACCTCTCTGCAGAAATTCATGGCCGCCAACCGGGAGCCTCTGGAGAGGCGCGGGGTGTACTATCCACGCTCTCCCGGTGTCGAAAACCATATTGCCCTGACAGCGGTTGCCCGGCGAAACCGAAGCGAGCTTTGGGACCAATTGCGTATAAACGATCCAGAGCAGTGGGAGACATTCCGCCGAGATTTTCGCCAAAAATTTTCAATGGAGCTTGCCGAACACCACACCCAGACTGTCGTGATGTCAGGCGAGCATTGTTCATCACGGCTACGCAGCGATGAAGAAGTTCACCGTCTGCTGGAATTTCTGGATCGTTTCTTTACTGAGATAACGGTGATTGCCTACCTCCGTCGTCAGGACGATTTTTTAGCCAGTACGCACTCCACCGACGTCAAGAATGGCGGAACGCAGCCGCTGCAAATCCCCGATGCAGAGACGATCGCATTTCGATACGATTATTGGGAGCTCCTTTCTCGATGGGCCCGGGTGTTTGGCCGCGAAAATATTGTTGTTCGACGGTGCGGCAAAACTTTTCTCTCGAACGGCAGTCTAATCGACGACTTCATGGGTATCGTCGGATTGGTTTCCAGCCCGGATTTTGAACGGCCCGAGGTGCTGAACGAAAGTCTGGATGCGGAATGCCTGGAATTTCTAAGGCTCATGAATGTCCATCTGCAGCCCTCCGACCAGCGGCGCGGCATCGTGAGCACGCTCCAGGCCCTTTCTAAAGGGCCTTTGATCGATCTTCCCGCCGCGGAACGGGCCGACTTTATGGGCCAGCTGTCGGAATCTAATCGCCGCGTTGCGCTCGAATATTTTCAGGAATTGCTCCCCGTGGGCGATCCGTTGTTCGGGGAACGCGAAAATGGCCGACAACGAATTCCGCCTCCGCAGATGAGCGCGGAGCGGGCGATTGCCATTGCTGCAGAGATCTACGCGCAGCTTCGCGCCAGCGGTACCAAACTGCACCGCGGCCATCGTCCGCGAGTAGTAGCGTCATAAGGCCTTTGCGGCCTTGGCCAGTTCTTCAGGAGCGTGGGCGATATCGGCGCGCTTGCCACCTAGCCGGAGAAAGCCACCTTCCTCGTCACTCTGCGTAAGCTCGACCCGGCCCGATGCGGCCACTTCAGACGCGGGTAGTACGGCAACTGTGCTGTAGCCGGCGCTCGCTTCCAGCAGAGATAGGCGTGCCGCAAAGTCTTGCTCCCGACAGAGCATTAAAGAGCGTATGCCCGCGCCGATAATCCGCCTGTCTTGGCCACCCGTAAATTTCTCCAGATCCGTAAGTGTGGATTGCTGGAGCCTTAGTTCCAGGGTGTTGTCCCGAATGATATCGGCTGAGATCGGGATGCTCAGCACGGTTTCCGCAGGCAGGCCAGCGAAAGGGGCGCCGAGCGTGAATGGCTCAAGGGGCGTTCCGTTGAGCTCGGCGGTAATCTCCGTCTCTTGCCGGTGACCGCGGAGCTGCAGGAAGAGCATGAGATCTCCCTGAGACGTCGAGCGGCTAAGCAGTCCAGGGTCCAAATCCAACTTCATGTCCACAGTTCGCGAACGCGTCCAGACGCCCCAATCCTCCGCATCCCACCACTGGGATGCGTCCGGCAACATGTCTTCGGTCAATTCCCAGTCGGAAAACGATCTGTCGTTGGTTGAGGGGGCGCGTGCGCTTCTCGCATGCTCATTGGCGCGGTCCCGAACGAGGCCGAACCGATAGAGTTTGCCGAGCGCAATTTCTGGACGCGGCAGGCTAATGCTATCCCGACTGGCAAATTCGCGCTGGATGACATCGCGGGTTTCTGCAAACACTTCGCCCCAAGGCCTGACCGGCGGATCGCTGTGGATCAGCTTTTCGCGTTCCCGCAAAATCTCCGGATCCCGCAGAATGTCTTTTATCGTTTCGACGAAGCTCGGTTCGGAATTTGTTTCGTAAAACAGCGCGTGCTTCCCACCGGATTCCAGCAATGCGGAATTCCTTGAGATCACCGGTACCTTGCCGAAGGACAGGCTTTCGGTGACCGGCAGTCCCCAGCCTTCATAATGACTATTGTAAATGGTGAACATCGCGCCTTTGTAGAGGGCCTGAAGTTCCGCGTCCGACGCCTTGTTGAGCAGCCTCACTTTGCCACCGACGCTGTCTGTCTTCCGCAGAAATTCGATCAGCTGTTCCCAATACCAGCCCAGCTTTCCTGCCAAGATGAGGTCGGGCACGTTCTCGGGACCCAAGTCGCGGATCAAATGGCGCCAGCCGGATACCACCATCAAGTGGTTTTTTCGTGGCTGCACCGTGCCCACAAACAGCGCATACCGATTGCTTGTCAGCGAAGCTACTTCCGGTGAAATCTCGCCTGTCCTCTCGAACAGAGAAGTGAAATCGCCGTTTGGATAGACCACCTCGCAGGGCACGTTGCTTGCTCCCAGCAACGCAAGCGCCTGCTGGAAATCCCGTCTTGTGCTATTGGAGTTGGCCAGAACGAGATCGGCGTGCCGGCTAAGCCGCCGCAGCCACCGGAGAAATTCCTGTGGGATAACGCCATCGCAATATTCGGGATACAGCAGCGGAACAGTGTCGTGGATGTAGCCGACGCAACGGATGCCGCTCTCGCGCTTGGCGGCGCGGATTGCCGCAAAATAGCGCCGGATGCCCCAGGGTGCTCCAAGGCTGACCAGCGTGCTATTTTTGGGAAACCGGAATGCTGGGGATTCCCACAGAGCGCGATGAACATCTCCCAACGCGGATTGCCAGGCCGCATCGGAATTTGCCGCGCCCTCATGTGACAGCATCATGAGGTGGAGGGCCGATTCCTTGTCGACCAATTTCCATTTTCCGGTGTCGCCCTCCAGGACGCATAGCCCAATGTCCTGCGAGTTATCGCTGTCAAGTGCGGCTTCGGCTACGGCAAGCACGATCCGCTGAATGCCAGTTGGCGAGCGGTTGCTCGGAAAGTGATGAAAAACCAAATCCGAAATATCAAAGTAGAACGACGACGGTTGTGCAGGTTGCGTCGCTGATCGCGGAGAGGCTTCCAGAATCTTTTCGACCCGGGCAGCAGCACCCAGCCCGCGCAACTCCTTCTCTGCTTCGCGGAGGCGCGGATCGATTTCGAGCGCGCGTGCATAACTATCGATTGCGGAGATCTTCTTGTTGGTGATCTTTAGGAGATGGCCGATCTGCAGATGCGTGTCTGCATTTAGGGGTTCCAGCCGAAGCCCGCGTTCGTAGGCGGCGCGCGCTTCATCGTGGCGGCCGGTTTCCTTTAGCATGTGACCGTACTGGACCCAGATGGGAGCGAGCTCAGGTTCAAAGTCCAGGATCGTGCGATAGCCCTCTGCCGCATCTGTCCAACGGCGCGAATCCCGTGCAGAATCGGCCCGGTTCAACAGTTCTGTAAGACGGTCGGTCTCAGCCCCGTTAGGAAGTTCGTCCGGCGACGAAACCCCGGCGACTACAGTCTCACCGGCAAGTGGCGTGTGCCCACCCGTTTCGATCAGATCTTCCAATGGTAAGGCCACCCGCTACCCCATCGATCTACGCTGCGCGGAGGAATTAAGAGGCAAGGTCATTCATGTCAAATAGAGGCGTTTATCGTGTTGGCCAGCCGCTTGGGCGACCGTTCACGGGGTGCTCGTAAGAAGTGGTCCTCGTAACCAAAAGCCCGGCAGTATTTAGCTGTGGCCGCGAGCACTGACCGCTGCTGGCTAATCGACAATATGGCCGCAAACTTTCCCACCGTGCCGGTGCCTATATGCCCCGGATGCCAGTGGCTGCGCGGGTGAAAATCGTCCGGACTGGCGTGTTCGCCGAAAAAACCCTTGCTGGTCAGATGAACGATGCGCCGCCGGACAGCGGCCTTGGTATGCCTTTCGAAAATCCGGCCAATCTCTGCCTTCGAAAGTGGAACGTTCAGCATTCTGGCTATCGCGGCGACGGTCTCTCGTCGGTCAAAAAACCCGTCCTCATAGCGGAACACCGGTGGGTTATAGGCATGTCTCAGATGTGCGATCCGAACCGACCCTTTTCCGATGTCGCCAAGGCTGCCTTCAAATGGGTGGTGGAAACGCTCCATCAAGGACGCGATCGCATCCCGCGGCTCTCTAACAGTGAGAAACATGCGCGCAGAACTGAATCGCATCAGAAAATCGAGCGATGAATCTGGAAGATGAGTCTTGACAACAATATGGAATGCCGAGGCAGCGTTCGGAGGAAAGTCAGAGACCCGGTCGCCGTAGAATTGGACGATCTTGGTCCTCCATGCAGCCGAACGCTTGGCGAGCTTCTGTCTCAGGCCCGCTTTGACGATTTCAAACACCACATTGTAGAGCCATGTAGACCCACTGCTCTTCATTCCTGCGCACAAGATTACGCGTGGGATTGAGTTTTCACCCCCCGGCCCTTTGCGCCGGCGCTTGGCTGATAACGCGGATTTTGTTTGGTCCGGCATTCGGTTGCCTCGAAAGGCGCTAAAGAACCGCCCCGCCTGCGGAAGTCAATTTTCTGCCCAGAAGCGGCGGCGCACTGGCGCCCGCGCCGTCTGGCTTGCGCAGTCGGGTTTCGCTGATATGTTCCGCCGTTTTTTTGCGTCCCGGTTCAACGCAATCGTACACTTAGCGGAGTTGGTTTGCTTTATGCCGGTGGAAGGTCCTGATTTCATTTGCATCGGCATGCCCAAGGCGGGGACCAGCTGGCTGTACGAGCAATTGAGCGGCCACCCGGACTTTTGGATGCCACGGGTCAAGGAACTGCAATACCTCAATCACCGGCGGCCGCCGCTGCGTCATGTCGACAGACATCTGCGCCAGATCGATCGCCCAGCGGCGCAGCGAGAAAGGCCCGCGAAGCGGGCGAGCGATGCAGCCCAACGGGCGTTCCTCGCGGAGATCAAAGCGTTGGCCGGGCAAGACATGAATATTGAGAGATATGTCGCGCTGTTCCGACATAAGTCTACACGGATATCAGGAGATATTTCGCCTCCTTACGTCTCGCTCCGAGAAGATGTCATCGCCGAAATAGCCCGACGGCTACCCGAGGTGAAGATATTGCTGTTGGTGCGCGAGCCCATCGAACGGCTCTGGTCGGGCATTTCCATGAATCATCGCAAGGGTAAATTTGACGCCAGCGTCCTTGAGCATCCCAAGCGCTTTGAGGAGTATTTTCTGGAGGCCAGGCTGGATGATCACCTGTTTCCTACCCGTGTCTTGAATCGCTGGAGGCGTATGGCTCCTAACGTGCAATTTCGTAGCTTTTTGTTCGACGATATCGTCGCGCACGCCGCGGGCGTAAGGCATGACGTCCTTGCATTTCTTGGAGCCGATGAGGAAAAGGGCGGGGGCCCATTGCCCCCGGACTACAACCGAAAGGCAAATGCCCCCAAGCTGCCCCTGAGCGAGGGCATAAAAGAAGTTCTGCTTGGGCATTTCGCAGACGAAATAAGAACTTGCGCTGAACTGTTTGGAGGCTCCGCGCAACAATGGGTGCAGCGTTATGAACTCTAGAGTTGCCGGGCCAGACTTCATCTGCCTCGGCATGCCCAAGGCCGGCACAGGATGGCTGTTCGACCAGCTTCGCTACCATCCCGACTTTTGGATGCCGCCGGTCAAGGGCCTCCACTATCTTGATCGCGAACTCCCGGCCATGAAGAATTGTATAAAGCGGCTGCAAAAAGTAGAGCGGGGTTCCAGAACGAGAAACCTTTTCCGCCGAGCCGGGGACGAGAGAGATCTCGCTTTCCTGCGAGAGGCCGTGGCACTAAGTGGCGTTCCCAGGGATGTAGCGCGATACTCTGCCTTGTTTCGCTACAAGGGCGATCTGCTCTCCGGCGACATCACGGCTCCCTGTGCAGGCCTTGAGGCAAACGTCATTGGTGAGATTGGCTCTCTCTTGCCGGGCTTAAAGGTCATCCTGCTGACAACCGAGCCGGTGAAACAGTATCTTGTGGGCTTGTTCACGGATGAACTGCGGGAATGCACGCGGCTTTTCGGCGGCCAAACCCGCGAGTGGGCCGCCCAATATGGCCTATGAGCAAAACGTATCGTCCTGCCCACCGATGGCCAAGTTTTCTGCGATCAGCCGCACCCAGGTAGAAGGTCCCGACTTCATCTGTGTCGGAATGATAAAGGCCGGCACTGCTTGGCTGTTTGAGCAACTGAAATACCATCCGGATTTCTGGATGCCGCCCGTCAAGGAGATTCGCTATCTTGGCGCTCGTCACTCACGCATGACTATCGTCAACAAGCGGCACGAGCGCTTTGCCGGCAAATCTGGCCGAAAAGATAGAGCGCGCGGACGGGACGAGCGCGATCTCCAATTTCTACAGGAGGCGGCCGCTCTAAGCGGGAATCCCGGAGAGTACGCGCGCTATGCCGCTCTGTTTCGGCACAAAGGCGATCAACTCTCTGGCGACATCTCACCGATGTATAGCCGGCTCGGAGATGACAGCGTTGGCGAAATTGCGCAGCATCTTCCCGATACGAAAATCGTTCTTCTGATCCGCGATCCCGTGGCGCGGGCCTGGTCAGGCGTTTCCATGCTGCACCGGCACGGCCGTTTCGATGCCTCGCTGCTTGAGGATCTCGAACAATTCAAATCGTGGTTCCGCGCGGCGCACAGATCGGAACGGCGCTCGGCTCCGAGCGACATCGTCCGGCGTTGGCAGCAGCACGCACCAGAAGTGGCGTTCCGATATTTCTTTTTCGACGACATCGTGACCGACGCGGAGAAAGCCCGGCGCGAGATCCTGCTTTATCTTGGGGCCGATCCGGAAAAGAAGAGCGGCAGCCTGCCGGCGAGCCACAATCGCAAAGCGGAGGCGAAAAAGCTTCTAATGACCGACGAAATTAAAGCGTTCCTGGTCGAACATTTTTCCGATGAATTGCGTGCCTCCGCCGAGTTGTTGGGCGGTCCGGCAGAAGCCTGGCTGCAGCGATATGGCTTGTCCGGCAGCCGCTCCTTGAAATAAGGCTTGGGAAGCGTGTCGAGCTTCGGCGAGGGAAGGCAGGGCGGTTCTTATGGGATATGAATTGAGGCGACCGAAGGCGCTCCTTGGTGCCTCCATCCCGCGATCCGGTCACCATTATCTCCAGCGGACCCTGTCCCGCTATTTCAGGGATCAGATCTTCTATTGCGAGTGGTACACGCCGGCGGACTGCTGCAAACAGGTTCCGTGCGTGCGCCGCCCGGATGTTCTGGTCACTTACCAGAAGAGCCACGATTGGGAGTTCTCGCTGCCCCGCGACATTGCGTCGGCGTTGTACCTGATTCAGTACCGGCATCCTGTTCCGGAAGCTCTGTCGGATCGCGATCTGGCCATGCGCGATAACATCGACAAGCCGAGCCAGAACTACCGTCTGACCGAGGAATGTTATGCCTGGTGGCTCGCTGCGAAAGCGATCTACTACCGGAATTTTCACGACAAGTGGTTCCGCGAGAGAGTGCCGAACGCCGCTTATCTGGATTACGAGCGCCTCCTGAAAGAACCGGCCGACAGCCTCAGACCGATCATTCGGTGGGCTTCGGGTGAAGTCGATGAACCCCAGCTGGCCGATGCCATCACAGAAGCGAGCGAAACCCGCGGTGGGCGCTCCGGTACTTTCACACCTCGCGTGATCGAGAAGAGCCGCCACTATAATCGCGAGCTTCTTGGCGCCTACGAAGCCTACGTTTTGGATCGCTGCCCCGCCTACGGCTTTCACTCGGAGTTTTCCGGCTCCTATCTCGACCATCCCATGTACGCGCTTATTCTGGCGCAAGATCCTGACGAACCATTGCCGCCCGGCGAGCAGGACCGTCTGGACGCGGCGGCGCACAGGGCGCCGGGCCATCCGGAAATCCAGTTGCGGCTGGCACGTCGGGAGCTTGAGCAGGGCAATATCGCCAAATGCATTTCCATGATGGAAGATGTGCTTGGACGGAATCCCTATTTCGGCGCCGGATATCGGCTGCTCGCCCAGGCCTGCCGGGATGCAAATCAGGGCTTGCCGGAAACCCTCGCACGATCGGAGGCACTCTTCGCCTGCACGAAATATCCAGACGTTCTGGCCGATCTTGCGGAGACAATGGCGGCGCAAGACCGAATTGTGAATGCGATCAGCGCGCTATCCATAGCGACGGTGCTCCACCCGCAATACTACCGGGCCCATCACTTGCTGGCGAAGCTGCTGGCCAAGGAAAAGCGTTGGGCTCAGGCCAGAGTGCACGCCGACAAGGCCGCCGAGCTTGAACCGGAAAACAAGAGAAATGCCAGACTGCTTACGCGTATCGACAAGCACTTGAGCGCGGAAGCGGCCTGACAACCGGTGATATCCCCTCTTTCCTCCTCGGTGAAAACAACCTATGGTTGTCATACTGTGGGGGCGAGCCATGTCCAATTCCGTAAGCGCACACGACGCTGCGCTTCATCTGTTCAATCTTGTCGCGTGGTCGGAGGGTAAATCTCTCAATATGGGCGAGGATACTGGTGCCGCACCATCGCGCCATTGGATATTGCGAACCTACGCACAGTGTTTACGGGTCTCTCTCGAGCCGCATTCTGTGGAAAAAGTAATTTCAGGACTACCGGTTGTCCTTGACCCGCCGCGACCGATCATACCGAAATTGGCGCAAGACCGTAGATAGCGTGCTCACTATTCTCTAGCCTGAACAGACCGCACGCGTGTATCTGCCCGCTTTGGGCAAGGGAGCAGATTTGACTACGAACGCCGATACAGCGAGCGACGCGGGTCTGCAGGCGCTCGGGGGCGGCACACAGCGGCCGGCCGCTCGGCCACCGCTGTGGAAGCGGGTCATGTATTTCGGTCTCGGTGCCGTTTCCCTCGGACCTCCCCTGCGAGCCATCGCCCAAGGGCAGACGGAGCGGGCGGCGCAACTGCTGGCAGATGTTTCGTCCGGAGATGAAGCGCGTTTGAGGGGCGCCGCCAGCGCGGCTTTGCGTGGCGCGCGCGCGGCGGAGGCCCGAGGTTCGCTGCTGCAAGCGTGCCGGTACTGGCTCGCATACCGATTGCTGACGGGCGACACGGAAAAGGCCCTCACCAATGCCAAGCGATGCGCCCGGAACATCACTGGCAAGCACACAGATAGACGGCATATCTCGCGAGCGCTCCGAGCCTGGCATCTCGTCGCAACACTCGATCCCCGCTCTCAGGAAGCCCGGCAGGGCATTGGCTGGTGCCATGCCGGGCTTGCGCGCTGGGCTGAGAGCGACAACGATTTCGTCGGCGCCCGCCTGCACTGGTCCAAGGCTGTCGAGGTTTCCCCGCGAAGCCCGGAGGCGATCGAAGGCTTGCAGCGAAGCCTCGGAAACGCGGAGCTATCGGAAGGCGGCGACGCGGCGCGGAGCACGCAAGACATCGAAGGGCTCGTTCGGCGCCTCAAGAAAGCGACATCCGGGCGCTCTGCATCCCATGCGGTCGCCGGTCAACTGCTTCTGCAGGTTGGCGCCCCGGAGAAGGCCGTCGATTTTCTTTTGACGGGCTGGAAACAGAAGGCCAGCAGGGAAACTGCGATTTCGCTCTTCAGCTGTCTGACCGCGCTTCGGCGTTTTGAGGAGGCCGCGGACCTGCTGCAGCCGCTGGTGAACGGCGGCGCAATTTCTGCGGTGCGCCCGGCGGAAGTGAACGCGGTGTTGACGAGCTTGCCGTCCGAACGGGCCGCCGGGCATGCGCGGAGCATAGCGGGAGCCGACGAGTGCGAGCGCTTCGCCCCTGTGCTGCTGCCGTTCCTCCTCCGCGCCAATGACAAATCCGCGGTCCTCGGTCTCGCGCGGCTGGCCGATCCGGAGAGCCCTGGCTGGACCGAGGTGATCGTGCTTGAGACCGCGGCCTTCCTGGATCGGGTGGGGGAGGAAAGGGCCGCGGTGCGGCTGCTGGCCCTGTTCTCCGATTTGGAAGATGTCCGCCCCGTCTTCCTTGCCCGCGCTTCCGGATATGAGCCCAAGGCGCTCGAAGAACTGCTGCTCTCACCCGACGATCCCCGGTTTGATTCGTTTGGTGTGGCTGTTGCTGATTCGCTTTTGGCGCGGGGGGATACTCAGGATGCCGTGAGCATGCTCCGCCGAGTAGCGGAAAGCGGGGCGGGCTTCCCGCTCCTTCACGGTAAGAAAGAACGGCTGTCGGATCTCGTCCTTCAGCTGCTGGCCCAGGGAGTGGATGCCGGAGCCCTCGCCGGCGTGGTTGTGTTGTGGCTGCCGAAAACGGTGGTGAAAGCGTTTCGCGGCAAGCCCTTCCAGACGCTGCTTGCGACGCTCTCAGCAGCCTCGCGTTTTCACAACGCGCCGGACACAAGCCGTCTCGGAATTCTGCGGGAACATTATTTCGACCACCACCTTGAGCGTCGGGAAGAGCAACTCTCGGGCGGGTTCACAACGGAGTTGGGTTTCGGCGAGGCCACCATCCGGTATTTCGAAGCCGTTGCGGATATGCGTCCACCTGAAACAGCGCCGGTATCGCGGACGTTGAACGCTCGCCTTGGCAGGCCATTTTTGCCGTTTGGCGACGGACACTCCGCCGACCTTCTGATGAGCTGCGCTCTTCTGCGCGAGTCCGTTCGCACGGATTTGAGAGCTGAACTTCTGTTCGAGGAAACCGGACGCTGGTTTCTCGACGGGTTCATGCGGGCCCACGGCATTCCCTCCATGCTTATCGGTGCCGACATGCGGAGCACCTTCAACGCCGCGTCAGCCACTCACGCGGATTTCGGTGTAACCGTCACCCGGTTTGCGGAGCTGCTTTGGGAGGACGCGCCAGATCTTCTTTCCCAATACGATCTGAAGGTTCCGCTGGATTCTCTCCTTTTCAGCCTGGAGATCCTTGCCGCCTTCCTTCCCACCTGCCTGCATTACCGGGAGCTTCTGGCAAGCATCCTGCCGCCGGAAAATGAGGGTCAGGGTACGTTTGTGGATGCCTGCATTGCAGAACTGGCTCAACTACCGGAGTCAGCGGAGCCCTTCACTAGCCTGCTTTCGTATCGTGCTCCCTTCCGTCCAAGCGCGCCGGCGTCGCTCGCATCGTCCGATCAGCCGCAGGATGTTCTGTTGATCGGACATGGCGGGGCCGGTACCGGCTTGAGCCGGAATCTGCGCATGCTTAAAGGCGCGCTGGACGGCGCTGGCATTGCGCTGACCACGCTGACCTATGAGCTGCAGCCCACGGCCTTTGCGGAGGCACTCAGGAACTGGCGAAGCAAATGCGTTACCCGGCCCATCGTTGTCGCGGCGGTCAACGCCCATGATCTGCCGTCGATATTCATCCGGGATCGGCACGAGGCCCTCGAAGACTGCCACATCGCGGGATTTTTTCTTTGGGAAACATCGAAGCCCCCGCGCGTGCAGCAACTGGGAATTCGATTGGTGGATGAGGTGTGGGCACCTACGGAGTATGTCGGGCAGATATACGCCCCCTTCGCGCCGGTCCACGTGGTCGGCAAGGGCCTGTCCCCAATCGAACAGTGGCCCGAAAGGCGTGCGCCGCTGCGAAGCGGAGCGCTTTGTTTTCTGACTGTTTTCGATTTCCATTCATCGATCGAACGAAAGAACCCGCTGGCGGTGGTGCTGGCCTTCCAGAACGCGTTTCCCGGCGATGAGCCGGTGGAGCTGGTCGTGAAGGCATCGAATGTCAATCCGCAGCATCCGGGGAATGCGTCCGGACAATGGGAGCGAATTGTCCGCCGCAGTTTGCGTGACCCTCGCATTAAAATCATCACAGAACGATACAATGAGCGGCAGATGGAGCAACTGATGGCGGCCACGGCTTGCGTCGCTTCGCTTCATCGTTCGGAGGGCTTCGCCTACGTGCTGGCGGACGCGATGGCGGTGGGCATTCCGGTCATCAGCACGGCCTATTCCGGCAATATCGACTTTTGCGACAATGAGACGAGTTTTCCGGTCCCTTACCGCCTCGTGCCTGTCGAGGCGCATGGGACGCTTTGGGAAGACGAATTCATGGAATGGGCCGAACCGGATATTGAAGTGGCGGCAACGCATATGCGTACTGTGTTCGAGAACTATCCGGAGGGGTTGCGCAGAGCGGCAGTTGGGCGAGAGAGGTTGCAGGCCGGATATTCGGCAGAGATATTTGCCGCTACCCTGCGCCGGCGCATCGAGGCGATTCGCACGCCGTCGCGGTTGTCCCCTTGAAGTGCTAAAAGTGCTCGCCAGCGGCTCGGCGACAAGGAACACGTCTTGGCGAGGAAAGCATCCGCCCCGGTATCCGAGCTTGGAGTACAGCCGCAGTCCGATGCTGCGGCCGCGCAGCCGGCCAGCAAGGCTGAGCGGCGCAAGGCAAGAGCAGCGGGACGGCGGCGTGCCCGTGAAGAGCGACGCCTGAGGGCCGCGGCCCCGGAATCGGGCGTGGCAGCAGAACCGGATTCGTCGGCCATTGCCTCGAGTTCTCCTCCGGAGGTTCGAAAGCGCAAAGGAAGCGCACGAGAGCAGAAAGGCGCCCAGCGACAGCGCAAGCAGGCCCGGCGCCGCCAGTCAAACCGACATCCGGATGCTACGCCGGCCCACCCCGCCACCGCCGCTGGCGAGGAGGGCTGGAGTCCCGCCTCTATTGTTGTCAGAGGGGAGGAAGAGGAGTCCGCCAAGTTATCTGCAGTCTTGAAGAAGGCTTTCGAAAACCTCCGGTTGGGCTCGCTCGGCGGAGCAGAACGGCCACAGCTGGTCGTGGTGATGCCGAACGCTTCGCCTGGCGACCTTCCCAAGGGAGCGATGTGCTGTCTTGTCGGAAGTTCGGCGACGGCTGAGGACGGCGCGGCAATTCGGTCCGCCAAAGCGATGGGCGCGGTCTTCGTGCCCACAGCCCTGATCGCGTCGCGTCATCGCCGGGAACAAGTTCTCGATGGTGCAGGCCACTTCAGCGAGGAAGGACCGCGCATCCTGGCGATCGCCATCCGCGACGCAGTTCTCGGCTCAAAGGGATTCGTTGTCCCGGCAGGCGGGGGGCAGCACCGGCGGGTTCAACATCCGCGATATTCCCATTCCGAATCTCCTTCGCAGATTTTGAAGACGATCGACTGGCCCGGAAAATCTCCTCCGGCCAGCCTCGGCGCGGCGTTCCGAGCGGACGATCTTGAACAGTTTATCGAAGGAAACATTTGTCTGCCCAGGGCGGAAGGTGGGGACGCCGTCCCTTTCCGGCTGCCCTTCAACTGGGACAGGCCTCTCGATTCCGGGGCTGCGACCAGGTTGTACGGCCTCGCCGCGGTATCGAACGTTTTGGTCTATTGGCTTTTGCGCGCCAATCGGGTGCCAGTCCGGCAGGCTGGCCACATTGAAGTGCTGCTCAAGCAGCGCGGCATCGCGGCAAGCGGACTTTTGGCTGGCGCCGGTGCGATCATCCTCGATTTCCTGCGCGTCGAAGCGGGGCTTCCGGAGCAGGCCTGGACGCTCACAGCGGTCCGCCAGCGCGCTATTGCCTTCGAACTGTTCCTGTTGTGCTGCAAGGCCGCTGTTGAAAAGCGCATCCGGTTCAACGAGAGCGCTTGCGCGCCCGTGTTCGACGGATTGCTCCAGCTGCTGGAGCAGCTGCACGGCACCGCAGCAATCGGTGGCGGAACCGCGGACGGGATGGCAGAGGCTGCGCGGCTGGCCGCTATGGCTCTGCCGCTGCGGCATTCCGCCGATGGCGCGCGCCTGCTCGACGAGGCGCTGGAGTACGTTCGGTGCTGCCATTTGGAAGCAGGGATGTCGGCGGACGGCGTGTGGGAGGACGGAATCCTGCAACATTGTGCAGTGCTGTCGTCGCTGCGCGCCCTCGCTGCGGATCTTCGTGTCGTGCAGAGCTCCAACTCCGATATTTCGGAAGCAATTTTAAAGCTGGCCCGCTTCGCCGATCTGTTCGTCACGCCAGAGGGACAAAGTCCCGCGATTGCTGAGCAGCCGTCTCTCGATCTTAAGCGCCCTGCCGCTACATCGCGTACACTGTTGCGCAAAGCCGGCGGGGCCGCGTTCCGGCCGGCCAACGAAGGCTATCTTCCGCAAAGCGGATATTTCATCAGCCGCTCGGGCAAGACCGCCAGCAAACTAACGTCGCACCTGGTCATGCTGGCGCGCCCCGCGAACAAGGGCGGCCCATCGCTGAGCTTTTCCATCGCCGGCCTACCGATGCTGATCGGCGGGGGAACTCTGGACCCCAAGGCCCCTCGAGAAGTTCGCCGCGCTGCGCTGGAAGATCCGGCATCGCACAATGCCATTCGCATCAACGGGCGTTTGTATCGCGACGCTGATCCTGATCCTTCCAAGATTCGGCTTGCTGGAACTTGGCGGGAAAAGGATTGGGCGGCTGCCCGACTTATGAACGAAGCGTTCCAGGGCGCAATCGTGAGCCGCACGGTTGTTCATCTGCGGCCATCTCATGGCCTTCTGGTGGTGGACGAATTTGCCGGTTCGCCGGACATGCTGTTCGAGCAGTTCTGGCATTTCGCCCCGGAACTGCAGCCGCACGGTTCGCCGCTTTTCTTTTCGGCCGGCAGGCGCGGCATCCTGAGCGTAGCCTTCGACGGTGGAGAGATTACCAGTCCCAGCAAAGGCGGCGACGGGCCGATCGGCTGGACTGCCAAGGCGAAGCGCAACGTGGTTCCTAATCCGTACATTTGCTGCTCGACGACATCTGCGAAGGGCATTGTGGCCGCGTTCTTCGGCTGGGGCACCACCCACGTCCGGGTGGAGATGCAGACAACAGCGATACCTGGGGGGTGGCAGAGCACGCTGGCGAGCCCCTTCTTCCGCGCAAGTTTCGCATTTGCGGAGGGCCGGCTTAGCGCTCTGGGCTGATGGGTTCCTCTCTTAACACTCTGACCTTCGACCGCGTGCTGGAACACGCGATCGCACGCCTGCGATCCTGGGAGGAACCCGCGACTGCGCACGTCCTCCCGGATGCGCCGCTTCCGGCGGGCCGCACCTTTGCCGTGGGTCTCGAAGCGCCGTTCGCCTTGGCCAGTCGCTTAGCAGGCTCGCGAGGAATGAGCCGGGCTGCGCTACTCCTTGCCCAAATGGCGCACACCTTGAATCCGCGCTCCGCCTCAGCCGAACTCGCCCTCGGTAAAGCGCTGGTTCGTGGCGGGAGGGATCAGCAGGCGCTGTTGCATTTGCAGCGAGCAGCGAAAGGCGAGGGGCGCGAAAAGCGTGGCAGTTGGGACTTGGCGCGATTGCTCCTGCGACTTGAACGCAGCGATGCGGAGGCGCGGGTGATTGCGGAATATCGCGCCGAGCTGCTCGCGGCCCTCCGAGCGGCCTCGCGTTCAACCAACGCGAAAATCCGAGCGGAAGCATCCCACCTCCTTTCTAGGGTTTTGCTCGATCTGGGCGAAAGCGATGGCGCGCTTGCGGCAGCAGAAGCGGCAGTTGCGGGTCCCGAGGAAGGCCGCGCAAGTGGTGCCAAGGCCAATGCCCTGCTGGCCGCCGGGCACATTAACCCGGCAAAGCGGGAGTATGACCGGCTGCTGGATGGCATGCCGCAGGATTCGCCCGAGGCGAGGTCCGCCTCGATTGCATCGGTGCTTTGCAAGTCGGCGGACATCACAACAAACGGAACCCGACCGTTTCTTCTCGCAGTGGGTGGCGGCATCGGGGATTTGCTGCACACAACCCCGCTGATCCGGAACATCTCGCGGCGGACCGGAAGCAAAGTGGACGTGCTGATTGCGGGTGATCACGCCAGCGCCGAGTTTCTGTTCCGCAATTCCAGGCTCGTGAACCAGGTCTGGCCGATCTCTTCCGAGGTGCTCAAGCAGAACTACCAACGGGTGTTTGTGACCTATTCATTCGGCCCATTGCGATTGCCATTTCAGGCGGAGCAGGTGCTGATATCGCGAAGCTGGCGCCCCTTCCGTCCCGGCCACCTGAACGAAACGGTTTTCAATCTCGAAGCGGCGAAAGCGCTGCTCGGGATTTCCTACGAGCGGGACGACACGACACGCTATTTTGCGGGAGAGCTTGTCTGGCAATCTCCGCCGACACCGCTGGTCGGACTGCATGCGGGTTCAAAAAACGGCCGCTGGGTTTCGAAACGTTGGCCGCACTTCGCGGAGCTTGCGGCGCGGCTGAAAGTGCAAGGCTTGGCCGTTGCCTCGTTCGGAACAGAAGATCAATACGTGGAGGGCAGCGAAAACCGCACCGGCGGATCGATAGAGGAGATGAGCCGCGCAATGCTGGAGTGCAGCCTCTTCATCTCAAACGACAGCGGGCCGATGCACATTGCCAGTGCCATGGGAATCCCGGTGCTTGCGCTTTATGCCCCGACCGACCCGTTCACCCATCTTCCCATTGCTCCCGACGTCACCGCACTTGCTCTCCAAAAATCCTGCGCCCCGTGCGAGGTGAAGAACCATTCCTATTTTGCAACCGGCGCCTGCCGCTGCATGGGCGATATTTCGGTGGACGTGGTGGAACAGAAGGCCTTGAGCCTGTTGCCTGATACTCTCGAGCACCCCCGCCGGCTGGCGGAGGCGCAGCAATGATCCGCTGGCCCGTCTCCTTCGGCGAAGCGGCAGACAGGCTCAGTATCCTCCAGATCAAGCGCGAGCGGATTCGAGATCCGCGGAAGTTGGCGAACGTCGAAATGGAACTTGTTGAAGCTGAGCCGCTGCTGCTCGAACATGTCCGTCAAACGACAGAATTCGAGAGCCTGTTCGCGCGGCTCAAGGAAATAAACAGGCGGCTGTGGGATATCGAAGAGAATATCCGACAACATGAACGGGCCGGCGATTTTGGACCGGAGTTCGTGGTGTTGGCGCGTTCGGTTTACACCAGCAACGATGAGCGTTATCGCGTGAAGCGGGAGATCGATCGGCTGATGGGATCGGTCATTCCCGAAGAAAAGTCATATTCCGACGTTGAATGTTCGGAGCGCCTTGCGCATTGTGCCGACCCCGCCCAGGATTAGTGCCACCGCTTCCTCGATGCCCTCCACTGACGCCATAAACGGTTACCGGCTGTTCCTCGGCCGCGAACCGGAATCGGAACGTGTCGTCAACGACAAGGCGGCGGTGCCGCTACAAAAAATGATAGCGAATTTCATCGCGTCGCGGGAATTCTCGGATCGTGTCCTGGGGCCGCTTGCGAGCGGTTACCCTTTGCCACATTTCAAAGTTACGCCGTTCCCGACTCCGGAACTTTTAGCGTGGACATCGGAGGTGCTCCCGCTTGCCGCTGCCGCGCGCAAGAAACTGCTCACCGCAAAAACCTGGCGCCAGTTGCTCACCTGGATCGTGAGCGATCCGGATTTTGGTGCCAAGCTCGCGAAGCCTTTGCGGGATGATCTGCTGGCCAGCGTTCGCAAGAGGCAATCTGCTCTCCCGGTTGGCGCGCTTGACAGGGAGATCGTAGGTTGGATCGACGAAACGACAATGTTCGAGGTGCGCGGCTGGGCGCGCAACATCCTCAACATGGAAGAGAAGCTCACGCTCGAGATATTCCTCGATAACCTGTTCGTGGGCGTGACGGAAACGACTTATTTTCGCCGTGACGTACAGGAGCGACTGGGCGGCAGCGGCAACGCCGGATTTTCCTTCAACGTTCCGGCGGCGCATCATCCAGACCTGCAGATCGAACGCCTGCTGACCGTGCGCGATGCCGCTTCTCACATGCCGATTGCCGTGCCGGTGCGAATCCGGCTCGGTCAGGCGGACACGCTGGATTCGCTGCTGCGCCTGCGTTGGGAAGTGGACGCTGTCGTTTCCAACATGGAGCGTCTCAAGGCATCCCTGCCCAGTGTCTTGGCGGACACCGAGTACCCGATCTCGATGTATCACGCCTATCAGCGCGATATGCGAAAGCAGCTGATGGCGCGGCGCGGAGCGCAGATCGCGGAAGGCGCTTCCTGGCGGCGTACACCCGCTATTACGGTCTTGCTTTATGGCCCTGGCGACACCGCTGCGATCACCTGGTCGATGAACAGCCTGCGCCGGCAAACCTATCGTCACTGGGAATGCATGGTTTGCGCTCCGCTGCGGCAGGAGGAAACGCGTGCCTTGGTGGATACGCTGGTTTCGGCGGATGGACGCGTCAGGGCCGTGGACTCAGGGGACGCGGCGACCTGGCTTGCTCTTAATTCTGGACTGACGCAGGCAGCAGGCGAGTATGTGCTGTGGCTGGAGGAGGGCGATCTGCTCGCGGAAGATGCGCTCTTTGAAATCGGCCGTGCCCTTCAGGCGAGCAGCGCCGCGTTTATCTCTTTCGATGAAGACCGTTTTGTTCGCGAGAACGGCAAGTTGCGTTACACAGCTCCGGTCCTGAAGACCGCCTTCGACCGCGATCATTTGCTGTCCCGCAATTATATCGGCAATGCCTATGTCGCGAGCCGTGCGACATTAGAGCAGAACGGTCCCTTCGATGCCGCGTTTGGCGATGCCTGCCAATACGATTTTCTTCTCCGCCTGACGGAGGAGCTAAAGCAGGTGGAAATGCTTCATCTCGAACGCATTCTCTACCACCGCCGCGATCCCGAGGCGGGATTGGGCAGCGCAGGAGGGACCGAAGGGCCGGCTGCAAAACCCGAGCTGCGGGTGTCTGCCGTCAACGCCCACTTGCGCCGCAGACGGGCGGCAGCCTCCGCCGAAGTGCATGCCGACCCCTATGGACCGCCACTGCCCAACGCGCAGCGCGTGGTTTGGCGTCTGCCCGATCCGGCGCCGAAAGTATCCATCATCATCCCGACGCGAGACCGTGCGGATTTAATGGCGCCTTGCCTGGAAAGCGTTTTCGAGAGCCAGCGGCATTATCCCGAGCCCTATGAAATCATTGTCATGGACAATGACAGCAGCGAGCCGGAAACGCTGGAATTGTTCGAGCGGATGACGAGAGAAGAGAGGGCCGTCGTCATCCCCTTTCGGCGCGAATTCAATTGGTCGGCGATCAACAATTTGGCGGCGCGGCGCGCGCGAGGCGATGTCCTCGTCTTTCTCAACAACGACACCCGCGTGCTGTCGCCCAACTGGGTGCGCGAACTGGCCTCGCAGGCCATGCGGCCGGAGGTGGGTGCCGTGGGAGCCCGCCTACTCTATGAAGATGGCACCCTTCAGCACGCCGGCGTGGTGCTGGGCGGGCGTGCGGTGCACGAAGCTGTCGGCGAGCGCCCGGGGGAAGGTGGGTATCTCGGCAGGACGGCGCTGCAGCGCAATGCCTCCGCCGTGACCGGGGCGTGCATGGCCACGCGCAAGGCGTTGTTCCTGGAACTGGGCGGTTTCGAGGAAACCAGCCTGAGAGTGGCTTTCAATGATGTGGATTATTGCCTGAAGGTACGGGACGCCGGTCTGTCGGTGATCTACACGCCATTCGCGACCCTCTACCATTTCGAGTCCAAATCGCGGGGCCTGGACGACGCTTTTGAAAAGCGCCTCAGGAGCCGTAGCGAGCTCGATTTCATGCGAACCCGTTGGCCGCACGCGATGGAGCATGATCCCTTTTACAACGCCCGCTTTACACGACTCGGCCGTCCCTTTTCCCGCTTGAGGCCGCCGCAGCTGGTGAGTGAAGCCGCGGCCTTGCCGGAAGCCGGAGACGAATTGTGGGAAAACGAGTAACCTGCCCGCGCTGGTAGGCGGAGTGGGCAAGCGCATGGAGATCATTCCGCAGACGATTGCGCCGGTGCTGCTGCTGAAGCCACCCCGCTTCAGGGACACGCGCGGTTTTTTCAGTGAGCTGTACAGCCGCCGCGCTCTGGCCGCCCACGGGCTGCAATTCGACTTCCTGCAGGACAACGTCTCGTTCTCGAAGGAGCGGGGAACGGTGCGCGGGATGCATTTCCAGACAAGCCCCTCCGAGCAGACGAAGCTGGTTTGTGTGCTCACTGGCGCGATTCTGGATGTCGCAGTGGATCTGCGCACCGGCTCGCCGAGTTACGGCCGACATGTAGCGGTCGAACTTGCGGAGGAGAACGGTTTGCAGTTGCTTGTGCCGCGCGGTTTTGCCCATGGATTCTGCACCTTGGTCCCGAATACGCGCGTCCTCTACAAGGTGGACGGCTTCTACGACCGCGAGCGGGACCTGGGTTTGCGCTGGAACGATCCGGCGCTCGGAATCGCATGGCCCATTGTTGAAGCCGACGCGAAGCTTTCGGATAAGGATCGCGTGCAGCCGCTATTGTCCGAGCTGCCGCAGTATTTCACCTACGAGGGCTAAGCGTGAATGTTCTGATTACGGGCGGAGCGGGGTTCATCGGTTCGGCAGTGGTTCGCCTGTGCCTCGAAAAGCGCGTGGCCAACGTCGCGGTGTACGATGCGATGACCTATGCCGCGAACCCGCAGACGCTTTCGCCGCATGCAAGCCGCAGCGATTTCCGCTTCTTCCGGCGCGACATCTGCGATCCCGCGGGGGTTCTCGCTGCCTTCGATGAAGTGCGGCCAGACGCCGTCATGCATCTGGCAGCAGAATCCCATGTTGACCGTTCGATCGACGCGCCCGCCGCCTTCGTGCAGACCAACGTGCTCGGTACCCAAGTTCTGCTGGATGCGGCGCTTGCTTATTGGCGCGCCCTCGATGCCGAACGCAAGGCGCGCTTCCGCTTCCACCATATTTCCACCGATGAAGTGTTCGGCTCGCTGGAAAAGAACGACTATTTCCACGAAGGGACACGCTACGATCCGCGCTCGCCATATTCTGCTTCCAAGGCCGCGTCCGACCACCTGGTGCGGGCCTGGCACCACACGTTCGGGCTTCCGGTGGTGCTAACGAACTGCACCAACAATTACGGGCCGTTTCAGTTTCCGGAGAAGCTCATCCCTCTGTTGGTCCTGCGTGGGCTCGCAGGCGAGAAGATGCCGGTCTATGGCGACGGACAGAATGTGCGCGACTGGCTGTTCGTCGACGATCATGCCGAAGCGCTTTGGCAGGTGCTGATGCGTGGCCGCGTCGGCGAAACTTACGCAGTCGGCGGCAGGGCTGAACGACGCAACATCGATGTCGCTAATGCGATCGCCGGGCTTCTGGACGAGCTTTCGCCGACGAGGCAGCCGCACGGATCGCTGATCCAGTTCGTTCAGGACCGGCCCGGGCACGACCGGCGCTACGCCATGGATTGCGGCAAAATTTGCCGCGAACTCAATTGGATGCCGCGGCGCTCTTTCGAGGACGGTCTGCGTGCGACCGTGCAGTGGTATCTCCATAACCGCGCTTGGTGGGAGCCGATCCTCAATGCCAGCTATCGCCTGGAGCGGCTGGGCAGCGCGGCATGAAGGTTCTTGTGATCGGCAAGACGGGCCAGCTCGCGCAGGAATTGGCGCGGGCTGAATGGCCGGAAGGATGGTCGCCGCAGTTCTCCGCCCGCAATGAAATGGATCTCGCCGAACCTCGGAGCGCCGCGAAAGCGGTCTGTGAGCGCAAGCCGGCGCTCGTGATCAATGCGGCGGCCTACACCGCAGTGGACAAGGCGGAGAGCGAACCGGAGCTCGCGATGCGGATCAACGGAAAGGCGCCAGGTGCCCTGGCGGAAACCTGCGCGGCCTTGCGCATTCCGTTCGTGACGGTTTCCACCGACTACGTTTTCGACGGCAGGAAAGACGGACCGTACACCGAGTGTGATTCTCTCAGTCCGCTTGGCGCCTATGGCCGCAGCAAGGCGGAGGGTGAGCGCCGTGTTCGCGAGGCGTGCGAATCCCACATCATCCTGCGAACCTCGTGGGTGTTCAGCGCGTTCGGCAGCAACTTTGTGAAAACCATGGTGCGCCTCGCCCGCGAGCGCGATAGCATTGGCGTGGTGAACGATCAGCACGGCCGGCCCACGCCGGCAGCCGATCTGGCAAGCGCCATCATTGAAGCGAGTCGGGGGGTTCTGGACCGCCCAGAACTGGCCGGAACTTACCACGTCGCGAATGCCGGCCCTGTCAGCTGGTTCGAATTTGCGCAAGCAATTTTTTCAGAGGCCCGAGAACGTGGCGCGCGCACGCCCGCAGTTCGCGGCATCGCAACGGCCGAATATCCCACACCGGCGCGCCGCCCACGAAATTCCGAACTGGCAACAGTTAAATTCGAATCGACCTTCGGTCTTGCGCTGCGGCATTGGCGCGAGCCGCTGCGGGACACCATTGACGAACTGCTGCCTGCTTCGGCAGCCTTGCAGGCCTGACGAGGGGAAATGGCGATCACACGGGGTATCGTTCTGGCGGGGGGCGCGGGCACGCGCCTGCATCCTCTCACCATCCCGGTCAGCAAGCAGCTTCTGCCCGTCTACAACAAGCCGATGATCTACTATCCGATCTCCACGCTGATGCTGGCGGAGATTCGCGACGTGCTCATCATCACCGCACCGGATAGCCGATGGCAATTCGAGCAGTTGCTGGGCGATGGCGCGCGTTGGGGCATGCGGTTCCAGTACGTGGAGCAGCCCAGGCCAGAGGGCTTGGCGCAGGCTTTCATTCTGGGTCGCGAATTCCTGCAAGGGGGACCCGGGGCGTTGGTGCTCGGCGACAACCTGTTTTACGGTCACGGCCTCACCGAGCTGGTGAGCAACGCCGCCGCGCGCGAGTCCGGCGCCACAATTTTCGCCTATCAGGTGGATGAACCTGAGCTGTACGGGGTGGTTGAATTCGACAGCGAGGGCCGTGCGGTCCATCTTGAGGAGAAGCCCAAAGCTCCGCGCTCCAACTGGGCCGTATCGGGTCTTTACTTCTACGATCATCGTGTTTGCGACATCGCGGCGGCGCTAAAGCCCTCCGCGCGCGGGGAGCTGGAAATCACCGATGTGAATGACGCCTATCTCAGAAGGGGCGAATTGCGCGTCGAAAGGCTCGGGCGGGGCTTCGCATGGCTGGATACCGGAAATGCGGATTCTCTCATCGAAGCCGCCACCTTCGTGCAGGTGCTGGAGCGGCGGCAGGGCACGCGCGTCTGCTGCCCGGAGGAAATCGCCTTCCGCAAGGGCTGGATCGATCGCGCGCAACTCGCCCAATTGGCGGCGCCGCTGCTCAAGACGGGGTATGGGCGCTACCTCGCCCAGATCGCCAACGAGAGCGACTAGGAGTCGTCTGGGCGCCCAGGACGCGGCACCACCGGATTTTCATGATGTTTCGCGAGTATGCTCGCGCTTGCGGCCGACAATTCCGAAATCGGAACATCGGCTGGCGTTGAAGCACAGCGCAAAGCTTTCCAGAACGCGCGTTGTGCCGGTGCGAGCTCATCGCCCTGCCGCCGCACGGATTTCTGACGATATAGCCCGTGTTCAATCGTATTCGCGGCGATCGCAGCCTCTCCATCGAGCCCCGTGATTCCCAGATGCGCCAGCTTCGCAATGAGTTCGCGAATTGAGGTATCGGGTTCGCGAATGAGTTGGCGGTGCGGAATGAACACGGAGGTCAGCTGCCGCGTCAAAAGGGCCGCATGCCGATTGTAAGCCTCCCACAGGGCGACGCCGAACGGAATCGAGAACCCGTTGCGTGCCGCGAGGCTCATGGCGACTTCCAACGGGTGGCGCACGATCAGCACGACCACCGTGTCCGTCGGCATTGCCGGGAGGAATAGCGGAAGCAGAAACGACAGCCGCGGATCCTTCAGAACAGAGACATTCCGCGCTAGCAAGTCGGGAAGCAATTCGCTGGCAAACCGCTGGCGCAGTGCTTGCGCCTTTTGAGTCTCCCAGGCTGGCCGAAACCCAAACACGTCATGCCAGCGGGCCCCACAGGCGCGCATCGCCGCTTCGCTCAGCGCAAGAAAATCGGTTCGCTCCACCAGCCCCAGCGGCCGCTGACGGCCTGGCGCGGCCAGCATTGGATCGCCGAACCACGCCCCCGCATGCACGAGCACTTCGGCCAGCGCCGAGGTGCCGGAGCGATGCATGCCGGTGACGACAATCAGCTGCGCCATTTCTGTGCGGCCAGGCCAGCGGCTTACTCAGCCGGCTCCATCTCGTACGAGTCCCCGCCCACCAGCATGTCGAATTCCGCCTTCAGCGCGGGGAATTTGCGCAGCCGCTTTTGCACGCGTTTGGTGTGCGCGCGGTAGAGCGCCAATGCTTTCTCACCATCGCGCTCGAACACGGCCTTCCACCACAATCGACCCGCGCCTTCCGTGAACTCGGTGATATCGGTGTCCAGATAAGCTTCCAGCATGGAAACCATGGTGTGGTTCACGATACTGGCGGTCACATGCACCTCGTCCTGCTCGAAGGCGGTGCGCCGGTCGGCATACATGATGCGCTCGTAACTCGGATAGTAGTCGATACGCGGGAATTCCTGGCGCAAATGCTCCACCATCGCCCGCAGCACGCTTTTGCTGTAGGAATTGCGCACAATCAGCGGATCGGAGGAGAAGGTCGCGCCGAGAGAGACGGGCGAGACCGTCACAATCACATTCGCATCGGCGTTTATTTCGAACAGCTTATTGAGGGTGTAGCGAGCTTCGTCCAGGCAGTCCTGGAAGGACAGCAGCACCAGCTCGAAGCGGTCGCTCCGCATCAGCCCGCGCGGCGGGGTTTCGTTCAGGTAGAGTCCGGTTTCGAGATCGCGCCATGTTTCCACCAGGCCGAAAGTGATGATGGCAACATCGCAGGTGGCGAGGGCGCGATAGGCCGCATTCACCGCCAGCCGCCGCTTCAGCGCCGTTTCGTAATCGGGAAGCTCGTGTGCCCGCACGTGCAGCTGCCCGTCCCAATAGCCATCGCCAAATGGAATGAGCGCCCGTTCGATGGGGGCGACCGGAGAATCCTCAAAGGCCCAACGAATCTCATTGGTAATCGAAGGGGGCGTGTATTTATTAAGAGCGCCGGTATCCTTTCCGACCAGCCCGAGCGCTTCGGCAGGGATCTTCAGCGCAGGCAGAGTAAACCCAAACTCCCCGAGCGCCGCCTCGACATGGCGGGCAAAGCAGCTGCCCACCGTGAAGATATGGGCCGCTTTGCTGATCTTGAAGCTGGGATTGCACAGCAGATCGTGCGTCTTGGCGACGGCTCCGCCCTCCCGCGGTTGCGGAAGATTCTGCCTGTTCCTGCTGGCCCGGCGGAGAGCCTCCCGAATCGGATAAGCCTCAAGCGGCATCTGGCGCGGGACCTCGCTTCGTATACGGAAACATCTTGGCGGCGCGGCAGAATTGTTTCAAGGAGCGTGCGGCCAGTTCGGAGATTTACCCTTCCCGTGAAGCGCCGCGAAATCGTTTTCGTTCATATTCCCAAGACCGGCGGCACCTCCATCCGGATCGCGCTGGAGCGGGCCGCTTCCCACCATCGCATCCTGCGCGATTACCAGGGCCACCCCATCGGCAGTACCGACCTTGCATCGGTGCAGGATAACGAAGGCCAGGTAAGCGGCTTCCGCGAACATTTCTCTGATGCGTCGGGAATATTGCTCAGTGGACATTTTCCCGCTTCCCGCTATTGGCCCTTCTTTAATGCGGAATCTTTCGTCACCTTCCTCCGTCATCCGGTGGACCGTGTGCTCTCTTCCTATGCCGCCTGGGTGAAGAATGGCCGCTGGCGCGGCACCTTCGAGGACTTTATTGCGCTGCCGACGATGGGAAAGCGGCTTTCAACCTATCTGATCGGCGCGGACCTCGATGCGTTCGGTTTCATCGGATTCACCGAGGAGTTCGACGCCAGCGTGCGAATGCTGTCGGAATTTGTCGGTACCGAGCTGCAGGTGCTGCGAAAAAATCCGGGAGACTACACAGAAGTCGGCCGAGAAATTGTCGCCGACCCGGTGCGCCGACGGCAGGTGGCTGAATGTGCCGCGCAGGACATCCGGATTTACGAACGTCTCCGCGCCGCGCGCGCCGGCGTCTTTCGCGCGCCGCGGCATGGCCCGCGTGTCGTGGGCAAGTTCCGCGGCGCGGTTTCCCTTGAGCGGGACGTTGTCGCCGGATGGTTGTGCAACACCGGCCGCGAGTTCATTTGCAACGTCGAGATCTGGCGCGGCAGCGAACGGATCGGGACTGTCACGGCCGATCAATACCTTGCCACCGCAAAGGAGCACGGCTATTCGCGAAGCGGCGTATGCGGTTTTCGCCTGAATCTTCCCGAACTGTCCCGAGCCGCCAAAATCCAGCGCGGCGATGTGCTCGCGTTCAAGCCCGAACGCAGTGACTACGAACTGGAGGGCTCGCCTCTTCGCCTGTGAAGGCCGCCTTCAATCGAGCCCTTCAGAATTCGTTCGGAGAGTCCGTGAATGAGACTTGCCGCCAACTCCCATTTTTGCGCCGTCAGCGCTTCCGGAGTCAGCACGTCGTAATCCTGAGGCCGCGGCTCGGGAAACAGAGGCCCTTCCCGGTCGGGAAAATAGCGGTTCTTGACCCAATTGTTGCTGGCGCGATATTTGTTCAGCAACGCCAACCGCTCTTCGTGCGTGACGATTGCCTCACGCGGTTTGCGGTGGAAGCGTGCACCGGTCAGCGCGCCGATCATCTCATAGACGCTGTCGTCGTGCATGTCGTGGAACAGCAGTGGATTGCCTTTCACGAAATCCAGTACGGCTTCGGAGTAGCTGGGATTGGCCACATCCTGCGGCATCTGAAATGCGCTGCGGTGTTCCTGAAGCCCCAGATGTTCGAGAAAATCGCAGATGATATCGCCGTGCAACGCACCGCGGTCATAGATGCGCACGGTGATGCGCTGCCGCGGGACCAGCGCTTCCCAGCGCTCCAGCGTCGCGCGCCAGTCACCACGAAATCCTGCTGCCCCGGTCAGCCAGGCCCAAAAATCGCCCGTGGTCTTCGCTCCCCATTGTTGCCAGGAGGAAAGGAGCAGCTCGTCCTGTCTGCGGATATAGAGGAGCACGTGCAAGAGACGTTCCCTCGCGACATCGGTGAAGAGTTCGTGCGTACCGTTGAGATTGGAGAGGTTCTCGGCGCTGATCACCAGCGTCTCCCCTGCCGGGATTTGCCGCAGGAGCAGAGGAATGCGCTCGGCGACGATCTTGCGGCCGAACGGCATGTCCTCCCGCAGATGTTCGAAGAATGGCAGGTGCTGCCCGCTGATGGTGCTCCCTGGCATCAGATCGGCCGGAGCGACATGCAGGCCGTGCCTCGCCAACGCCTCGGCATTCAGCCTGAGGAACGCCTGAATGGCGGAGCTGCCGGTCTTATTGGCTCCGATGTGCAGCAGAACGGATTTCCGCGTGCGCTCTTTCATGGCGGCTGTTTTGACGGTATGGACGCGCGGGGGCAAGGAGCCGGGCGGTTCCTCTGCTGTCGCAAATGCTCCGCGCCATCCGCCGCTTGAATCGCGGCACAAACACTCGCGAGAAAGGACAATGGCCAAATCCTCGAAAGCGCCCGCGAAGGGTAAGAAGAAAAATACCGGCCCGATCGGCAGCCTCAGTCCCGATCGCCGCCGGCGCATTTACGTCGCCTATCGCATTCCCATGGTGACCGAGGAGCTCGAAAAGCTCGGCAAGGAAGCCGAGTCGCTGATGGGGAAGCTCCAGAACAAAGACTTACCGCAAGAGTCGCAGGAGCGCATGAAAGACATCGAACGGCTCGTCTTCCTTACCGAATACCGCCCGGTGTTGATGAAGGAGCTTCAGGGTCTTCGCGGCAAAAAGGACAGGCTGAAGAGCTGAAGACGAAGCTAACGCATAACGCGCCGAGCGAGACCGAAAACGAGGCTCGCCAACAGCTCCCATTTCTGCCGTTCCAGCGCATCGCCGGCGAGCACCTCGTAATCCTCCGGCTCCGGCGGGGTGAATAGCGGCGCCTCGCATTTTGGAAAGTACGCCTGCCGCACCCATTCATTGGAGTCTGCGTAGCGCCTGAGAATGGCGAGGCGTTGGGCATGGGTGACCACGGACTCGCGCGCCTTGCGGCGGTACCGCTCTCCCGTGAGCTGTGAAACCGCATCGTAGAACGCGTTGTCGTGCTTGTCGCGGAAGAGCAGCGGATTGCCCTTTGCAAAATCCACCACGGCTTCCGTGAAGCTCGGGTTCACCGGCGCTTCCGGCCGCGCGAAGTCTGCGAAGCATTCGCCGAGATCGAGCACCTGCGCGAAATCGGCGATCACATCGCTCTCCGGCAGGCTTTCGCGATCGAAAATTCGAACGGTGATGTTCTCGCGCGGCACGATGCGTTCCCACGCCTGCAGGACGGTGGACCAGTCGCCCCGCTGGCCCACGCAGTCAATCAGCCAGGCCCAGAAGTCTCCATCGATTTTGCTCTCCCATTGCTGCCACGAGGACAGCAGAAGCTCATCCTGCCGGCGGATGTAGAGGATGACCCGAGTATCGTAGCGCGCGGCTGCGTCCGCGAAGAGCGCCTCGGCACCTTTGCCGTTGGAAAGATTTTCGGCGCTGATCAACAGTCGCGCGCTGTCGTCCAAGGTCGCCATTATGCGGTCGATCTTTGCGCTGATATCGAGCGCACCCTTACCGGGATCGGTCAGAGCCTCTTCTATCAGCCAGATGTGCTGTCCGCTGATCTTGCCTTTCGGCGACAGGTCCGCCGCCGCAACATGTACGCCCGCGCACGTCAGCGCGTCTGCGTTGAGACGCAGAAATTCCTGGATGGCGCTGCTGCCTGTCTTGTTGGCGCCGACATGAAGAACAAGCGATTTCACGGAAGGTCCCGCCGCTGCAGACCGTATTGCTTCCGCAAAGCCGGACCCGGGGCAAGTGGCGGCTTCACTATTTGCTTCGGCGGTCGCACGGGGTCGCTTCTCGAACGGTAACCAAGAGTTTTTGACATCCTTTCCAAAAGGTTTACGGTCCCTCTAGATACATAGGTGGGTGTCTTTCCGGGTCGGCCGGAGCAAGTCTGCGTCAGTGGGGGCTTTATGCTAGCGTATGACCAATTGCAGGGGGCCAGCGGCCGCCAGAGGCGCTTTCGCGCGCCCCGGTATGAGGCCAAGCGGCTGTTTCCCAATTCCGTGCCGCGGGTGCGGGTGCGCTCCGCCGTGTATCGTCTGCACGATGTGAGCCTCGGCGGCATCGCGGCGCTCGCCAAGGAGGCGGGCGGCGAGTTGGTGCGGCAAGGCGAAACGGTCGAGCTCAGCATCCAGCAGTCCGGTATTCCGATTTTCGAGGCGCAGGCGAATGTCTGCCGCCTGGAAAATAGCGTGTTCGGCTCCAAGGTGGCCTTCAGCCTCCTGGACCGGCACATCGATCTCGGCAAGCTGCTGACCCGCAACGCCCAGGCGCATCTGGCGGCGCGTACCTCTTCCCTGGCCACCGTCAATGCGCACCCGCTTTCGGTCGAGTACCGTGCCTTCTGCACCGATGTGGTGCGCCTGTTGCGCTCCTACGGCGCCATCCTCGATGATGCGACCCGCGTGGCCCGCGAATTCGGCAGCGTGCTGACCGACATGGAGATCCTCGAAACATGCGAGGAATCCATCCTACAGCCGTGGCGCAGCCTCTGGCGCACCGGCAATGATCTGGTCGCCGCCACAGAAGGCGATCGCGATCTCCTGCAGGCGCTGAAGGAATGCACCGAGCTGGTGGTGACGCCGGAGCTGCGCCGCGGCTCCATCTGGGATCGCTCCTATGCCAAGCCCCTCGGCTACCCGGGCGACTTCAACATGATGAATCAGGTCTATGATTGGCAGCGCGTGGGCGCGTCCGCCTACGACATGCTGCTGCACCGCATCGGCCTCGACGTCGCCGAATGCATCAAGACCCGCATGGAAGTGGTGGTGAGCCACATCGCCGAAGCCGTGCGCAGCTGGGGGCAGGGGGCCACGCCGGCGCGCATCGCGAGCCTCGGCAGCGGGCCGGCGCGCGAAGTGCAGCTGTTCCTGGAAAGCCGCGCGGCTGCGGGCGCCCGCGCTGTCTTCACCCTGATCGATCAGGAGCCCGCTGCGCTGAAATACGCGGCCGAGGCGACCTACGCGCAGGTGCTCAAATCGAATGGCGCGGTCGCCGTGCACGGGCTGAACATCTCGTTCACCGATATCCTGCGCTCCACGAGCGCGCTGGCGCAGCTGCCGCCGCAGCATCTTATCTATTCGGTCGGCCTGCTCGATTATTTGAGCGATCATCGCTGCCGCGCGCTAACGCGGCGGCTGTTCGAGGCCCTGGCGCCCGGCGGCCGGCTGATCATCGGCAACATGAACGATTGCCCGATGAGCAATCACTGGCCGATGGAGTTCGCGGTGGACTGGTCGCTGCATTACCGGGGCGAAGCGGAGATGCTGGCCTGGGCGGAAGGGTTGGAGCCCGCCCGCGCCTGGACGGAAACAGAGCGCACCGGCCGCGTCCGCCTACTGTTCGTGCAAAAAGCCTGACG
>DATIEM010000167.1:0-22307 GCA_035455725.1 Rhizomicrobium sp. | reverse complement strand
CTCCTGGACGATGTCCCCCGTGCCCTGCCCGCCCTCACCCGCGCATTAAAACTTCAGAAGCGTGCTGCAAGTGCCGGTTTCGATTGGGATTCTGCGCCGCGGGTGGTGGAAAAACTGGCCGAGGAAGCGAACGAGATCGTTGCGGCGAAGGAGTCCGGCGCGCCGCAGGCCGACATCGAGGAAGAGGTTGGCGACCTTCTCTTCGTGGTCGCCAACCTCGCCCGGCACCTCAAGGTGCAGCCGGAAGACGCCCTGCGCACCGCCAACGAGAAATTCTCACACCGCTTCCGCTTCATCGAGCAACAGCTTCGCGCGCAAGGAAAATCCCCGCACGGCGCCAACCTCGAAGAAATGGAAGAGCTCTGGCAGCGGGCAAAACGGGCCGAAGAAAAACTCCCCTCGCCCCCATAGGGGAGAGGGAGCCTATGATGATGCAAACTCCCTCGCCACCATCCGTGCCACCTCGGCCAGCACGGCATCGCGGGATTCCGGATAGAGCTTTGAACCGGTGTAGTAAGCCGCGACCAATATCGGCACCCTCCCCGGCGGCCAGACGATCGCCACATCGTTCGCCGTGTTGCTGGCGCCGGTGCCGGTCTTGTCGCCGCTGATCCAGCCTGCCGGCAGGCCGGCGGGAATGCGTGCCGCCGCCGTCCGGCATCCCTTCAGCCAGCCGATGAGCCGCGCGCGCGAATTCGCCGACAACGCATCGCCAAGCGTGAGACGCTGCAGATCGCGCAGCATGGCGTCCGGCGTGGTGGTGTCGCGCGGATCGCCGGGAATTGCGGTGTTGAGCGCCGGCTCGATGCGATCGAGCCGCGTGGCGGGATCGCCAAGGGTACGCACGAAGGCGGTCACCGCCGGTGGGCCGCCGCACGAGTCCAACAGCAGGTTCGCCGCGCCGTTGTCGCTCCATTCGATGGCGGCGGCGCACAGCGCCCCGACCGACATGCCGCCCTCGCGCAAATTGGCGCGCGTCACCGGCGCGTAGAATTCGCCGGGCGGAAACAGCCGCTCATTGTATGCGATACGCCGGCTCAGCCTTTCCCTGCCGGCATCGATCCTGTGCAAGACGAAGCCCACCAGCAGCAGCTTGAAGGTGCTGCACATCGGGAAGCGCTCGCTGGCGCGATAGGCGAGCCGCCTGCCAGATCCGGTATCGAGCGCCGCCACGCCGATGCGGCCGCCGCTTTTATTTTCGAGCGCTGCGAAGGGATTGGATTTCGCGAATGCCGGCGTCACGGCCAACGCGGCGGACGCCGCCACCAGTTCTCTGCGGTTCAGCATTTGCGCCCCGGCGATCTGGGAATCGACGCCCGGCTCTATTCGCCCATTATGGCCGAACCGCGACAGGGCCCGTGACGGCCGCTTCTCTGCGAGGCAGTATCGACATCCCTGAACCTCATCCGGGAGGGCCGATCATGTTCGTGCGCGGTGTTTTCACAGGCATCCTGATTGCCATCGTTCTTGCCGTCGTGCTGGCCGCGGTGGTGATCGGTATCGGCGCCTATGATTTCGCCGCGGATGCACCGCATACCAGAGTCGTCGCAAGGCTGATCGGGATCGCGCGGGATCGCTCCGTCGATGTCCGCGCCGAGAACATCAAGCTGCCGCCGCTGAACGACCCGAAACTGATCCGCGCCGGCGCGGCGCACTACGCTGAGATGTGCGTCGGCTGCCATCTGGCGCCGGGGGTGCCGGAGAACGAGATGCGTCCTGGCCTGAACCCGAAGCCGCCGGTGCTGGCGCGCCTGCGCAATGCGGAGCCCGGCGAATGGTTCTGGATCATCAAGCACGGGCTCAAAATGACCGCGATGCCCGCCTGGGGCAAAACGCATTCCGATGCGGAGATCTGGGCGATCGTGGCGTTCCTGCAGAAGCTGCCCGGGATGTCGCCGGAGCAATATCGCGCGCTGACCCAAGGCGCCGGGGCGCAGCATCACATGCACGGCTGAAGCGCATTTGTCGCGCCGCCGCGCCCTTCAACGCGGGCCGATGGGAAATCGTGCCGCGCGTCAGGCGCGCGAGTTCGCGACGTTCTGGATGCCCGAACCCGTCCTGGCTGGGAGCAGGCGCGCTCGCGTGGCACACGCCGCAACGTGACTTCCCCAAACGCATTAACCTTGTTCGTCTTTCCCCGTGGGAGGCCAATACACGCCCAACCGGCAGGTCTATTGTCATAGAACACGCAAATGTTGGGACTCGCCGCCTCCTCGTTTACAGCCCAACAATGGTGCAATATTGTGATTCGCGATCAGTGCGATGTGCACTTCGGTCCAGAAGGGGGATTACATGACAAAACTTGCTTTGTTGGCCGCTGTCCTGGCGGTCGGCGCGCTCGTGCCCGCGGGCGCGCAGGCAGCCGCATACTCGCTGTTCGGCAGCGCCACCTATGTGAGCCCGGGCGAAAACTCCAATCGTGCCGTCCAGCTGGTGAGCGACGCCACCACCGGCACCTATTCCGGCATCGACTTCTCGGCGGCCGGACTCACCGTCAACAACCTCAACGACCTCGAAACCGATTATGATTTCACCGCCGGCGATTGCGGTCAGGGGTCGCCGCGCTTCGGCATTCAGCTCTCCGGCTACTCCGGCACCATCTTTGTTTATGTCGGGCCGCCGCCGAGCTACACCGGCTGCATCCCGAACATGTGGACGCCGACGGGCAACCTGCTGTCGCCGGCAAGTCTCGTCGATACTTCGCAACTGCCCGGCGGCAACTTCTATGACACCTGGGCGGCCGCGCAGGCGCGTTACAGCGGTGCTGCGATCAGCGACATTTTCCTGGTGAGCGACAGCGGCGCGACCGGCAGCCAAACCGTGCTGATCGACAACACCAACGTGAACGGCACGGTCTACGACTACGAACCTTCCAGCAAGGACGATTGCAAGAACGGCGGCTGGCAGAACTTCGCCTACCCGCCCGGTCCCTTCAAGAACCAGGGCCAGTGCGTGAGCTCCTTCGCGCAGCAGCAGCACTAGGCACCGGACGACGGTTCTCGTTCGATTGCGCACGCATGGACGGCGGCCCCGGAGTTCTCTTCGGGGCCGCTGCCTGTCGCAGACGCGGCCCTCGCCTGCCTATCGTTGCGCGTTCCGCAGCGCCTGCACCGTCACCGCGCCGATGAAGAACCAGGTGAGGATCGCGCCGAACCCGAACGCCACGCGTCCCAGCGTCTCGCCCGAACCGAATCCCCGCAGCCATAGTCCGTCGAGGCCAATCGAGAAATGCCGGGGTCCCGGCCCGAACGCCACCCAGGTGAACATCATGGCGAGTCCACAGGCGATGCCGAAGCCGATCGTGCGGTTCGCCAGACGCAGCCACCGCGGGGCGCTCTGGGGAAAATCGCCGCTCGCGTCGCTGACATTCAGCACGCCGCGCGCGGTGACGATGAGACCGGCACCCACGAACATGGCGCAGATCAGCCAGCCCATCCACGACGGCGCGGGATCGGCCGTCGCTACATTGCCGCGCGGCAGAATGCCCGTCATCGCAAGCAGCGGAATGACACCGACGCCGACGGTGACAAGGCCAAGCGCAGTGGTGATCTTGTTGGGTATTGTGCTGCCCACGACCGGCACGCTCCGGCTCGCCACGCGCGTAGCTTACCTGCGCCGCGTAAACACAATCTGACCGCACCGGCGTTGCTCAAGGCTCAAAGGAGCGCGGGTGAGCCCGTACTGCCGATTGCCACGCCCGCGCAGAATCGGCGACCCTTCCGGTCAAGGGAGGGCGCGGCGGTGAACGCTTTCGACAGCGGAGGTGAGAAGGTGCATGAAGCGGAAGCGCATCTTCTCGAGACACTCCGCGCTCTGCGCCGACGGCGGCGCGCGGGCGGCACGACCGAACCGGCGCCCGACCGCCTGACCCTAGGGGCGAGAATTGCGGACCGGGTCGCCGCGAATATGGGTTCGTGGCCCTTCATCATCATCCAGTCGGCCGTTCTGTTCGTATGGATCGTCCTGAACATCACCGCCTACGTGCGGCGATGGGATCCCTACCCCTTCATCCTGCTGAACCTGGCGCTTTCGTTTCAGGCGGCCTACGCGGCGCCCTTCATCATGATGAGCCAGAACCGCCAGCAGGATATCGACCGGAAAAAGGCGGAGAACGACTACAGCATCAACGTGAAGGCGGAGCTGGAAATCGAGCTGCTGCATCAGAAGATCGACGAGCTGCGGGAGAAAGAGGTGCTCGCGCTCACCAACGCGATGGCCGAACTGACGCGCGCCGTCACGCAGCGGTGATTGTTTCTGGCGTGTCCATTAAAATGGACAGGCGTAATTCCCTGCCCCACAATAGGCGCATGGTGACCTTCCAGATTGAAAAAGACACAAAGGGGTTTCACGCGTGGAGCCCGGAACTTCCCGAGTGCCACACCCACGGAGCAACGCGCGCCGAGGCGCTCGCCAATCTAAAGGATGCCGTGCGGCTCTACCTCGATGACGTGATGGAGGAATCGCTGTTAGCCGACAAAGGCGAACGCCGGGCCGCTCGGCGTTCTGTTGCTTGACCCGAGGCCACCCGCCATTTCGAATCGCTGAGCGCAACCTGATGCGGAGCCGGTCATGGAGCCCGCGAACTGCGCAAAATTCTTGAGCGGAATGGGTTTGTATTCACACGGCAATCTGGCAGTCACGCCATCTTCAAACATCCAGTGAGCAGGCGCCGCGTAGTGCTACCCATTCACAGCAGCGATATCCCAATCGGGCCGCTCAACGCGATTCTGAAAGATGCTGGCCTGAAACCAAGCGGTCCTCAATAAATTCTGTCCCAGACTTTCTCTTAAACTCGCGCGCGCTCAGCGCGTAGCCCTACTCTGCCGCCCGAAGCTCCGGGTAAGCATCCCAGGTGCGGCCGAGATAACTTCTTCCAGCAGCTTTTTTGTTCGTGCCACCCCATTGCTTGAAGAAGAACGCCACCCTTTGCTGGTCGCATTGAGTTCGAATTTCTTCCAGCCACGCCTGCTTCATCGCTCGCGCGCGCGGACCCGACTCGCCGCCAACGATTGCCCAGTGGATACCGGTCATATCGATGCGGCCTACTGCCCCGAGCAGAGGTTCGTACGAGATGAATCGGACCTGCGCGGGAACGTGGCGCAGGTAGTCGATCCGGCCGATGTACTTTCGGGACTCGACGGATGTGCCGAGCCAGACATTGGGCAAAGTGGCAAGATGATTAGCTCGAATGACTCGAAGCATGTTCTCGGGGCGCTTGGTGAGTATCTGGAACACGTGGCGCGGAGTCTGCGCCATAATCTCCCAAATCCGTGCGATGAACGCCTCTGGTATCCCATCCTGAAATAGGTCGGACATGGAGTTGACGAAGATTTTGCGCGGAGCGCGCCAGCGTAGCGGGATGCTTAGCGCCTGTTCGTTGAGGTGCAACGTTCCGGTCCACACCGGCTTTCCGTTCACCTTCTGCGTGACGTTTTCATACGCGGCATGGCCCATTGCTTGGAGTCGCGCGGCCATGCGCATCGCGTAGCAATGCGTGCAGCCGGGAGATACGATCGTGCATCCGGAAACCGGATTCCACGTTGCATCCGTCCACTCGATGTCACTTAGCCCGGCCACCACTCACAACCCTAGCTGCCCCTGCCCCGATATGTATCTGATCTTATCCCATAGATCATTTGCAAATTCACTCCGGCTCAAAAACACAAGCCAATAAAGTCGCTGGTTTGTCCGGCCAGTTACCAATTCGACGCCTCGATGGGTGAAACCAAGCTCGTGCATCTTGTTTTGCCAATAGGCGACGTATGCTGCTCGCAAAGAGGTTGCCGACTGTTTCAGATCAACAGCTGTCCGCCAACCCGGCGCGACTTCGTCGAGCGGAGAATGCAGAGCCCCTGAATATCGGTCTAGGTTGCGCTGCAAATCCGCTACGCTCAGATGCAACAGGATGTCGACGCGGTGGAGCATCGACAGCTGCTTGATCATCGCAAACGTGAGCCCTTCCAAATTGTAAGGATCTAGGAATGCAAAGTGCAGCCCGTTCGGATTCAGCTTTGCAACAACGATCTTGGCTGCCGCTTCGGCGGGTGCTGCGTATCCCGTTGCGACTCCTCCAGCAGTTTGCACTCGCTGGACCGCGGCATCGCAGAATCGCTGATCGGCATCGGCAACATGCATCTCAGTGAATGGAACAGTACTCGCAATCGCCGCCTTCGCCGCAATCACGGGGCTGCCATCGATCACACGTGGCGACTCCCGAACTCGCGCGCGTCCGGGGCCGGCAAATAGATCAATGTATGCTGCTCCGCCCAGATACTTCCGTGAGCTGGTCTGGACCGTATACTTCCGGCGCGTTGCACGAGTGATATCAACGTACTTGCGAAGCCGCTCGTGTTTCTCCAATGCCCACTCGCCGACCACCGAGCGCGGCAAACCATCCTCATCGACTTCGTATTCGGGCACGACCCGTCTCTCCTAAGAGAGGTATTGATTCCGGACGCATTTTGTTCTATAATGGCCAGATGTGCAAGGTGATTATCAATCGGCTGGAGGATGAGTTGCGGGCGCAGGCGGCGCTGGTGGAAGCGTGCGGCCGCCGGATTGCGGCCACTCACGATCCGCGGCTGAAATCGACGTGGGTCGATGTCTTCGTGCGCCTGATGAATGCCTCGGCCGCGACCGGCTCGGCTGTGGCTGACATTTGGTGGGCGCCGGACTGTTCTGCCCTTCCTGCTCTCGCTGCCTTGCCGAAGCTGCCGCGCCTGCCGGAAATGGGAGACGCACCCCCGCCCCCTGCCGTTTTTCGCAAAACAACCTCAGGCGAGTTTTCGAGCAGCAACAGATACTTAGGCTCCTCCCCTGCGCAGCGGGGGAGGGGGATCATGCCGGAGAAGCACGCGCGAGCGTGTTCGCACAGCATGGTGGAGGGGGCGAAGCCGGAGCGGTTGCCGCCCCCCTCCCCGCCTTCGGCGGTACTCCCCCCGCTCCGCAGGGGCAGAGCCAAGGCCAGGTCGTTCCAACCAATCCTGCGCCTGAAATCCAAAGGTGGGGCGCCGAAGGGGAACACCAATGCGCGGACGTGCGGCGCGCACACGGCTGAATTTCGCCGGTTTCGCCAAGAGTTGGCGCTGTATATTAAAGTTCTGAAGGCGCAGCTGGCGGTGATCCGCGCCGCCCTGCCCCCGCCGAAAACCCGCATATTCTATCTGATCGATCGCCCGGAGCGCTGCTATGTGCGCACGCGCCGCTCAGGAGGCGCGCCGCAGCGGCTGGTCCAGCACAAAGCTGTCGCCGAAGCGCAAGATGAAGCGGTCCACCTCAGCGGGATCCACCGCGACAGTGAGGGACAGCCCGTCGGCGCGGTCACGCCGGCTCATCACCCGCCCGTGCTTGTAGGCCCAGGCAAGGCCGGCGCCGTCCGCGGATTCAAGCCGCAGCCGGTACACCGTCTCGCCGGCACTGAGACAGCCTTTGATGCGCGCCAGCAACTCGGGCAAGCCGTCACCGGTCAGCGCGGAGATCGCCACCACGCCGCCGCGTCTGGCCCGCGCCAGCAAGGCCCGCCGCTCTTCCGCCTCCAGCAGGTCAATCTTGTTCAGCACTTCAAGAATTGGCCGCTCGCCGTCGGACTGGATGCCAAGCTCCTCCAGCACCGCGAGCACGTCCGCCTTTTGCGCCTCGCTCTCCTCATGGGCGGCGTCGCGGATGTGCAGAATGACATCGGCTTCCAGCACCTCCTCGAGGGTGGCGCGAAAGGCGGCGATCAGCTCGTGCGGCAGGTCGGCGATGAAGCCGACCGTATCGGAGAGGATGATATTGCGTCCGTCCGGCAGCTTCAGCCCGCGCATGGTGGGGTCGAGCGTGGCGAACAGCAGATCCTTCGCCAGCACGTCCGCTTTGGTGAGCGTGTTGAACAACGTCGATTTGCCGGCGTTGGTGTAGCCCACCAGCGCCACGATGGGGTACGGCACCCGCTTGCGCGCGCTGCGGTGAAGCCCACGGGTGCGCGCCACTTCGCCGAGCTCGCGTTTGATCTTGGCAATGCGCTCGCCGATGAGGCGGCGGTCGGTTTCGATCTGCGTTTCGCCCGGGCCACCGAGGAATCCGAAGCCACCGCGCTGCCGCTCCAGGTGCGTCCAGCTGCGCACCAGCCGCGAGCGCTGATACGTGAGATGCGCAAGCTCCACCTGCAAACGGCCTTCGCGTGTCTGCGCCCGTTCGCCGAAGATTTCCAGAATGAGCGCGGTGCGGTCCAGCACCTTGGTGTTCCACGCGCGCTCCAGATTGCGCTGCTGCACCGGCGACAGCTGCGCGTTGACAATAATCACTTCAGGCTCGATGCCGCGCGCTTCCGCGGCGATCTCTTCCACCTTTCCGGAACCGATGAGCGTGGCCGGTGCCGGCCGCGCCAGCGGCACGATGTGCTCGCCGATAACGTTGAGGCCGATCGCCTGCGTCAGCCCCACCGCTTCTGCAAGCCGCGCATAGGCATCGCGCAGTTCACCGCGCGCGCGCGTTTTCCGCTCGATGTGGATGACAAAAGCGGTGCGCCGCCGTTCGCCACGGCGCGGTTTGCCTGATGTTTTCGTCAGGCGTGTTCGAGGGCCGCCGGCGCCGTTTCCTGTTCCATCAGCTGGATCGGTCCCATCGGCATCACGGTCGAGATCGCGTGCTTGTAAACCAGCTGCGCCTGCCCGTCGCGGCGCAGAAGAACGCAGAAATTGTCGAACCAAGTGATGTTTCCCTGAAGCTTCACGCCGTTGACGAGAAAGATTGTCACCGCCGCTTTGCTCTTACGCACGGCATTCAAAAAAGTGTCCTGCAGGTTGTGCTGTTTTTCAGTCATTGTGGCACCCGCCTACGCTTCGCCCGCTTTCTTGCGATGCGACTCGGAAGAATAAGGCGATTTGCCACAATTGCGAAATTTTATTCTGTGGACTGCTTACCGGCGGCTTGCTGCGCCGCGTGGACATACAGTTCCTGGATACGGCGGGCGAGCGGACCGGGCGTCCCCTGGCCGATCCTGTGGCCGTCGATCGCCACGACAGGCGTGGCGCCCAGGGTAGCGGCGGTGATGAAGGCTTCTTTCGCGTTCAGCGCCTCTTCCACCGTGAACTTTCGTTCATCCACCGGTATCTGTCCCTCGGCCGCGGCCCTGAGAATGATCCGGCGGGTGACACCCGGCAGAACGGAGTTGGAGAGGTCGCGGGTCACCACCCTGCCCTCGGCAGTGACGATCCAGGCGGAGGTGGAGGCGCCCTCGGTGAGGAAGCCGTCGCTGTCCACCAGCCACGCTTCAAAGGCGCCCTCCTTCCGGGCGGCAGTTTTGGCGAGGATGTTGGGAAGAAGGGCGGTGGACTTGATATCGCACCGCGCCCAGCGCTCATCGGGTCGCGTAATGACCTGAATGCCCTGCTCGCGCCGCTTCTGGATGGCGGTGGGGTCGAGCGCGCGGGCGGTGACGATGAGGGTCGGCCGCGGGGGGCGATCAGGAACGGGATGATCGCGCCGCACCGCCCCGCGGGTGATCTGGAAATAGATCAACCCGGTGTTGACGCGATTGCGCCGCGCCATCTCGCGGGTGATCAGCTTCAGGGCCGCGCGGCCCATCGGCGCCGGCATGCCGATCTCGCCGACGGAGCGCTCCAGCCGGTCGAGGTGTTCTTCTTCGTCGAGGAAGGCGCCGTCGAACACGCCGACCACTTCGTAGATGGCGTCGGCGAACTGCAGCCCGCGATCCTCGATGTGCACGGCGGCGCGACTGTGCGGGAGGTAGCGGCCGTTGACATAGGCGATGCGGCCGACCGGCTCGCGTGCCGCCCAGCCATGTTCCTGCGCGGTGCTCATGCGTTCAACTGCTGCTCTTTGCTGCCGTTCGGGCCCACGCCAAGCGACTTGAGCTTGCGGTGCAGCGCCGATCGCTCCATGCCAATGAACGTGGCCGTGCGGGAAATGTTGCCGCCGAAGCGGTTGATCTGCGCCAGCAGGTACTCGCGCTCGAAGATTTCCCGTGCCTCCCGCAGCGGCAGCGAGATCACCATTTCGCGCCCGCCGTTGTTCCACGGCGCGTCGCCTCCCAAATCGGGCGGCAGCATCTCCGCGGAAATGCCCCGAACGGCATCGTCGGTGGAAAGGATCAGGAGTCGCTCCACCAGATTGCGCAGCTGGCGCACGTTCCCCGGCCAGTTGTGCGCCTGCAGCACCGCCATGGCGTCGTCGCCGATTTCGCGGACCGGCAGCCCCGACGTGGCGGACAGCCGCTTCATGAAATGCTTCACAAGCAGCGGAATGTCGTCCCGCCGCTCCGCCAATGCCGGCACGCGCACCGGCACCACGTTCAGGCGGTGGTACAGATCCTCCCGAAAGCGGCCGGCTGCGATCTCGTTGCGAAGATCATGCGTGGTCGACGAAATCACGCGAACATCCACCTGCACCCGGGTTGTGCCGCCGATACGGGTGAACGTCTGGTCCACCAGCACGCGCAGGATCTTCGCCTGAGTTTCCGGCGGCATGTCGGCCACTTCGTCCAAATACAACGTCCCGTTGTGCGCCAGCTCAAACACGCCGATCTTGCGCGGGGCATCGCTTGTTTCCTCGCCGAATAGCTCGAGTTCGATCCGGTCCGGCGCCATGGTGGCGCAGTTGATGGCAACAAATGCATTCCCGGCGCGACGCGAGTGGGCATGAATCAGCCGCGCCACAACCTCCTTGCCGCAGCCGGCCGGCCCGGCGACTAGCACCCGGCTGTTGGTCGGCGCAATCTTCTCGACCTGCTGCCGCAGTTGCGATACGGCGCTTGAAGTCCCGACAAGCTCGGTATCGTCGCCTGCCCTGAGCTTCAGTTCCTGCACTTCCCGCTTCAGACGCGCTGCCTCCAGCGCCCGCTCGACCACATGCACCAGGCGATCGGCTTTGAACGGCTTTTCGATGAAATCGTAGGCGCCCTTTTTGATCGACGCGACGGCCGTTTCGATCGTGCCGTGGCCGCTGATCATAACCACCGGTAAATCGGGATGATCGCGCTTGAGGCAGTCGAGCACCTGGATTCCATCCAAGCGGCTACCCTGTAGCCAGATATCGAGGATCACCAGTTGTGGTCGGCGCGCGCGAACGGCATTCAGCGCAGCTTCAGAATCTCCGGCGATCCGGGTGGCATAGCCCTCGTCCTTCAGAATGCCGGCCACGAGATCGCGGATGTCTTCCTCGTCGTCGACAATCAGAATGTCAGGCGCGATTGGCAATCCGTTCTTGCTCATCCTCAATTCCGTCCCTTCTGGTGACACGCAAACTCTTTGCCTTGAGCGGCAGCATCAGTTGCACTTCGGCGCCGCGCGAATCTTCGCCGACGTCGGCCAGCGAAAGCTCTCCGCCGTGGTCCTCAAGAATCTTGCGCACGATGGCGAGCCCAAGACCGGTGCCCTTTGCGCGCGTGGTAACATAGGGTTCTGTGAGCCGGTGGCGCTGCTCGGGCGGAAGGCCGATGCCATTGTCCGCGATTCTGATGACCAGCCGATCGCCGTTTACCAACGCGCGGGTCTCGATGCTGCCAGGCGCATCGTCGCCAGCGGCGACGCGCGCACCGATTGCTTCTGTTGCATTCTTCAGCACGTTCGTGAGCGCCTGCACGATCAGTCGCCCATCGCATTCTACATGGATCGACGCTTCCGGCGCGTGAACAGTGAACGTGATTGCAGGGTTTGCGACACGCTGCAAGAACACGGCCTGCTGCACCAGTTCCTGCGCGATCTCCCGCCTTGCCACCGGCGCAGGCATGCGCGCGAAGGACGAGAACTCGTCCACCATTCGGCCGATATCGCCAACCTGGCGGATAATGGTGTCGGTGCATTGCTGAAAAATCTCGGGATCGGTCTCCACTTCGCGCAGATATTTGCGTTTGAGGCGCTCCGCCGAAAGTTGAATAGGCGTGAGCGGGTTTTTTATCTCGTGAGCGATACGGCGCGCCACGTCGGCCCACGCGGCGGTGCGCTGTGCAGAAACCAGATCGGTGATGTCGTCGAACGTGACGATGTAGCCAGCTTCGCCCGCCTCGCCACTCACTTGCACGCTGAGGGTTCTATTTTTTCCTGCACGCTTGACACTCGCCTCGCCGTTAGCCCGCCCTATTGGCTCGTGAATGGCACGACGGATGAGGCCTCCTAGTTCTGGCATCGCTTCCGCGTAATGCTGGCCTTCTATTTCCTCGGGAGCGGCGTTGAGAAGGCGCGCCGCCGCGCGATTCACGATGGTGATGCGTCCATCGCCATCCAGACCAATGACACCGGCGCTGACGCCTGCGAGAACGGCTTCGGTGAAGCGGCGGCGGGCATCGATCTGGCGGGTAGCAGCCATCAGCTCGGCACGTTGGCCTTCAAGTTGGGCCGTCATTCGGTTGAAGGTACGGCCTAGTAGTCCGATTTCGTCGTCATCACGCTCGACAGTTACGCGTGCATCGAGGTTTCCCTGCGAAACCTCTTCGGCTGCGCCGATCAGCTTCGCGATCGGCTTTCCGAGACGATTGGCCGCCCAGAAACCCAGCCAGATGGCGCCCAGGAGCGTAAGCAGGGCCACAACACCATAGATGGCAGCGAACAGCAGCTGGATTTGCCGTCGGTCACGTTCCAGCCGTTTGTATTCCGATACCGCACTGACAGTGTTCTGGTAATAAGCGAGGACCTTGGGATCGACGGTGCGCACGACAAGCAGATACGCATCGTTGAGCGCCTGCAACCGGATCAGTGCGCGCACGACACCGATCTTCGAATTGCCGATGCGCGAATTTGCGTCGATCACCACATTGCCGCGCTGGGCCTGCGCGATTTCCGCAGAGGAGGGTGCTTTCAGATCGGGGAGGAAGCGCTGCTTGGTGCTGCCGAGGACCTGCCCCCGTGAGTTCAGGATGTAGGAGGCCTGGAGCCCGCGGTCCTTGGTGACGGTCGCAAGTTTCGTGAACAGCACGTCGGGCCGCACGTGACGGGTCTCATCGAACAGTTCCGGATCGTACTGGATGCTGCTGGCGATCTCATAGGCATCGGCAACGATCGAGCGTTCGTGCTCTTCAACGTAGTGCTGCGCCACATTCACCGCGTTCCCAAGTGCGCTCTTCACCTTCGGCGAAAACCACTGCTCGACGCCCTGATTGACTATTACCGCGGCAAACACGGCTATCAGGATGGCGGGAACGACGGCAATTACAGCGAATTGGCCCACCAACCGCATCTGCAGCCGTGTGCCGGCCGAACGGCGCACGCTCCACAACCGAGCCAACCGCCACGCGATCAGCAGACCCAGCGTACCGACCAGAACGATATTCAAGGCGATAAGGCCGTAGACCCCGGCATGGCTTGGCCGGTAAGGCACCAGGCCTGTCAGCGCCGCGTAAGTCGCCAAGCCGCAGACCGCCGCCAGACCCGCCACACCACCGGCAAACATGGTGGGTCTGGAAAGGACCCGCCACAGCCCAGCCCGGCCCGGAAAAGTCGTCGTGGTCACCATGTTACCTGTAGCATTGCTGTGCCCCAACCGGGCGCAATCGCTACATGCACTGTAGCCGTTCAACAGCACCTGTGGCAAGAATACCGCTTACGGCCGCTTCACTTTCTGACGACGCTGCCTCGCCTTATTCGGCACCTACTGAGGAGATTCATGCCGCGCACCGCCGCCCTGATTGTCGCCGGAGGCACAGGAACCCGCTTCGGAGCGGGCCTCCCAAAGCAGTACTGCCCGCTGGGTGGAACACCAATCCTGCGACGCACGATGCAGGCATTTCGTGCCTGCCCGGCTGTGTCCTCGCTTCAGGTGGTTATTGGGGCGGGGCACGCGCCCCATTACGCAATGGTGGTTTCCAGTCTTCCGCTGCCGCCTCCGATCGTTGGCGGCGCAACTCGACAGGACTCCGTGCGCCGCGGCCTGGAAGCGCTTGCGAACAGCCGGCCGGAATTCGTCCTGATCCACGATGCGGCCCGACCGCTCGCCTCGCAAAGGCTTATCGAAGCGGTGATTGCGGCGCTCGAGGCCGGCGCGGAAGCCGCCGTGCCACTGCTTCCGGTTTCGGACTCGCTGCGCAAACGGGAAGCGGATTCCGTTGGTCCGGCCATACCCCGCGAAGGCCTGTGTCGCGCGCAGACGCCGCAAGGCTTCGTGTATCGTGCCATTCGCGAGGCACATGAGCGATTTGCGGGCAGCAATGCGAGCGACGATATTGCGCTCGCCGAACGCGCGGGGAAGACAATCGTCGCCGTTCCCGGCGAGGAGGCCAACATCAAGATCACAACCGCATCCGATATGGCGTTTGCCGAGCGGCTGATCGCTGGAAGCACCGAAACACGCGTCGGCACTGGGTTCGATGTCCATCGGTTCACCAATGGTGACCATCTTTGGCTTTGTGGTGTGCCCATTCCCCATGATCGGGGGCTTGAGGGCCATTCGGATGCGGATGCCGGGCTGCACGCGCTGACCGACGCTATTTTGGGGGCGCTTGCTGCCGGCGATATCGGCCAGCACTTTCCGCCCTCTGAGGAACGCTGGCGTGGCGCGCCCTCGCGCCTCTTTCTGCAGCACGCGGCGGAGTTGGTTCGCCAACGCGGCGCCGCGATCCTCCATTGCGACATCACCATCATCTGCGAGCAGCCGAAGATCGGGCCACATCGCGAGGCGATGCGCGCATCGGTTGCCGAGATGCTGGGCCTCGATGTTTCCCGCGTCAGTGTGAAGGCCACCACGACCGAAGGGCTTGGCTTTAGCGGCCGCGGCGAAGGCTTGGCCGCGCAAGCGGTGGCCACAATTCGACTGCCGGCGTGAACGCCCCGCGCACTATTTCGACCCTGTTCGGGATCGGCTACGCACCGCGTGCACCTGGCACCGTGGCCAGCGCCGTGGCGCTCCCGATCGCCGCTCTGATTGCGTGGTCGGCAGGGCGCGTGCTGCTGATGGTCGCTGCCGTCGCTGCGCTCGCCATCGGCGCGTGGGCCTCCGAACTGTATGTTGCGCGGAGCAAAGCCAGCGACCCCAGCGAATGCGTGGTGGACGAACTGGCCGGCCAGTGGATCGCCTGCGCCTTCGCGCCGGTGTCGCTTGCAGGATACCTGCTTGCCTTCGTGCTGTTCCGCCTGTTCGATATCTGGAAGCCGTGGCCCATTCGACATGCCGAGCGGCTGCATGGCGGCATCGGCATCATGGCAGACGACGTCGTTGCCGCACTGATCGCGGGCGCCATTCTTGCCGTGCTCGCGCACACGGGCGTAATCTGACGCATGTTCCCCGCGCCGCTTCTGCTGCTTGCGCGAACCGTGCTGGCGGAAGCGCGCGAGAAAGCTTTGCGCATCGCCACGGCGGAAAGCTGCACCGGCGGATTGATTGCCGCCCTCCTCACCGAAATTCCGGGCTCCTCCGATGTGCTTGATCGGGGCTTCGTCGTGTATTCCAACCGCGCCAAGTCCGACCTGCTTGGCATTCCGGCCGAGCTGATCGAGAAACACGGCGCCGTCTCCGAACCGGTCGCACGCGCGATGGCAGAAGGCGCGCTCGCACACTCCAATGCGCGGCTCTCCATCGCAGTCACCGGGATTGCCGGCCCGGGCGGCAGCGCAGAGAAGCCCGTTGGCCTTGTCCACATTGCCGCGGCGCGCGAAGGCCCCCCGACCGTGCATGAATTGCACCGCTTCGGTGACCTCGGTCGCACAGCGATACGCCTTAGAGCTGTTGAAGCGGCGGTCATGCTCTTGCGGCACCTCCTGTAGCCAGCTCCCGGGCCCGTTGCTCGAAGGCGTGCGTCATCGTGGAAACCGCGAGCGACATGGCGCTGCTGGCAACCAGGCTCAACAGCCGGCTGCGGAATTCGAACTGCACGAAGAAGTCGATCCGGCAGCCCTGCCCTTCCGGCAGGAAGGTCCAGCAATTTTCCAGTTCCCGAAAGACCCCCTGCACCTGCCGCACATCGATGCGCCGGACCGCGGGATCCAGCACGATCCGGCTGGTGTAGCGCTCGCGCAGCGCGGCAAACCCCACCTGCATTTCCGCGATGATGATCTCCTTGCCGGCATCGATGGCGCGCGACAGCACGCGCAGGCCCACGACCCAAGGGAGGAATTCCGGATAGCGCTCAACGTCCGCCACGATTGCGAACATCGTATCCGGATCGTAGGGCACCACGCGCGATTCGCGATGCTGTGGCATCCGCCCACTATACACGCCCGCGATTTCTGTCGATGAAACCGCGGGCGCTGGCATTCAGAACCTGCCGCTCTGGTAATCGAGAATCGCCTGGCGGATTTCACCTTCCGTGTTCATCACGAACGGTCCGTATTTGGCGACAGGCTCGCGCAATGGCTTACCGGCGACAACTAGAAACCGCGCGCCCTCACCTGCTGCGGAAACCTCAAGCTCGCTGCCGCTGGACAGCACGCCAATCTCGCCGTTCCGAACCGTCTCGTGGCCTACGCGCAACTCACCGCCGAACACATAGACGAATCCGGCTTGTCCGTCCGCGAGCGGAACAATTACTTTAGCATTCGGCCGCAGAGCGACATCGGCGATGAACGGCGCGGTGGCGCGCTCCGGTCCGGGGCCTTTGTGGCCGTGCCATTCGCCGGCGATCAGCTTCACCGCCGCGCCCTCCACCTCGAACAACGGAATGGCGCTCGCCGGAATATCGGCGTACCAAGGCGCGCGCATCTTCTCGGCCGCAGGCAGGTTGATCCACAGCTGGAAGCCGAACATGCGGCCGCCCGTCTGCGCCGGCATTTCGGAATGGGCCACGCCGCGTCCCGCCGTCATCCACTGCACGCCGCCATCGGTGATGAGCCCCTCCCCGCCGTGATTGTCGCGGTGCCGCATCGTGCCTTCGATCATGTAGGTCATGGTCTCGAAGCCGCGGTGCGGATGCTCCGGAAAACCGGCGATGTAATCCTTCGGATTGTCGGTGCCGAAGGCATCCAGCATCAGGAACGGATCGATATCCGAGAGCTGCGGCGTGCCGATCAGGCGGGTGAGTTTCACGCCGGCGCCATCCTGCGTCGGCATGCCGCGCAGCTTGCGCGCGATGCTGCGGGGCATGGTGGCGGTGGTCGATTCAGCAGCAGACGACATGTACTCCTCCGAAGTTCACTGCTGCTGATATGGGCCGGAGACGCGCCGCTTTAAGAAGGCACAATGGTGTCACTGCATGGCCGCGCGGGCTGCCTTCATTTGCGCGAAGTCGGAATCGGCGTGGTAGGAGGAGCGCGTCAGCGGCGATGCCGAGACCATCAGGAAGCTTTTGGCGCGGGCGATCGCTTCCAGTGATTTGAATTCGTCCGGCGTCCAGAAGCGCTCCAGCTTCGCGTGCTTCTTGGTCGGCTGCAGGTATTGCCCGATGGTGAGGAAATCCACCCGCGCGGCGCGCAGATCGTCCATCACCTGCATGATCTCGTCGCGGCTTTCGCCTAAGCCCACCATTAGGCCGGATTTGGTGAAGCCGTCGGGCACCAGTTCCTTCGCGCGCGCCAGCAGTTGCAGCGACGCGAAATAGCGCGCGCCAGGGCGCACGCTCAGATACAGCCGCGGCACGGTTTCCAGATTGTGGTTGAACACATCCGGCCGCGCCGCCATCACCACATCGAGGGCGCCGTCCTTGCGCAGGAAATCCGGCGTCAGCACTTCCACCGTGGTGCCGGACGAATATTCCCGAATGGCGCGGATGGTTTGCGCGAAATGCGCAGCACCACCGTCCGGCAGATCGTCGCGATCCACCGAGGTGATCACCACGTGGCGGAGGCCCAGCTTCGCCACCGCGCGGCCGACATTCGCCGGCTCTTCGGCATCGAGCGCGGACGGCAGCCCCGTCTTCACGTTGCAGAAGGCGCAGGCGCGCGTGCAGGTGTCGCCCATGATCATCATGGTGGCGTGCCGGTGGGTCCAGCACTCGCCGATGTTGGGGCACCCCGCCTCCTCGCACACGGTGTGCAGGCCATGCTCCCGCACGATGGATTTGGTTTCTGCGTATTCCCGGGAAACTGGAGCCTTCACCCGGATCCATTCCGGCTTGCGCAGCACCGGCGTATCCGGCCGATGGGCCTTCTCGGGGTGGCGGAGCGCGGGCCGGCTGGCGAGGTCGATCACGGCAGTCATGAACCAGAGATATAGAGGGTGAGTCCGCGGAAAGCACGGGCAGGCATGCGCCCCCCTCGCCGGCTACGCCGGCACTCCCCCCGCTTCGCAGGGGGAGAACCGTATGACGCGGGGGCCGCCGAAGGCGGCGGAGCGAACGACAGCGTGCGAAGTCGCTCGCCAGCTCGCATTCGTGCCACGCTTTTGCCTGGGCGACGGCGAAATTCATCTGCCGAATGAGCGATCGGACCGCCTGGCGGCGAACACGCGCGGTGCGGGAGAACCCGCCATGCTTCAGCCGGTTGGCGTTGCCGGGCTGGGCCCCGCGTCGACGTCGGCGCGGAAACCACCGCACACCTGCGAACAACGAGACGGGGGGCTGGACGGCAGTTTTCACCGGATTCGCGGGCCGCCCGGTGTTGCAGGCTCCGCTTGCCCTTCTCCAGAATTCCCGGAGTTCCCATTCGAACCTCCAGAATTCAGGAGGGGGGTCCCCTCTGCGCTTTGCGTTCGGCGCGGGCGGCCGAAGGCATTCCGGGTTGGGTCGAGCACATAGGTGCGTCTGTTCTGCCAGTCCCACAGCGTGTCCGCGTCCAGCCACATGAATGGCGATTCTTCCCTTTCCTCCGCCGAAGAAGGGGCTGTAGCGGCTGCAGGATCGCGGCGGACGTTGATGTTGTGCTCGAACTTGCTGCCCTGCATCCGGGCGATCGTCTGGCCGACTTTGGCGCTGGCTTTCATGATGGCCACGGCCTCGCCGTAGAAGCGGGTGCGGGCATGGCCAAACTCGTCCCGCTCGGGATCGACCCCGCGGGCGCCCGCAAAAAGCTTCCCGATTTCCGCTGCCGCCTCCTCCAGCTGGGATTCCAGCGATATTACCCCTGGTGCCTGTTTAGCCGGGGGAGATTGTCCGTTGGCATTTTGGTGTTCCATGCGGTGTTCCTTTCTTCTGGAAGGAATATAGACTGATATACGGTAATTTACAAGTCCGATTTAGCCAATTTTCCTATATTCTGAGCGGTTGGTTAAGTGCCCGCAATCCATATTCGCTGAGGGTGATTGACCTCGCGCATCAAAAGGTAAACGTGGCGCGTTATGTCCCCGAGAGTGGGCAACTCAAGAAGAGGAACTTCTTAAAATGAGACCGATCCGTCAGCTTGCCCTGGGCGCAGCCGCCCTGGGCGCCTTGGCGCTGGGCGACAGCTTCGTCGTCAGCGCGCCGGCAACCGCCGGAGTGAGCGTGGGCATTGGCATCGGCGTGCCCGGCCCCGCTTTTTATGGCACTTACCGAATTCGAACGGGCCCCTGTAACCGCCCGCGATTCGCGTTCAATCATCCGGGCCGATGCGGTTATCCGCGTTTCAGCGAGCCGGTGTTCATCGATGGCGTCTGGGTGAACGAGCCGCTCTATTATCGCGTGTATGGCGGCCAGCGTTATTTCTGGCGTGGCGGCCGCTGGGTCGTCGGACACGGCAGCTGGGATAACCACGTCTTCCGCGGCAACTGGCGCGATACGTGGCACGCCCGCGGCTGGGATCGCGAAGAGATGCGCGACCGCATGCAGGATCGTCGTGAAGACATGAAGGACCGCATGGAAGACCGTCGCGACAACATGAAGGACCGGATGGAAGATCGCCGCGACAACATGCGGGACCGCATGGAAGATCGGCGCGACAACATGCGGGACAATGACCGGGACGATCGCGGTGGCGACAACGACCGCGACGACCGCGGCCGCGATCGCGACGACCGTGGCGGCAAGGACAAGGACAATGGGCCCGGCCATTAGGGCCTGACTTCGCCTTAGAATGCATGCAGCCTCCGGACTTCGGTTCGGAGGCTGTTTGCTTTCGGCCCGCCTGGCGAGAAGACCTCGGCGCAGTATAGTGACCTCGCTTTTCCTGTCGGTGCCGCACTTTGCAAACCTGGGATGAATTGGTGAACGAGTTCCGCGCGCTCGGCGGAACCGTCGAGAATGTTCAGTTGGGCGAAGGCCCGCTCGGCCGCGGTCTTTTCCCGATCGATCCCACGCGGCCGCTTCTCATCCGAATTCCCGAAAGTCTCCTGGTCAAGAAGACCGACATCGTATTCGAGAACAATGTGCTGAAGGTCGCTCCCAATGCATCGCTGAGCGAACGCGAGCGGAGGTTCTACGAAGATTACTACGCCAATTTGTCATGGGGCGTCGGTGGCAGGGCGGAAGTCGAGCGCCTCTTCGAGCAGGCGCTGGCCCTTCCGGCCGAGCTGCGCCACAAGCTGGCGACGTTCTATATGCTGCCGCAGTGGTTCGCCGATCCGACAGAAGACACTATCCAGTCCAATTTCATCCAATCCCGCAAGATCGGCCTCAAAGGCCATCACGTGATGATGCCCTTCATCGAGCTCGCCAATCACGGGAATGGACTCGAGTATGAGGCACATGGCGGGCTCACTCTTCAGGGAACGGCAGAGGACGAGATCACCGTCCATTACGGCAACGGCGATGCCTATGACCTGTTTTGCTCGTTTGGTTTCAGCGCCCCGGCTGACGTTGCCTACAGCCTCCCGATGAAGACGACGATCGGGAACGCGCCGCTCGTGATCGAGCGGAGCGGCGAGACGTCCCGCGGTTCCGAACGGCCCGGCTATCCCAGGCTGCGCACCGAAGGCACCCTCGCGCTGGATATGTGCATGCTCGGTAACCGCAGATTTCCACGGTTCTGCCGGGGCAATTTCCGGCACGCCCTGCGAACTGCCGGTTTTCCGGAAGCGGACGAAACGTTCGACAGAATACGGCAGGACAATCAGCTGCTCTTTCTGTCTCTCTTGGGGGACCTTGACTCACTGGAGGGCGCGATGGTGCGAACGTTGCGCCAAATGGCGCGGTTCCAGCTGCAGGCTATCGCCTTCTGCTTTGGCGCGCGAGAAGCGCCGCTGACGCGTGGTCCGTGAGGCCGTTTATGCCCGCAGGGTGACGGTCATGCCGTCGTAGGCGGGCTCGACACCAGGAGGCAGGCTGCGCCTCAGGGCGTCATAATCCAGATCCATATGCAGGTTGGTGAGGACGGCGCGCGAAGGCTTCACCCGCGCGATCCATTCGAGCGCCGTTTCCACATTGGCATGGGTGGGATGCGGGGTATGGCGCAGCGCATCCAGAATCCAGCATTCGATGCCGTCCAGCATGGCGAAGGCTTCCTCTGACAGCGCATTTACATCCGATGAATACGCAAGCGGGCCGAAGCGGAAGCCGAGTGACTGGATGCGGCCATGGGTTTGCGGGAAAGGTAGCACCGGAATGGCACCGCCCTTCCCTGCAATTTCGAATGGTTCGCCGGGCACGATCTCGTTGGCGGTCACGATCGGCGGGTAACCGCTGCCCGGCGGCGTTTCGAAGGTGTAGTCAAACTTCCGCTTCAACACCTCCAGGCACGGCCGGTCGGAATACAGCGGAACGCGACGCCCCGCATGGAAAGCAAGCGGGCGCAGATCGTCCAGGCCGTGCGTCTGGTCGGCGTGATCGTGCGTGATGAGCACGCCATCGAGATAGGCGCAATGCGCATCGAGCAGCTGCTCGCGCAAATCGGGCGAAGTATCGACCAGCACTGTGGTCGTGCCGTCGCCTTCGTGCCGGCGCACGAGAATGGAACAACGGCGGCGCCGGTTCTTGGGATTGGCGGGATCGCAAGCGCCCCAATCGCCCGCGCCATCTGCACCACCTATGCGCGGCACCCCGGTGGAGGAGCCGCTGCCAAGAATGGTCACTTCCAGGGTGGCGCTCACGGGCGCTTGGCCCGCGTGAACAGGCGGAAGAAGTTCTCGGTCGTCGCCGCGGAAAGAGCGTCAAAGCTCACGCCTTTCAATTCCGCCAGAGCGGTTGCGGTGTGCGTCACGAATCCAGGCTCGTTGCGCTTGCCGCGATAGGGCATTGGCGCGAGAAATGGCGCATCCGTTTCCACAAGCAAGCGGTCCAGCGGCACGGTTTTCAGCACGGCGCGCAGCTCTTCCGATTTCTTGAAGGTGGCGATGCCCGAGGCCGAGATGCAGAAGCCCAGCGCCACCGCCGCATCGGCGAGGCGCTGCGTGCCGGTGAAGCAATGGATCAATCCGGTAAAAGCCCCCTGCCCCATTTCCTCCTGCAGGATGGCGATGGTGTCATCCTCCGCGTCGCGGGTGTGAACGATCAGCGGCAGCTTCAGTTCGCGCGCGGCTGAAATGTGAGCGCGGAAATTGGCAATCTGCATCTCGCGCGGGCTGTGGCCGTAGTAGTAGTCGAGGCCGGTTTCGCCGAT
>DATIEM010000166.1:0-2708 GCA_035455725.1 Rhizomicrobium sp. | reverse complement strand
CGTTTGCCCTGGGATTTGTATTGCAAGGCGCGTGGCCAATCGCGCCTTTCATGGGCCTTGACGTGGCGCTGCTAGCCTGGGCGTTCCATGCGAGCCGCATCGCGGCGCAGGCCTCCGAGCACGTGCGGCTGACGCATTCCGAATTGTCCGTGGTGCGCTGCGAGCCGCGCCGCCCGGCCGAAACGTCCCTGCTCAATCCGTACTGGGTGCGGGTGCAACTGGAAGACCCGGCTGACATGCCGCGAAGCCTCACGTTGGTGACGCATGGCAAATCCGTGCAGGTGGGGCGCTTTCTCGGGCCGCGTGAGCGGCTGTCGTTTGCGCAGGCGCTAAAGCAGGCGCTGGGTGCGGCGCGGGCCTGGCGGCCGGTTTAGCTTCTTAACCCAGCACGTCGCGCATGCTGTAGAGACCGGCCGGTTTGCCCTGGATCCAGCGCGCGGCGGTGAGCGCACCGCGTGCAAAAATCGAACGATCTTCCGCCGCGTGTGAGAGCACGACGCGTTCGTGTGGCCCGGCGAAAATCACCGCATGCTCCCCCACTACGGTACCACCCCGCAGGCTGGCGAAGCCGATGCTTCCCTCTGCGCGTGGAGCAGTGTGTCCTTGGCGCACACCGGCTCGTACATCGTCCAGCGCCACCTGCCGTCCTTCGGCGGCTGCTTTGCCCAACAAAAGCGCGGTGCCGGACGGCGCATCGGCCTTCATCCGGTGATGCATCTCAACGATCTCGATATCGAAATCCGGCAGCGCTCTTGCAGCTTGCTGGACCAGGGAGGCGAGCAGCGTCACGCCCAAACTCATGTTGCCGGACTTGACGATCGCGGTCTGGCGCGCGGCGGCTTCGATGCGCCGCTCCTCGTCCGCGGAAAATCCGGTGGTGCCGATCACGCCGGCGACATGCAACGACGCGGCAAGCTCCGCAAGCATGGCCGAGGCCGCCGGCCGGCTGAAATCGACTACAACATCCGCTTCGCCCAGCGCTGCCGCCGCGTCGCTCGTCGCCTGAACACCACACCATCCGGCTCCGCTGTTCGACGCTGCATTTCGGACGGAAACAATGGCAGCCGTGAGCTGAAGGTCGCTCGATTCCGCGATTGCCTGGAGAATGGCGCGCCCCATGCGACCGCTCGCGCCCGCAACCGCAATCCGTAGTCTGGAGTTTGGCATCACGCTGCCCGCTCAACGATGCGTTGCACCACAGCCTGCCCGATCCACGGGATGGCCGGTATCAGAACATAGGCAGCGACCCGCAAGCCGGTCGGCTGATCGAACGGCCATTCGCGCACACCTTCAATCCGCGACTCGTAGGCAAGCAATCCCGGAAGCCTGGCCGCCGCTGCCACATCGCCCGGCGCCTCCGCCCGCGCCCGCTCGATCAGGAGGCGAACGCTCTCCAGTTCCGCTTTTTTTGCCGCCCGGATCCGCCGGTGCACCCGCTCCATCGGACGAATGAAAATCCAGCCGCCCATAAGCGCCGAAGCCACAAGGATAACCAGCGTGCCCAAGTCCGTATTCCTGCCGACGAAAAACAGCAGAACGACGGCGGCGACGCTGAACCAGATGAGCGCGTTGCGCGCACCATGCCGTCCGATCACGTTCAGGGAATCGATCCGCAGCAGATCGATTTTGAGGCTGTGATCGATCGATCGCGCCCAGGTCTCCGCGCCGTGGATGCTGTAGGCAATGCCGCGGGCGAACAGCAGCGACACGAAGGTATCGACCGCGAAGAACCAGGCGAACATCGCAGGATTTGTGCGCGCCACGCCCGTAGGAAGAAGGGAAAGGGTCGATGCGGCACCGCAAATGGCGCCGATGGCAGTGGCAATCCACAGGCGCTGGGTGGCGCGCCGTTCATAGAAGCGCGCTTCGTGCTCGAGGCAGTCCGGCATGACAGCCACGAGTTCAGGCTGCTCCCGCCATTCCCTTTTGCGCGCATAGCGTTGCATTCCGAGCGCCACCGAGATCAGCAGCGACAGCACCAGCCCGGGCCAGATGCCGGGCTGCAGCGTCCAGCCCTGTGACGTGTGCGCGAGGGGTGCGTGACGATCGGCCAAGGACGCGCCCACCAGCATCGCTATAAGCCCAAGAAACAGCAGAATGCTGGTTAACAGCGCTCCTAGCGGAGAGGCGTCATACAGGGCCTGTTCGAAGCCCGCCGCGCGAACATCCGAAGTGCCCCTGAGAAGCGAAACCGAAGACTCCGCCATGGGCGAAGCTTGCGTTCGCCCGCGGGGCTTGTCGAGTGGGCGTTGCTGCGGGGCTTAGCTCTGCCCGGATGGTGCGGTTTCGCGGCGCGCCACCGTCACCATCGCCGGGCGCAGCAGCCGGTCGCCGATGACGTAGCCGGTCTGGATGACGTTGACGATGCTGCCGGGCGGCTTGCCTTCGGCAGGAACTTCCGCAATCGCCTGATGGAAGTGCGGGTCGAATTTGACGTTCGCGGTATCGATCTGCCTGACGCCGTGCCGCTCCAGAGTGGCGAGCAGCTGACGCTCGGTGGCTTCGACCCCTTCGATTACCGATTTCACCTGCGGGCTTGCGCCTTCCCGCGCTTCTTTCGGGCAGGCCTCGATGGCGCGGGCGAAATTGTCCGCCACCGCCAGAATGTCGCGGGCGAACCCGGTGACGGCGTATTGGGAGGCATCGTGCCGGTCGCGCTCGGCGCGGCGGCGAGTATTCTCGGTATCCGCCAGAGCGCGAAGCAGCCT
>DATIEM010000165.1:0-35552 GCA_035455725.1 Rhizomicrobium sp. | reverse complement strand
ACCTTGGCGCGCAGCAACTCCATGTCGTGATCTAGGGACGGCGAATCCGGATGGCATTCGGGATATGCAGAAACAGAAATCTCGAACGGCGCAACGCGGCGGATGTCGGCAATCATCTCTGGCGTGGAGGCGTAACCATCGGAATGCGCGACATAGATTCCGCCGTCGGCTTTATCGCCGCGCAGCAGCACCGTGTGGCGCACGCCGATGGCCCAGTAGCTGGCGGCAATCTGTTGAATTTCGGCCCGCGCTGCATCGACACAGGTGAGATGGGCCGCCGGCGTGAGCGTCGTCTCCCGCACGATTCGTTCCACGGTTGCGTGAGTGCGCTCGCGCGTCGAGCCGCCTGCGCCGTAGGTGACGGACACAAAAGCCGGTGCGAGGGGTTCCAGTCGGCGAATCGCCCGCCACAACTGCTCTTCCATCTCTGCGGTGCGCGGCGGGAAGAACTCGAACGAGACTTTCAGGGGCCGATTGTGCGCGGCAAGGCGTTCCAGACTCATGCGGCCGCCTTGGCGCGCGCTTCCGGGACGCGTGCCATCCAGATTTTCACGATCAATTTTGCATCCTGGTCGCCGTCATCTGGAACCACGGCTTCGATGGCTTCCGGCTGCAGTCCGGCCGCAAGGAACCAGCCCTCCACTTCGCGGTCGGAAAAGCCGAGGCGCCGGTGCGACAGCTCCGTGCGCAGAAATTCCAGGTCGTGCGGCGCGAAATCGGCGATCAGCAACTGTCCCCCTTGTTTCAGCACGCGTGCCACCTCGGCCACCGCTCCTTCCGGAGCGTCGAGATAGTGGAGCACCTGATTAAAGAGTGCTGCATCGAATCCGCTCTCCATAGTGGCGGTGCGAAAAGGCAGGCGATAGATGTCGGCCAGCCGGACCTGACAGTGGCGCGCCTCCGCGCGCTCCAGCCGGTCACGCGCGATCGCCAGCATTTCCGGGCTGTTGTCCACGCCAGTACCACGGCAGACATGCGGGGCCAGCAGCTCCAGCATGCGCCCGGTGCCGGTGCCCGCATCCAGCAGGTTGTCGATACGCCGGGACGCCAACAAGCGCACAATGATATCCTCGACGTTCTTTTCCGGAGCGTGGAGGGAACGCAGGCGTTCCCACTCCGGTGCGTTTCGGCGGAAAAATTCCGCGGCTTGCGCCGCGCGCGCGCTGCGCACCGTCAGGAGGCGCGCGCGATCCGATTCGAGCAGCGAGCGGTCTTCGAGCGGCAGATTCGCAAGCGTGCCTGCGAACGCCGTGCTGAGTGGCGCATCGCTGAGACGATGAAACACCCAGCTGCCTTCCTTAAAGCGCTCCAGAAGACCCGCTTCGCACATCAGCCGGAGATGACGGGACACCCGAGGCTGACTCTGCCCCAGAATTTCGGTCAGCTCTGACACGGTGAGCTCCGCCTGGCGCAACAGGAAAAGCAGCCGCAACCTGGTTGGGTCGGCGACCCCGTGAAGCATCGACAGGAGCTGTTGCATGGAAACACATAAACATATCTTTATGTGCTTATGCAAGTTACGTGGCGCGGCAACGTCACTCGGCCGGAGGAATGCAGCGGGAGTAAGGTTACCGAACCTGAAAACCTTGATTTCCTGCTCGTCCTCCCAACTATGAGCATAAGGAAGCGTAAAAGGATGCGCAGCGCGCAGCGGCCCAAGGCTTCGCGCGTTCTCAACCGCGCGAACGGGTGATGTGATGCGGGGAATTCGGACAGCGGCTTGTGCTGCTCTGACGCTGTTGCTTTCGGGGTGTGCGAACGTCGAGGATCCCTCCGGCGCCAACGACCCGTACGAATCGTTCAACCGCAAGGTGTTCGACTTCAATCAGCACGTCGACAAGGCCGTGATCAAGCCGGTCGCGGAGGTTTACCGGGACGGCGTGCCCGAGCCCGCGCGCGAGGGCCTGCACAATTTCTTCGTCAACATCGATCTGCCGATCACGTTTGCCAATGACGTGCTTCAGGGCGAAGCGGAGCGCGGCAGCGAGACCTTCCTCCGCTTCACCATCAATTCGACCCTTGGAGTGGGCGGCTTGTTCGATGTGGCGACCCGCAATTTCCACATGCCATTCCACACTGAGGATTTCGGACAGACCCTGGCGGTGTGGGGCGTACAGGAAGGTCCCTATCTGGTGCTGCCGATCGTCGGTCCGGATCCGCCGCGCGACGCGGGCGGGCAGGTGGTGGACATCGCGTTCGATCCCCTGACGTACATCAATTTCCATGGTGCCTTCTGGTTCAGCGCCGGCAAGGCGGTGCTGGAAGGAATCGACCTTCGCTCGCGCAACCTGGAGAGCCTGGATTCGATCGAGCGGCAGTCCATCGATCTGTATGCTTCGATCCGCAGCCTCTACCGCCAGAACCGCAACAACGAAATCCGCAATGGCAAGCCCGACGTCAGCAACCTGCCGAACCTGTAACCTTCCACGGTTGTAGCGGTGACAGGCAAGCCGGAACCATTGCCCAGCGAAAGATTTGGGTGAAATGCCATGCTGAACCTCTTGCGTCTGACCCGAAGCGGTCTTTTCGGAATCTCCGCGCTCGTCTGTTTGACGGCAGGCGGTATCGCATCCCCGGCGGACGCGAGCCCGGCGGCTGAAGCCTTTATTCAGACCAATATCCAGCGCGGATTACAGCTTCTCAACAACACCGGCGTGTCCCGCCAGCAGCGCGCTGAACAGTTCCGCAATTTTCTCCTTGGCCTGACGGACCTGCGCCGTATCGCGCTTTACACGCTGGGGCCGGCGCGCAGAACGGCGGCGCAGGCGCAGCAGGACGCATTCGTGGAGGCCTTCCGCGATTACGCCTTTGCGGTGTATGGCGCGGAATTCGCCAAATACAGCGGGCAAACGCTGCGCGTGACCGGCTCGGTCGAGCGCGCCCCGGGCGATGAACTGGTGCGCACGCAGCTGATCGATCCGGATTCCAAAGGTCAGGAACCGATTGAAGTCGATTTCCGGGTCTACGGCACCAACGGGCATTACAGCATCGTCGATATCGTCGTGGCGGGCCTCGATCTTGCCATTACTGAGCAAGAGGACTTCAGCGCGTTCCTCGCGCAGCACAACAATGATATTCGGGCACTGACGGCCAACCTGCGCCAGCGTGCGGAGCGCGTCCGCTCGACCGGCAGAATTTGACGATCAAGCGCGGGCGAAACGCTTGTACTTGATGCGGTGCGGCTGGTCCGCCTCGATGCCAAGCCGGCGCTTCTTGTCGGATTCGTAGTCCTGGTAGTTGCCTTCGAACCATTCCACATGGCTGTCGCCCTCGAAGGCCAGCATATGGGTGGCGATGCGATCGAGGAACCAGCGATCGTGGCTAATGATCATGGCACAGCCGGCGAAATCCTCGAGCGCCGCTTCCAGCGCGCGCAAGGTTTCGACATCGAGATCGTTGGTCGGTTCGTCGAGCAGCAGCAGGTTGGCGCCGCCGCGCAGCAGCTTCGCAAGATGCACGCGGTTGCGTTCGCCGCCGGATAAGAGGCCCACCTTCGTCTGCTGATCGCCGCCCTTGAAATTGAAAGCGCCAACATAGGCGCGGGAGTTCATCTTGGTTTTGCCGAACTCCAGAATGTCGGTGCCGCCGGAAATCTCCTCCCAGACCGTCTTGTTCGGATCGAGCGCTTCGCGGGATTGGTCGACATAACCGATCTGAACCGTGTCGCCGATGCGCAGTTCCCCACCGTCCGGCTTTTCCTGGCCGGTGAGAATGCGGAAGAGCGTCGTCTTTCCCGCTCCGTTCGGCCCGATAACTCCCACGATACCGCCGGGCGGAAGCTTGAAGGTGAGATTCTCGAACAACAGTCTATCGTCATAGGCTTTGCTGAGGTTCTCCGAATCCACCACCACACTGCCGAGGCGTTCGGAGATGGGAATGAGGATCTGCGCCGGGCCGGTGCGCTGTTCCTGCGATTTCGCCAGCAGCTCTTCGTAGGCCTGGATGCGGGCCTTGGACTTCGCCTGCCGCGCCTTGGGAGATTTGGAAATCCAGTCGCGCTCCCGGGCGATGGTGCGCTCGCGGGCCTCCTCCTCCTTGCCCTCCTGAAGCAGCCGCTTTTCCTGCTCCCCCAGGAACGCCGTGTAGTTGCCCTCGTGCGGAATGCCGTGGCCGCGGTCCAGCTCCAGAATCCATCCCGTGACGTTGTCGAGGAAATAGCGGTCGTGGGTAACGAGGATGACGCAGCCCTTGTACCCGCGCAGCGTGTGCTCCAGCCATTCGACAGACTCGGCGTCGAGATGGTTGGTCGGCTCGTCGAGCAACAGAATATCAGGGGCATCCAGCAGCAGCTTGCACAGCGCGACGCGGCGCCTCTCGCCACCGGACAGTTTGGTAACAAGGGCATCGGGCTCGGGGCAGCGGAGCGCATCCATCGCCTGTTCGACCTGGCTGTCGAGGTCCCACAAGCCCGCCGCATCGATCTTGTCCTGCAGGGCCGCCATTTCATCGGCAGTTTCATCGGAGTAATTCGCGGCGATCTCGTTGTAGCGGTCTACCAGCGCTTTCTTGGCTGCGACGCCTTCCAGCACATTTCCGAGCACGTCCTTGGCGGGATCGAGTTCCGGCTCCTGCGACAGATAACCAGTGCGGATGCCGTCCGCGGCCCACGCTTCGCCGGTGAACTCCCGGTCTTGCCCGGCCATGATGCGCATAAGGGTGGATTTGCCGGCGCCATTGATGCCGACGATTCCGATTTTCGCGCCGGGATAGAAGCTGAGCCAGATATCCTTCAGCACCTGACGGCCGCCGGGATAGGTCTTCGACAGACCTTTCATCACAAACACGAATTGCGGCCCGGCCATGGCTCGTTACCCGTCTTTCTGAGTGGAAGCGGCGCCTTCTAGGGCCGCGACTAGGTCGCCACAAGCAAAAAAGCCGGGCAGGAACCCGGCTCGACAAGCGAGGAGGAAAGATGGATCAGAAGTTGATCTTGGCGCGACTCAGGACGGTGACCGAATTCTGGCCGTTTTGTCCACCGGCGTTCATCTGATAGCCCGCATTGGCCTGGAGGGACAGCGCGCCGTTGAAGAAGTGCGTTTCATAACCGAGCGCGATGTCGGTTTCCTTCGCCGTGTTGAAGCTGATTCCGGGATAATTGCTCACCAGGTTGACGCCGTTTTCGAGTCCTGCGTCGGCAAGGCTGACACTGCCGAAATATTCGTCGGAAGGACGGCTGACGGAGAGCCCCAGCGCATCGGCATTGCCGAACACCCCGTGCTTGGCAATCGAGATCCCGAAGGATTGGCCGCGGGTGGAACGTTCCGCCAATGCCGCAGATGGACCGGCCCGCAAATCCAGCTGCCGGACATCCATGCTGTAAGAAACACTCGTAACCCAACCATCGCCAAGCCTCGCATGCGCGGAAAGGCCGGCAGCAGAGGCCGTTGCGGTGTCGGTGAAGGAAAGCGGCTGTGGCATGAAATCGCCAAGCAGGGTGGGAGACTCCGCGCCGCTGGCCGTCACCAGCCCCAAGCTTCCCCAGGTCGAGAAATCCCATTCGAGCGAGGCCGCGCGGGTCTGCCGTTCTGACGATACAAGCTCCAGTTGCGGGGACGTTTCCGCCGGAAGGGCCACAAAACGCGACAGCTGAAGCGGCTGGCTAGCCGCGACATCCGCAAATTCAAGATGCAAATCCCTGGTGAGGGTGACCGTTTCGCCCCCAAGAAACTCAACAGGCTGCGGTTTGGGCAGAGGAATGGCCGTACCGGCGGCGAGCGGCAGATTCAGGTTTTCGGGCACGCTGGCGAGCGCGGGGGCCATGCCGCCCGCGGCCAGTGCCGCGAAACCGAGAACCATCGACCGAATAATCAACCCGTTTCCCCCGAGCGTTCGCCGAACCGGCGCCTTCCGCACCGCCAAAAGATAATCTCCTTACGTCGCTGTATCAACGAACGAACCCCCGTATCCTGTGGCGAGGGGGCTACAGCCGCGGGTTAATTTTCCGATACAAGCGCGGCTTTGGAGCAACAGCCCCGGTGCCCAAGCGCAGCGACACCGTGCTCGCGCGCGCTTGGCCAGGCCCAGGCCGGGCCAGTCTGGACAGCGGTGGGACGAGCGTCGCATTTTCGCTCAACAGAATATCGAGGCTTCCCTCATGACCGCCATGAACGACGTGACCGACCTGTCGCGCGAAGGAGAAATCGCCGTTATCGCGCTGAATTCGCCGCCGGTGAACGCGCTCTCGGCGAAGGTGCGCGATGGATTGGCCGAGGCGTTCCGCAAAGCAGGCGCCGATCCGGACGCCAAAGCCATCGTGCTCATCTGCGAGGGCAAGACCTTCATTGCGGGCGCGGACATCACCGAGTTCGGCAAGCCGACCCAGGGGATCAGCCTGCTCGATCTGGAAAACGTCATCGAGGAGACGCCGAAGCCGGTGGTGGCGGCGATCCACGGCACGGCTTTGGGCGGCGGGCTGGAGGTGGCGTTGTGCGCGCACTATCGCGTGGCGGTGGCCAGCGCGCGCTGCGGCCTGCCGGAGGTGAACATCGGTTTGCTGCCGGGCGCCGGCGGCACACAGCGGCTGCCGCGCATCGTCGGCGTCGAAACCGCCCTCGACATGGTGACGAGCGGCCGCCATGTCGACGTGAAGCAATGTTGCGATATGGGTTTGATCGATGAGCTGGCGCCTGACGGGTCTTTGCGCGAAACCGCGCTGGCCTTCGCGCGCAAGGTGGTGGCGGAAAATCGCCCGCTTCGCAAAGTTCGCGACAGCAACGCGAAGGTGGAGGCTGCGCGCGGCCACCCCGAAATCTTCGAGAAATTCCGCAAGGAAAATGCGCGGCGCTTCCGCGGCCTGCACGCGCCGGAAGCCAACATCAAGTGCATCGAAGCGGCGGTTAACCTGCCGTTCGACGAGGGCATGAAGCGGGAGCGCGAGCTGTTCCTCGAGCTGTACAGAGACTCGCAATCGCGCGCGCAGCAGTACGTGTTCTTCGCCGAGCGCGAGGTGTGGAAAATCCCGGATGTGCCGGCGGACACGCCAAAGATCCCGGTGAACAAGGTGGGCATTGTCGGCGCCGGCACCATGGGCGGCGGCATCGCCATGAACTTCGCCAATGTGGGCATTCCGGTGACATTGGTGGAAGCGAAGCAGGAGGCGCTGGATCGTGGCCTTTCCGTCATCCGCCGCAATTACGACAACACGGCCAAGAAAGGCCGCATGACGGAAGCCGATGTCGATCAGCGCATGCGTTTGCTGAACGGCAGCATGGCGCTGGACGATCTCGCCGACTGCGATCTCATCATCGAAGCGGTGTTCGAGAACATGGAGATCAAAAAGGAGGTGTTCCGCAAGCTGGATGCCATCGTGAAGAAGGGCGCCGTGCTTGCCACCAACACCTCCTACCTCGACACCAACGAAATCGCCTCGGTCACCACGCGTCCGGAATCTGTGATCGGGCTGCACTTCTTCTCGCCCGCCAATGTGATGAAGCTTTTGGAAGTGGTCCGCGCCAATAAAACCGCCAAGCCGGTGATCGCCACCTCCATGCAGATGGCGAAGAAGATCGGCAAAGTCGCGGCGCTGGTGGGGGTATGCCCCGGCTTCGTGGGCAACCGCATGCTGGCGCAGCGCCAGCGCGAGGCAAACAGATTGGTGCTGGAAGGCGCCATGCCGTGGGACGTGGATCGTGTACTCTACGATTTCGGCTTTCCGATGGGGCCGTTCCAGATGAGCGACCTCGCCGGCCTCGATATCGGCTGGAGCAAAGAAACGTCGAAAAGTGCGACTATTCGCGAAGTGCTGTGCGAGATGGATCGCCGCGGCCAGAAGACCGGCGCGGGCTTCTACGACTACGATGAGAACCGCACGCCGAAGCCCTCGCCAGTCACCACGAAGATCATCGAGGACTTCCGAAGGCAAAGCGGCACCACTGTGCGGCAGATTTCCGACGAAGAAATTCTCGAGCGCTGCATCTATCCGATGATCAACGAAGGCGCGAAGATTCTGGAAGAGGGCAAGGCGATCCGCGCCTCCGATATCGATGTGGTGTGGATCAACGGCTATGGCTGGCCGCGCTACCGCGGCGGTCCGATGTGGTACGGTGACCTGATCGGGTTGGACAAAGTGCTCGCCCGCATGCGCGAATGGGAACAGCAAATGGGCGAGGTGTTCAAGCCAGCGCGAATGCTGGAACAGCTGGTGGCAGAGGGCAGGAAGATCACAGAAAGGAAAGCAGCGTGAGAGAAGCCGTCATCGTTTCCATCGCCCGCACGCCGATCGGCAAGGCCTACAAGGGCGCGTTCAACAACACTTCCGGCGCGGAGCTGGGCGGCCATGTGATCGCGGCGGCGGTGAAGCGCGCGGGCGTAGCGCGCGAAGACATCGAGGATGTGGTGATGGGGTGCGCGCTGCAAACCGGCACGACAGGTACCAACGTCGCGCGGCACGCGGCGTTGCGTGCAGGGCTTCTGACCTCGGTGCCGGGCATGACCATCGACCGTCGCTGCTCCAGTGGATTGATGGGCATCGCCACCGCCGCCAAGCAAATCATCTCGGACAACATGACCGTCGCGATCGGCGGCGGCCTCGAATCCATTTCTCTCGTGCAGAACGAGAAGCTCGATCGTTATGGGGCCGGCGACAAGTGGCTCAAGGCGCATGTCCCCTCCATCTACATGGCGATGCTGGAAACCGCCGAGATCGTCGCGGAGCGCTACGGCATTTCTCGTGAGGCACAGGACGAATACGCCCTGCAATCCCAGCAGCGCACGGCGGCCGGACAACGTGCGGGACGCTTCGAGCAGGAAATCGTGCCGCTTCCCTCCACCATGCTGGTAAAGAACAAGGACACGGGTGAAACGCGCGAGAAATTCACCGTGCTGGAGCAGGACGAAGGCAACCGCCCGCAAACCACTTTGGCCGATCTGCAGAAGCTTGCGCCCGTATTCAAGGACGGGCAGGTGGTGAAGAAGGGTAAGTACATCACCGCCGGCAATGCCTCGCAGCTGTCCGACGGCGCCGCGGCGGCTGTGCTGATGGAAGCAAAGGAAGCGGAGCGGCGGGGCTTGCAGCCGCTCGGCGCCTATCGGGGCATGGCGGTAGCCGGCACCGACCCGGATGAGATGGGCATCGGCCCGGTGTTCGCGGTGCCCAAGCTGCTGCAGAAGGCCGGCCTGAAGATGCAGGACATCGGCCTGTGGGAATTGAACGAAGCCTTCGCCAGCCAGACGCTTTATTGCCGCGACAGGCTCGGGCTGCCGAACGAAATCTTCAATGTCGATGGCGGCGCCATTTCCATCGGCCATCCTTACGGCATGTCCGGCGCGCGGCTGGCCGGGCACATCCTCATCGAAGGCAAGCGGCGTGGCGTGAAGTACGGCGTAGTCACCATGTGCATCGGCGGCGGTATGGGCGCGGCGGGGCTGTTCGAGATCTACTGAATCGCGCTACGAAGGCGCGATGTTTCACACCTTTATCAGCGCCTTCACCACACTGTTTGTCGCCATCGGCGCGGTGGAACTGGCGGCGATGTTCCTCGCGCTCACGCCCGGCGTGGACGCGCGCACCAAGCGAAAGCTGGCCCTGATTGCGGCTGGCGTCGCGGCGGCGGTGCTGCTGGCGTTCGCGCTCGGCGGTCTGGAATTGCTGTCGCTGATCGGCGTCGGCTTGCCGGCCTTCCGCACCGCCGGCGGCGTGCTGCTGCTGATGACGTCCGCGGAAATGCTGCTGCGCCGTCATACGGGGCTTACCTCCATCACGCCGCACGAAGAGATGGAGGCGAAAGAGCAACCGGACATTGCCATATTCCCGCTCGCCATCCCGCTCACCGCGGGCCCGGGCAGCATGACGGCCATCGTGCTCCTCATGGGCCGCGCGCACACGCACATGGCCCAGGGCATGGTGCTGCTGGCGCTCTTGCTGAACATTCTGCTGGCTTACGGAGCGATGCTGATGTCGCAGGCGCTGATGCGAGTGCTGGGGCTGACGGGCGCCAATGTGGTGGCGCGCGTTTCCGGCATCCTGCTGGCCGCGCTGGCGATGCAGTTCATCTTCGACGGGCTGACAGCCAGCAAGGTGTTTGGCTGATCAGCCGAGCATCTTGCTGGCAACCTCGAACAGATTGGCGGAAAGACCGCCCTGTTTGAGAATCTTGTGCAGTTCATCGCGCATCAGCGCCTGACGCTTGTCATCATAGCGGCGCCAATTTTCGAAGGCGGCGGCCATGCGCGCGGCCACCTGCGGATTTATGGGATCGAGCGCGCGCAGGACTTCCGCCAGCAGCGCGTAGCCGGATCCGTCCGACTCGTGGAAGCGCAGGTGATTGGCCGAAAACGCGCCGATCAGCGCGCGCACGCGATTGGGATTCTTGATGTCGAAAGCCGGATGCCGCATCAGCGCGCGCACGGTCCCTAGCGTCGTGACAAGCGGGGAACCCGCCTGCAACGCCATCCATTTGTCGAGCACCAGCGGATCGTTGGCGAAGCGGTCGTGGAAATGGGCAAAGGCGGTCTCCCGCTCCGGCCAGTCCATTCGGGCCAGCGCAGCGAGCCCGGCAACCATGTCGGTCATATTGGCGGCGCTGCGATAGTGGCGGTCTGCCAATTCCGCAGAGGCTTCGTCTTCGGCCGCCGTGAGGTAACGCAGGCAGGCATTGCGCAAGCGGCGCCGCCCGGCCGAAGCCGCATCGGGGGTAAAGAGACCATCCGACTGCAGCCGATTGTACAGTGCCTCGAAAGCTTCGCGGTGTTTCTCCGCGCTCCCGCGAATGAGCGCATTGCGCGCCTCGTGAATAGCCTCAGGGTTCACCGGCGTCATCTTCAGCGCGAGCTCCGCCTCGCTGGGCGGCGCCAGCATCTCCGCCGCGAACGCATGATCTTCCTCCGCGCGCGCCAGAACATCGCCGATGGCGTCCACGCAAACCGCGTCCGCACGCGGCGCGATGCCGGACTTTGCCGTGTCCGCCATCTCCAGCAGCGCCTCGGTCGCCAGCGCCTGGCCAGCTTCCCAGCGGTTGAACGGGTCGGTGTCACGGCTCATCAGCGCCGCCCGGTCAGCGGTCTTGAGCGATGTGTTGAAATACACGGGCGCCGAGAAGCGGCGCCCGATGGAGAGGAGCGGCTCTTCCTCCACATTCACGAACACGAATCGTTGCTCGGGCTGCGTCAGCTCCAGCACGCGCTCGTCCGGACCCACAGCGTTTTCTCCTTCGAGCGTCAGCGGCAGCGCGCGGCCGCTGTGCCCCACGAGCCCAAGTCGCACAGGAATCTGCATGGGTTTTTTGTCGGGCTGCTCCGGCGTCGGCGGCACCGACTGCTTCAGCGTCAGTGCATATTTCCTGGTCGTCGCGTCGTAGCCGCCAGTTGCCTCCACCGTCGGCGTTCCCGCTTGCCGGTACCAGAGGCGGAACTGCGAAAGGTCGCGGCCGCAGGCCTCCTCAAAGCATTTGACCCAGTCCGCGATCGTCACGGCCTGACCGTCATAGCGCTCAAAGTAGAGATCAGTCGCCTTGCGATAACCTTCGTCCCCGACCAACGTCTTCAGCATTCCGATGATCTCGGCGCCCTTCTCATAGACGGTCGCCGTATAGAAATTGTCGATGGTGATGTAGCTCTGCGGCTGCACCGGGTGGGCGAGGGGCCCGCCATCCTCCTGGAACTGCCGCATGCGCAGGAACTTCACATCCTCGATCCGCTTGACGCCTGCCGACCGCATGTCTCCGGAGAAGCTCGCATCGCGGAACACCGTCAGCCCTTCCTTCAGTGACAGCTGGAACCAGTCGCGGCAGGTGATGCGGTCGCCCGTCCAGTTGTGGAAATACTCGTGCGCCACCACGCCTTCAATGCGCGCGTAGTCGTCGTCTGTGGCGGTTTCCGGAGAAGCCAGCAGCACCTTGTCATTGAAGATGTTGAGGCCCTTGTTCTCCATGGCGCCGAAATTGAAGGCGCTGACGGCCACAATCATGAAGATATCGAGATCGTATTCGCGGCCGTATTTCTCCTCGTCCCAGCGCATGGCGCGCTTTAGTGAATCCATTGCGTAGGTGGCCCGCGGTTCGTTGCCGTGCTCGACATAGATACGCAAGGTGACCCTGCGGCCGGACATGGTAACGAATTCGTCTTCGATGTGGCCGAGATCGCCCGCGACGAGCGCAAAGAGGTACGAGGGCTTCGGAAAGGGATCGTTCCACAGCGCGAAGTGACGGCCCTCCGGCAGATCGGCGGATTGCACCAGATTACCGTTGGACAGCAGCACCGGGTACTTCGCCTTGTCCGCCTCGATGCGCGTGGTGAAGACGGCGAGATTGTCGGGCCGGTCAATGTAATAGGTGATCCGGCGAAAGCCTTCCGGCTCGCACTGCGTGCAGAATATCCCCTTGGAAAGATACAGCCCTTCAAGGGAGGTGTTCGAGGCGGGCGAAAACTCTGTGACAACATCCAGAACGAATTCGTCGGGCACCGGCTCGATGGTCAACGTTTCCACGTCATTGCGATACCGGGTTTCGGGAACGTCCTGGCCATCGATGCGCAAACCCAGCAGCTTCAGCTGCTCGCCACTCAGCACGAGCGGCGCAGATTTTTCGCCCGTTCGCTGAACCTTCATTTTCGCCGCCACCCGCGTGCCGTCAGGCGACAGGACGAAATCGAGATCGATGGTGGCGATGCGGAAGTCCGGCGCGCGATAATCCTTCAGATGAATGGCGCGCGGTTCGTCGGTTCGCATAGGGCTTCCTGGGATGGTAAGGGCTCGCTGATATACAGGCGCAGGTCAAATCTCTCCACTGTTTTTCAGGAAGGGGATACCTGGCGAACCAACCAGCGGAGGCGCGGAGTCTAAGCAACTCCGTCAGAAGAGCCGTTGCGTCTGCGACGTCACCTGTCTTGCGTGCGACTGGATGTGCTCGAGCAGCCTGCGTCAATCATAACTCGCCCGCGCTGCTCTAGTGAATCGGGAATTCTGGAGCGGTGCATCCCCGTTGAAACAGCTAAGCGGCGGTGCCGCCGACAGTAAGCCCGTCGATACGCAAAGTAGGCTGGCCCACACCCACCGGCACGGATTGTCCATTTTTGCCGCAGGTGCCGACGCCGGTGTCCAGCTTCATGTCGTTGCCGATCATTTTCACGTGCTGCAACGCTACGGGGCCGTCTCCGATCAGCGTGGCCCCCTTGATCGCCTGCCCGAGTTTCCCGTTCTCGATGAGGTATGCCTCGGTGCAGGAGAACACGAATTTGCCGTTGGTGATATCGACCTGTCCGCCACCGAAATTCACCGCATACACACCGCGATTCACGCTGGCGACGATCTCGTCAGGGGCGGTGTCGCCGCCCAGCATGCAGGTGTTCGTCATGCGCGGCATAATCGCGGCGGAGAAGGACTCGCGTCTTCCGTTGCCGGTGGGCTTCATCCCCATGAGTCGCGCATTCTGGCGATCCTGCATGTAGCCCTTAAGAATGCCATCTTCGATCAGCACCGTGCGCGACGTTGGCGTGCCCTCGTCGTCTACGGTCAGCGAGCCGCGCCGGTTGGCGATGGTTCCATCGTCGACCACCGTCACGCCCGGCGCTGCGACGCGCTCGCCAAGCAAGCCGGCGAAGGCGCTGGTCTTCTTCCGGTTGAAATCCCCCTCCAACCCATGGCCGATCGCTTCGTGCAGCAGGATGCCCGGCCACCCGGGACCGAGCACCACCGGCATTTCACCGGCTGGCGCGGGAACAGAGGTAAGGTTCACCAAAGCTTGCCGCAGCGCTTCATCCACCGCCGCGCGCCAGTACCGCGGATCGAGATATGTCTCGTAACCTTCGCGACCGCCGCCGCCGAAGCTGCCCGCTTCCTGCCGCCCGCTTTCTTCCACCACGACGGACACGTTCAGCCGCACCAATGGTCGGATGTCCCGGTACACTTCGCCACCCGCGCGGACGATCTCCACATTCTGCCGCTCGCCCGACAGGGAGCACGAAACCTGCTTTACACGCGGATCCTTGGCGCGCGCATACTCGTTCATTTCGCCCAGCAGCTTCACCTTGGCTTCGAAGCTCGCGGACTGCACGGGATCGACATCGGCATAAAGCTTCCGGTTGGTACGCACCGGCGAAAGCGCCAGAGCTCCGGAATAGCCGTTTGTCACCGTGCGCACGGTATCGGCCGCGCGCCGGATCGCATCTTCCGACAGTTCGGAGGCGTGCGCGTAGCCAGTGATCTCGCCCGCCACGGCGCGAAGGCCAAAACCCTGCGTCGTATCGAAGGTGGCTGCCTTCAGGCGCCCATCATCGAAGACGAAGCTTTCGCTCTGGCGATACTCGAGAAACAGCTCCCCGTCGTCGGCATCTTTCAGCGACTCATCGACGAGCCGCTGCACTTCCGCCCGATGGAGCCCTGCATCGCCAAAAAAGAGATCGCCAGCCATTTCCGTGCTCCAGATCCGTCAGCCTCTCGGGGCTGCTCCCGCCCCTCTATATGGTCATGTCACGGCGCTGTGCCATCCGCGCGTCACAGGGTCGCAATGACTTGGGTGGCTCCAGCGCCCTAAATCGCGGCAGATTCTCTGGGTTCGCGGGCGGTCCTGCCGCTTGTGCGCCTTTTCACGCGCGAAGGACGTCCGAATGCCGGCATCGCGAATATGGAAGGGTTTGGCAGCAGTCCTGCTGGGTCTGCTCTTCGGCGCTCCGCCAGCGCTCGCCGCGCCAACGGGCCAGCCCTTCCCCTGGCAGCTCAACTTTCAGCCGGCAGCCAGTCCGGTTATGGCCAATATCGAGGATTTCCACCGCCTGCTGCTGTATCTGATCACCGCGATTTCTGTGTTCGTGCTGGCCCTGCTGCTGATTGTAATCGTGCGGTTCAATCGGCGCGCCAACCCTGCGCCCTCCAAGACCGAGCACAACACCCTCCTGGAAGTGGCCTGGACAGTAATTCCGGTGATCGTTCTGGTGATCATCGCGATCCCATCGTTCAAGCTGCTGTACTATGAGGCCGACATTCCGAAGCCCGATGTCACGCTGAAGGCGATCGGCCATCAGTGGAGCTGGTCCTACCAATATCCGGGCCAGGGGGATTTCGAGATTGCCTCCAACGGCCTCACGTCAATGCAGGCGGCCGGGGGCACCGCGCCGGATGTGGCGAAGGCCAAAGGCGAGCCAACGCTCCTGGGCGTGGATAATCCCATTTACGTCCCAGTTAATAAGGTGGTGAAGGTGGTGACGACGAGCGCAGACGTCATCCACTCATGGACGATTCCGGCGTTTGGCGTAAAGATGGACGCCGTCCCCGGCAGGCTCAACGAAACCTGGTTCAAGGCAACCCAGCTCGGCACGTTCTATGGACAGTGTTCCGAGCTTTGCGGCGTGGCTCACGCCTTTATGCCCATAGAGGTGAAGGTTGTGTCCGATTCAGATTACAGCAATTGGCTCGCCTCCCATAAAAAGACGGCGAGCAATGGCGCTGTCCATCTGGCGGCGAAATAAACACAAGGTCACGAATAATGGCAGACATCGCCCACACGGCCCACGACGATCACCCGCACGGCTGGCGCCGCTTCGTCTATTCGACGAATCACAAGGACATCGGCACGATGTACCTGATTTTCGCGATCTGCGCGGGGATTGTGGGCGCGACCTTGTCGGTGCTGATGCGGCTCGAGCTGATGGAGCCGGGCCTCCAGTACTTCAAGGATCCGCACACCTTTAACGTGCTCGTCACCGGCCATGGCCTGATCATGATCTTCTTCATGGTGATGCCGGCAATGATCGGTGGCTTCGGCAATTGGCTGGTGCCGCTGATGATCGGCGCGCCGGACATGGCCTTCCCGCGGATGAACAACATCTCGTTCTGGTTGCTGCCGTTCTCCTTTACGCTGCTTGTGCTGTCGATGTTTGTGGAAGGCGATTCCGGCGGCATCGGCGTGGGCGGCGGCTGGACACTGTATGCGCCGCTTTCGACGTATGGCTCCCCGGGGCCAGCGATGGACCTGGCCATCTTCTCGATCCATATCGCGGGCGCCTCCTCCATTTTGGGCGCCATCAACTTCATCACCACGATCTTTAACATGCGCGCGCCGGGCATGACCCTGCACAAGATGCCACTGTTTGTATGGTCGATCCTGGTGACCGCTTTTCTGCTCTTGCTTTCGCTGCCAGTGCTGGCGGGCGCCATCACCATGCTGCTGTCGGACCGCCATTTCGGCACCAGCTTTTTCAATCCGGCAGGCGGCGGCGACCCGATCCTCTATCAGCACCTGTTCTGGTTCTTCGGCCATCCAGAGGTCTACATCCTGATTCTCCCCGGATTCGGCATGATCAGCCATGTGATCTCCACCTTTTCGAAAAAGCCGGTGTTCGGTTACCTCGGCATGGCCTACGCGATGGTCGCCATCGGCTTCATCGGCTTCATGGTGTGGGCGCACCATATGTACACTGTGGGGCTCAGCGTCGATACCAAGGCCTACTTCGTGTTCGCCACCATGGTGATCGCGGTGCCGACCGGCGTGAAGATATTCTCCTGGATTGCCACCATGTGGGGCGGCAGTCTGGAACTCAAGACGCCGATGCTGTGGGCCATCGGCTTTGTCTTTCTCTTCACGCTGGGTGGAGTGACGGGTGTGGTGCTGGCCAACGCGGGCGTCGATGTCGTGCTGCAGGACACCTATTACGTCGTGGCGCACTTCCATTACGTGCTTTCGCTGGGGGCAGTCTTCGCGATCTTTGCCGGCTGGTATTTCTGGTTTCCGAAGATTACCGGCTACACCTACAACGAGATGCTCGGTAAGCTGCACTTCTGGGTGATGTTCATCGGCGTGAACCTGACGTTCTTCCCGATGCATTTCCTCGGGCTCGCGGGTATGCCGCGGCGATATGCCGATTACCCCGATGCGTTCGCGGGCTGGAATTACGTGGCCTCGATAGGGTCCTACATTTCCTATGCCGGCATGCTTATCTTCATCGTGGCGATGATCGAGGCGTTCGCGCGGAAACGCCGCGCCGGAGACAATCCATGGGGTGCTGGCGCCACCACCCTGGAGTGGACGCTGCCGTCGCCGCCGCCCTTCCATACTTACAACGAGCTGCCGCGGATCGCTCCGGGCGGAGTTCACTAAAACAATGCCCGCGGCCGTTATCGGAGCTCACGCACGCGCCGCCACCGTTGGCGATTATTTCGCCTTGTTGAAACCGCGGGTGATGTCGCTGGTGATCCTCACAGCGGTGGCAGGTATTGTGGTTGCGCCAGGGCACGTGCACCCGATGGTGGCCTTCACGGCCCTGCTTTGCATCGCCCTGGGTGCCGGTGCTTCCGGCGCGCTCAACATGGCCTACGATTCCGACATCGACGGACTGATGGCCCGCACCGCTGCGCGGCCGATCCCGTTGGGCCGCATCAGCCGCGAAGAGGCGTTCGCCTTCGGCTGGTGGATCGCAGCCGCCTCTGTCGCTATGATGACGTTGTTTGTGAACCCCCTCGCAGCCGGCCTTCTGGCTTTCACGATCCTGTTTTATGTCGGCATCTACACGCGCCTGCTGAAGCGGAGCACGCCGCAGAACATTGTGATCGGGGGATTGGCGGGTGCCCTGCCGCCGGCAATCGGTTGGGCGGCAGTGACGGGAAGCCTCTCACTGGCGCCGCTGGTGCTCGTGGCAATCACCTTCATTTGGACGCCGCCGCATTTTTGGGCGCTGGCGCTCTACCGCTCCGACGATTACGCCCGCGCCGGTGTGCCGATGATGCCCGTGGTCAGGGGCAAGACACATACCCGCGGACAGATACTGATCTACACGATCCTCCTGCTGCCGCTCGGCTTTGCGCCGGCGCTGATGGGATTCGCGGGCTGGCTGTACGGCGCGACCGCGGCCGTGCTCGGCGGCTGGATGCTGCAGGAGGCCGTCGCGGTCTGGCGTGAGCGGGACGAAGTGCGCGAGCCAGCGGCGCGGAAGCTGTTTGGCGTCTCGATCCTGTATCTCTTTGGGTTGTTCGCCGCGCTGATAGCGGAGCGGGCGATCGGCTATATCTCGCCGCTGCTCGCAACCTGGATGTGAGGCGATGGATGGAGAAAGTGAGCAACAGGCGAGGGCACGCCGCATGCGCAGCATCGCGCTTGCTATTGTGCTCGGCGGGATTGTTCTCCTGTTCTTTGTGATGACGATCGTCCGGTTGGGAATCCGGTTCGGCTAGGGGGTCAAGAGGGTGACATGGCGCACGCAGAGGTAAAGCATCCCTATCATCTGGTGAATCCGAGCGGCTGGCCGATCGTCGGCTCCGTCGGCGCGTTCGTGATGCTGATCGGCGCCGTGTTCTGGATGAACAAGGACTATGCCGCGTTCAAGGGCCTCAACGGTCAGCCTTGGGTGTTCGTGGTAGGATTGGCGCTCGTACTCTACACGATGGCGGGCTGGTGGCGCGACGTCGTGCACGAGTCGGTCGTCGAGCACGATCACACGCCGGTGGTGAAGCTCGGCCTGCGCTTCGGCATGGTGCTGTTCATCGCCTCGGAAGTGATGTTCTTCCTTGCCTGGTTCTGGGCCTATTTCAATTTCAAGCTGTTCCCGGCGGATGTTTCCATCGGGCAGTGGCCTCCTACCGGAATCGTTACGCTCGATCCTTGGCATTTCCCGCTACTGAACACGCTCATCCTGCTGACATCGGGCACGACGGTCACCTGGGCGCATCACGCCATCCTGGAAGGCGACCGCAAGGGTGCCATCCAGGGCCTCGCTCTTACGATCGCGCTGGGCTTCTGCTTCACCTGCGTGCAGGCCTACGAGTACACCCACGCGCCGTTCACCTTCGGCTTCAATCATCTTGCCCTCGTGCCATTCACCGATCCGGCCCACCAGCCGCTTGCCGCCGGCGCCGGCAATTTCGACGCGATCTATGGATCCACATTCTTTATGGCGACTGGCTTTCACGGCCTGCACGTCATCATCGGCACCATTTTCCTGACGGTTTGTTTGTTCCGCGCCATTGCCGGCCAGTTTACGCCCGAGCGCCATTTCGGGTTCGAGGCGGCGGCCTGGTACTGGCATTTCGTGGACGTGGTGTGGCTGTTTCTTTTCTCCTGCATCTATGTCTGGGGCGCGGGCGCCATCACGCAGGCTTAGATGGACGCGGCCGAGACCGCGCAGGGTGCACTCAGAGCCGCGGTGCTCGGCCGTTGTCCGCGGTGCGGCGAGGGCACGCTTTTTTCCGGATATCTGGACGTTGCCAGACGCTGCGTTTGCTGTGGCCTCGATTATGCGAGTTTCGATCCCGGCGATGGACCGGCGGTATTTGTCATCCTTATCGTCGGCTTCCTGGTGGCAGGAGGCGCACTGCTTGTCGAGATCGCCTTTCAGCCGCCCTACTGGGTGCATGCTGCCATTTGGCTTCCCGCAATCCTCTCTCTGGCTTTTGTTTTCCTGCGGCTGGTGAAGTCCACGCTGATCGTGCTCCAGTACAAGCACCGTGCCGGTGAAGCGCGACTGATGGAGTAGATGCTCACCGTTCGTCCGCTGTGGAAATTCACGGCATTCATGCTGCCGCTGTTCTTTGGCTGTCTCGCGCTGGGAATGTGGCAGCTACAGCGGCTGCAGTGGAAGCTGGCGCTCATTGCGCAAGTCAATCGCAACCTGAACGCGCCGGCAATTCCGGTCGAGCGTGCGCTGGCGAGGTCCTCGACCGACGCGCCATACCGTCGGGTCGTGCTGATTGGCCGGTTCGACCACTCAAAGGAAGCATATGTGTTCGGCACCGATGCAAACGGGGCGCCCGCGTATCATGTCATCACGCCATTCACGCTGGACGATGGGCGCAAGCTTCTGGTCGATCGCGGCATCGTACCGGAACGCCTGCGCGATCCGCGCAAGCGCCGCGCGGGCCTGCTACAGGGTGAGCAGCGCATCACCGGAGTGTGGCGCATACCTGACGCGCCCGGTGTGTTTGCGCCGGCGTCGAACATTCGCCAGCGCATCTGGTACGCGCGCGATGTCCGGGGGCTTGTCGAAGCCGATCACATTCGGGTCGCGGCTCCGGCCATTGTTGAAGCGGATGCAAAGCCAAACCCGGGCGGTTGGCCAAAAGGCGGGCAGACGGTCGTCAGCTTCCGCAACGACCATCTGCAATACGCCATCACCTGGTTCGGGTTGGCAGCTGTCACCGTCGGCGGATGGGTTGCCTTCCACATCTCTCGCGGCCGCTTGGGTCGGACGACGCCGAGGCGGGCAGGCTAGAAGAAAATGCCCCGGCATCGCTAACCGGGCCACCGCAATAGTACTCTTCCAAGATGCTACTGCTTGTTCATGTCATACGACATCGACGTGCCCTGCAGCTTGTTTTGATAAACCACGTGCATCTTCTTGCCGTCCGCAGAGACGGTCATCGTCTGAACGCCGACCACTTTGCTGCCGCGCTTGTCCGTCTCCTCGATTCGATTGCTGCCCATCCTCTTTACCGACACCATTGTCAGTCCCGGATCACCGGTGAACGGCGCCTCGGCTCCATCCATTTTCGCGGTATATTTTTGGCCTGTGGGCGTCGTCATTGTCAGCGTATCGCCAGCGGTCTTGAAGGTTGTCGTGAGTCCGTTGTCCGACACGGTCTGGTAGCTGGTCGTGCGCCAGGAGCCGGAGATCGCGTGCGAGCCCGCAAGGCCGGCGGCGACTCGCGTCTGCGTGCCTTTTCCCACCACTGGCGCCGCGTTGGTGTTGCTGCTGTCCGAGAATTCAAAGGTCAGAGTCTTACCGTCCGCCGAAACCGTGTCTTTGCTGGTATCGACGACCTTGCCGTTCTTTTTACGCGTCATTTGAACGGTGCGATCGTCGACCACTTTCACGGCCACGGAATCGTAATAGGGATGACCCGTAACCGGGTGATCAATCCCATCGGCCTTGACGCTCACAACTGGGACGCAACTCTTGCAGGAGTACGTGCCATTCATAAGCATGTAAACGTCCGGCTTCTTCCCCATTTGCGCCGAACTGACGTCGGCCTTCCAGGTGCCGTCGAACGGGCTTTGGGCGAGCGCCGATGCGGGCGCGACCAACACAAACGCCAGTCCAGCAACGAAAATGTTTTTCATGACCTGTTCCCCCTCTATGCGGCGTTGCCGCTCGCCAGCCCCGCCTGAGTGGCAGATTAACATTTGATTGGCGCGGGGTCATCGGGCACCACATTAAATCCGTGCAAGAGCCGAGGATGAGATAAAAACTCAAGCCGAAGGGGTGCTTCCCTTGCTGTTCAGATCTGAGTGACGGGCCACCAAGGCTGGGCGGACCTGCCCCGACGCAGGCCGCTTTCCCCTACCGCGCTAAATCCCAATGGCAGTCCGGTATGGCCGCACCACCGGCATCGGCCGGTATTTCCGGAGAACGACATAGAATGGGTCGGCAAGTCGGGCGGCAATGCCGGGGCTGTAGCTCGGTAGGCGATGGTGTCCCCTAAACATGGATTGCTCCTTTTCTGGTTTTACCCCTTCTTGGAAATGTCTTTTGCAGAGGTCGTGCCGACACAAAGCAATTCGCTGCGGTATCCGGCCGGGCAATCGGTTCGCGGATTTTTGCCAGTCCGAGTGTTGCGCGCGCGCATCCCTAAGAACCAGTTGCAAATTGTCAGGATAGTTCGGGGAACCTGATATTGTTCAAAGGGTTAGAGTCCCGTTTTCTGGGGCGTATATTGGCGGAACATCCAGATCGCACGGGACACTATCGGTTGCTGGCAAATCGCCTTCGCGCGCTGGCCACAGCTGCCCAACTGCCGGAAGTGCGGGCCGAACTCCTCTGGCTCGCGCATAGCTATGACCGGCTGGCAGATGCCGAGCTGAGTCGCATAGAGGATGGCTTTCGGGTTCTCGGAACGCTGGAGAGCTTGCCTGCAAAGAATTTGGGGCAGATAGAGGAAGCCTAGTCCGGACAGCATCGCGGCGCGAGGCCGTTTCGTCGGCCTTCCTTCTCTAGAGATATACCCGACCCCTGCGGCGAGAGGGTGCAATTTGCTTGCCGCGCGTTGGATCGCGACCCTAGAAGATGGGCCGAACTCCGGGCCGGAAGGATTAAAGAAAAGGCATGAATCCCGAAGTCACACAGCTTTCCACCGGTCTCACCGTCGTGACCGACCCTATGCCGCAGCTGGAGAGTGCGGCCCTGGGGGTCTGGGTCAATGTGGGCGGCCGCAACGAAACCAGGCCGGTGATGGGCGTGAGCCACATGCTCGAGCACATGGCCTTCAAGGGCACGGCACGGCGCACGGCCCAGGAGATTGCGGAAGAGATCGAGGCCGTCGGCGGCTATATGAATGCTTATACCAGCCGGGAACAGACGGCTTTCCACGTGCGCACGCTCAAACGCAACGTGCCCCTGGCGATCGACATTCTAGGCGACATTCTCATGCGTCCCGCTTTCGAGCAGGTCGAACTGGAGCGCGAGCGTCAGGTCGTGCTTCAGGAGATCGGACAAGCCCGGGATACGCCGGACGATATCGTCTTCGATCACCTTCAGTCCGTGGCCTATCCCGATCAGCCGATCGGTTGGCCCATTCTGGGCAACGAAGACACCGTGTCGAACTTCGCGCGTGAGCACCTGCAGGACTACATGGCCGCGAACTATCGCGCATCCAGCATGATTCTGGTGGCCTCAGGCGCTGTCGAGCATGAGCACGTGCTCGAATTGGCTGCGCAAGCGTTCTCGGAAATTTCCGCCGGGACCGCAGCTACGCCGGCGTCCGCTGGCTATGTCGGCGGCGACTGCCGGGTTCATGAGGATCTGGAACAGGTGCACGTCACCTACGCCTTTCCCGGGGTCTCCAATACGGATCCGGATTTCTACACTTTCCAGGTGTATGCCGCCGCGCTCGGCGGCGGAATGTCGTCGCGCCTGTTTCAGGAAGCCCGCGAGAAGCGCGGCCTGTGCTATTCGATCTACAGCTTCGGCCAATCGTTCAGCGATGGTGGAATGCTCGGCATCTATGTGGGGACTGGCGAAAACCAGGCCGCGGAAATTTCCGCCGTCGTTGCCGGCGAGATGGCGAACTTGGCGGCAACGGCCACCGATCGGGAAATCGCCCGCGCCAAGGCGCAGATGAAATCGGGTCTGCTGATGGGCCTCGAGCGCCCGACCACGCGGGCTGAGCAGATTGCCGGCCAGATATTCGCGTTCGGGCGGCTGATCGAGGTCGATGAACTCACAGCCAAAATCGATGCGGTCAGTGCGGCAAGCGTCCGCAGTTTTGGCGAGCGGATCATGAATGGTGCATCTCCCTCCATCGCCGTGGTGGGGCCGCACAACAGTTTGGAACGCTTCGAACGTTTTGCGGCCCGTTTCGGAGCGGGAGTGGCCCGCGCTGCCGAATGAAGGCGGGAGCCATGGCCTTCATGCGGGGACTGACGTTCCCCGGCGGCCAGCAGCCTGTCCTTCGCGGAGAACGGGTTTACCTGCGCTATCCACGCGCGGCCGATTATGTACAGTGGTCCAAGTTGCGCAGCGAGAGCCGCGCCTTCCTTTCGCCCTGGGAACCCCAATGGGCGGCTGACGAGCTGACCAAGGGGGCTTTTCGCCGCCGGCTGAAACGCTATGCCGGTGAGACGAGAAACGACACGGCCTACGCCTTTTTTGTTTTCCGGAAGGGCGACGACTCGCTGCTGGGCGGCTGCACGATATCCAACGTGCGCCGGGGGGTCACGCAATGCTGCACCCTGGGGTACTGGATTGGCGAACGATTCTCGCGTGAGGGGTATATGCAGGACGCGATCCGCGCCATTCTGCCGTTCATTTTCCAGACGCTTGGCCTGCACCGCATCGAGGCGGCTTGTCTTCCGGCGAACGAGCGGTCGAAGAATCTCTTGATCAAAAGCGGATTCAGGCAGGAGGGGCTTGCCCGCAGTTATCTGCAGATCGGCGGTGAATGGCAGGACCATCTGCTATTTGCACTGCTGGCGGATGATGGGGCGATAGGTTGACCGAATGCACCGCTTGCGCATTCTCGGATTCATCGTGAAGCAGGTCATCCACGCCATCGTTTTCCTGGCCTTCGGCCTTACCGCCTCGCTGGCATTTGCCGCGCCGGCGCCAATTCCCAAATTGCCAAAGGACCAGATCAGTGTCGATTTCGCCGGCTCCGTGGCCGTGATCGACCTAAAAGACCTGCTGACCGCCTACGGCAGCCCTGCCGGACAGGAGAAAGATAATTCCCGCTGGTATGTGATGTCGGCCACCAACGGATCGGTAAGACCCGTTACGCGCGTTCTGACGGCGGAAGATCCGCCCAATGCCGCCCTTCACATTTTTCCGCGCCGCGACCGCCCCGAGATCCTGAACGTCGCGAGCTCCGATTCAGGCGTCACGGTTGAGCGGCTGCATTCGATCGGCCGGCATGCTTTCCTGGTCACGATTCCACCTGCCACAAGCGTGTCTCTGGCGCTGCGCGTAGCCTACGGGGACGAAAGGCCTGCGATTCTCGCCTGGACCGAATCCAGCATCGTTGCGCACAGCCGGCAGGTCGCGATTTTTTTTGCCGCGGTCGCCGGGCTGATCGCTGCCGCCCTCGCCATCATGGGCGGCGTCGCGATCATTACGGCGCATCCTGCACCGGCATGGACGGCGGTGCTTTTGGCCTTCTTGTTCCTTGCACGTCTTGCAGACGCGGGCGTACTCGATGCTGGGTGGGTAACCAAGGTCGGCGGCCCTTACGGCCTCACGGCAATGCTCTGCGGCCTCGCGCTGGCTGCCGGATTGCGCCTGACCGAGATTGTCGCGCCCGCCGAAGGAGTGGCGTCCTCAGCGGCATGGTGGAAGCGATTGCTCTTCTTCGCAGTGGTCGTCCTCTCGCTCGCCGCCTTTGTCGGCGTTCCAGGCGCAACAATGCTGACGAATGGCGCTGTAGTCGCCGGCGTCGCGCTCATCGCAGCCTATCTTGTGCGCCGCGGCATTGCCGGATCGAAAGCGGCGCGCGTCGTGGGTCCGGCTGCAGCCGTTTTTGCGTTGTTGGCTGCTGTGGCAGCGGCGGCGGCACTGGGCGCCTTTCAGGCAAACCCCATGGCCGCCGCCATGATCTCGGGCTTCACGGCGGCGGGCGCTGTGCTGCTAGCGCTGGCGATTGCAGCCGGCGAGGGTATTGCCATTCTTCCCTTGGCCCGGCAGCAGGTATCTGGCACCGGCGCTTTCCCTCCTTCGGGCCTCGATGGAACGGCAGCAGCAGCGGTGCGCGCGGCGCACCAGGCTATTCTGGATCTGGATTTCGCCGCTGCCCAGGTGCATCTGTCCGCCGAAGCCGCGCAGCTGCTCGGTCTATCGTCTGCCAGAAAGATCTCGCACGACGAATGGGTGGCACGGATCGATCCCGACGACCGCCCAGTGTACCTGGAGGCGGTGGAGGAATATCGGGCCAATCCGGGCGTTTCCTTTCGTATGGAGTTTCGCGTGCGGGGTGCCCGCCGCCAGTACATCTGGGTGGAGCTCCGTGCCACCATGCTTGGCGGCGGCATCCAGGGCAGCAGTCGCTGCCTTGGGCTGATGGCGGACGTCACGAGCCGTAAGAACGCCGAGCCCGTAGCCCCTGCTGTTTCGCATCAGGATGCGCTCAGCGGGCTTGGCAACCGGCTGGCGCTGCTCGAAAGACTGGAGGGCATGCAGGCGGATTGGAGCGCGCTTGCGTTTGCCATCCTCGACGTCGATCGGTTCAAGGCCATTCACGCCAGTTTGGGTGATGCTGGGGGCGACCGGCTGCTGACGCATTTGACCAATCGCATCGAGAGCAAGTTCGCATCCATTGCGGAATGTTTCCGGGTGGGCGGCGACAGCTTCGCAGTGCTTGTTCCGGGAGCAGGCGAGAACAGGGAGGAGCTTGCAGCGGAACTGCTCGAAGTCGTGGCGGCCCCATTTACGATCGATGCACGGAGCGTTTTTGCTTCGGCCAGTGTGGGCGTGGTTTCAGGCAGGGATGCAGAGGACCCGCTTGAATTGCTCAACTTCGCCGAAATTGCGCTCCAATTCGCAAAGCGCCGGGGCGGCGGTTGCTACAAGGTATTCGGTCGCGGAATGGAAGAGACGGCTCACGGCGATGCCGTGGCGCTGGAGACCGATTTGCGGCGTGGCCTCAGCCAAAACGAGTTCATCGTCTATTATCAGCCCATCGTTCGGCTTGAAGATGGATCTGTCGCCGGCTTCGAAGCGCTGTTGCGCTGGCGACATCCGGAGCGGGGACTCGTTTCCCCGGAGGAATTTATCGCCCATTCGGAAGAAACCGGATTAATTGTTTCGCTCGGCCGCTTCGCCCTGGAACGTACCGCCAGCGACCTCGCCGACTGGCAACGCTATTTCCCCGTTGAGCCGCCCCTTTTCGCGAGCGTCAATATTTCGCGGCGGCAATTGCGGGAGGAGAACTTCGCCGCCTCGGTGGGCCGATTGCTGTCGGCCGGTAAGTTCCGTCCCGGCAGTTACAAGCTGGAGATAACCGAAAGCGCCATCGAGCTCGATGAGAAAGCACGCAATGTGCTAGAGCGTCTGCACCGGATGGGAGCCGGACTGGCAATCGACGATTTCGGGACCGGCCTTTCCACCTTAAGCCATTTGAAGGATCTTCCCGTCGACACGATCAAGGTGGACCGAAGCTTCCTCGCCCGCAGGGCAGATTACGGGCAGGCTGCGGACGCCTCTACAGTGGTGAGATCGATTCTTACGTTAGGGCGTGACCTGAATCGAACCGTGATTGTCGAAGGTGTCGAACAGGAGCGCGATGCGATGTGGCTTAAGCAGCTTGGCTGCAAATTCGCACAAGGCTTTCATTTTAGTCCGCCCCTCGCTCCCGACGAGGCGCTGAAGTACATCGCAACCCATTTCCGCGATGGCGAGGATCAAGGCGAGCGCGTCGAAGCCGCGCGACAACAGTCGTCAGGCATGACCGGAATGGGCTGATAGGGCCGAAACGCTTATGCCAAGCTTGCGCAAGGCGGTAGACCATTTTGAATCCATTGCAGCGCCGAAAATAACGCCTGCATCGGCATCGCAATGTATCCAGCCATTTGCCTGGATTTCGGATTCGATCTGCCCGGGACCCCAGCCGGCGTAGCCCAGCGCGAAAAGTGCTTCCCGCGGGCCCCGCCCTTCTGAAATCGCCCGAAGAATATCCAGGGTGGCCGTGAGCGAAATGTCCGACGATATGGGAAGCGTCGCCTCCGCGCTTTCGTATTCGCCGCTGTGCAGCACGAAGCCGCGGCCGGTCTCTACGGGACCACCGAACAGGACGGGTGAATTGGGAGTGCGGTCTGTAACCGGCAAATCGAGCCGCTGCAGGAGGTCCTGCAACCCAAGTCCCTCAATCGGCTTGTTGACGATCAGGCCCATGGCGCCGGTTCCGGAATGGGCACACATGTAGATGACGCTACGATCGAAACGCGGATCGCCCATTCCGGGCAGCGCAATCAGCAGTTTGCCCTCCAGGAAATTTTCGCTGCCGCTTGTCTTTGTGCGCTCCTCGGACTCCATGGTCCTAGCATAGCCGCCGGAAGACTTTGTCGCCACCCCAAGCGGCTTCGCAGGGGTTCTCGAAACCAGCCGGGTGAGCTAGAAGCGCAGGCGCTGCAAAGGAGAATACGATGACGATCAAGGTTGGAGACAAAGTTCCCTCGGCCACGCTAATGCAAATGAAAGGCGGCACACCCCAGCCGGTCAAGACGGACGATCTATTCGGTGGCAAAACGGTTGCGCTCTTCGCGCTCCCCGGTGCGTTCACGCCAACCTGCTCGGCCAAGCATCTGCCCGGGTTCATTCAGCACGGGGACGAGATAAAGCAGAAGGGCGTGGATACGATCGCCTGTCTGTCCGTAAACGATGCATTCGTGATGGGCGCATGGGGCGACCAGCAGCGTGCCGGCGACAAAGTCCTGATGCTAGCCGATGGCAATGGCGATTTCACGCGCGCGCTTGGGCTTGAAATGGATGCAACGAAATTCGGGATGGGCAAGCGCAGCCAACGCTATTCGATGATCATCAAGGATGGTGTCGTGAAGCAGCTGAATATTGAAGAGCCGGGCAGCTTTCAGGTGTCAAGCGCCGAGCATCTGCTCAATCAACTCTGACGCAAATTCCGAATGGCCGCGCGGGCGAGCGCGTCGGCGCGGTCATTTTCAGGATGGCCTGAGTGGCCCTCAACCCAGCGCCAGCTCACGGTGTGAGGCGCTGCCGCGGCATCGAGCTGGCGCCACAGATCGTCGTTTTTGACAGGCTTCTTGTCAGCGGTTTTCCAACCGTTCGCCTTCCAGCGGGGCAGCCACACCTTGGCTCCGTCCATGAGATATCGGGAGTCTGTGTGAATCGTGACAGCAGCCGGTTTTGTAAGCACCTCAAGCGCGCGAACAGCCGCCATAATCTCCATGCGGTTGTTGGTGGTCGCCGGCTCGCTTCCGGAGATTTCCTTCTCACGGGTCCCCGCACGGAGAATGGCCGCCCATCCACCCGGCCCCGGATTGCCGGAGCAAGCGCCATCAGTAAAGATATCGACGGGGGTTCGTTTCAAGGCGTGACCGGATTACAGAGAGACCATGTAGCGCCCTCACGACTGCCACCTACAAGCGCGGCCCGGGAAGGCACCAATCAGAGATGAGCATGCGCAAGAACGTTCTGCAAATCGCGGCTGTGATCTTTTGCTTGCCGCTCCTCGCCTGTTCGACGAGCAAGCTCGCCCGCTGTCCGTCCGTCTCGGTGCTTGTGGATACGGCGACTGCGGCAGTCTGGCAGGGCAACCCGCCGCAGTTCACGTACGTGGCGCGCATTACCGACGCAAAGCGGGATTGCGATATCGAAAAGTTCTCGAAAAATGTTCAGGGCAGCGTGGACATCACGTTCCAGGCATACCGCCCGCGCGCCGGCGCGCCTGCCATTTACACCGTTCCCTTTTTCGTCGCGATATCGACCGAAGGCCGCATTCTGGCGAAGAAGGTCTATTCGATGCAGTTCAACTTCGATGCCCAGCAGACCGTCAGCGAAGTCTCACAATCCATCGATTCGCTGGCGCTGACCGTGGGCCGCGACAAGCAGGCGACGGATTATGGGATTCTCGTCGGCTTTCAGCTGTCGAAGGCGCAGCTCGATTTCAACCGGCGTGCAGGCCGTTACCCGCGATGAGCTCGCTGCTTGCCGAACTGTCCGGCATTGTTGGCGAAGCGTTCGCGACCGAAGGTTTTCCGTCCGAACTCGGCCAGGTGCAATCTTCTGATCGGCAGGACCTTGCCCAGTTTCAATGCAACGGTGCTTTGCCAGCCGCCAAGCAGGCGAAAACAAATCCGCGAGAAGTTGCCGAGAAGGTCGCAAAACAGCTCCGGGCGAATCCAATTTTCGCGAAGGTCGAGATCGCCGGTCCGGGATTCATAAATCTGAACCTGAGAGATGAAGCATTGGCCGAGCGGATGCAGACGCTGGCAGCCGATCAGGAACTCGGAGCTCTGGTCACGGGCAGAGGCAAGACGGCTGTGCTCGACTTCGGCGGTCCGAACGTCGCTAAGCCCATGCATGTGGGCCATCTGCGTTCTGCCATCATCGGGGATTCCCTGCAGCGGCTGTTTCGCGCCAATGGCTGGACCATTGTCAGCGATGTGCATCTAGGCGACTGGGGTCTGCAGATGGGCCAACTGATTTCCGAAATCGGGCATCGTGGCCTGGCGCCAATTTACTTCGATCCCGAGTACGTGGGACCCTATCCGGCCGAATCGCCCGTCACCATGGAGGATCTGGAGGAGCTTTATCCTGCGGCCTCCGCGGCCTGCAAAGCCGATCCCAAGCGGCTGGAGGAAGCCCGTTCCGCCACCGCTGAGTTGCAGGCCGGCAGGCGGGGCTACCGCGCGCTCTGGCAGCATTTCGTCGACGTCTCCGAGCAGGGCCTGACGCGCGAGTACGGCAGTCTCGGGATCGAATTCGATTTGTGGAAGGGCGAGGCGAGCGTCGAGCCGCTGATCGGACCGATGATTGAGGATCTGAAATCGCGCGGGCTTGCCGTCGAGAGCGAGGGCGCGCTTGTCGTTCCGGTCGCGCAGCCCGACGACAAGAAGGAGTTTCCCCCGCTCATTCTGGTAAAGTCGGATGGCGCGGTCCTCTACGGCACGACCGATCTGGCGACCATCGTCGATCGGGTTCGTGCGCACGAGCCTGACCTAATCCTTTATGTCGTGGACCAGCGTCAGCACATGCATTTCGAGCAGGTGTTCCGGGCCGCGCGCAAGGCTCGCTACACCGGCAACCGAACGCAATTGGAGCATGCCGGTTTCGGCACCATGAACGGACCCGATGGCAAGCCGTTCAAGACCCGCGCCGGGGGCGTGATGAAGCTTTACGATCTCATCGCCATGGCGACGGACGAGGCAGAAAAGCGGCTGGCGGAAGCCGGCATGGCGGTGGGTTACCCGGAAGACGAGCGGAAGGACATCGCCCGCAAGGTCGGGCTCGCAGCGCTGAAATTTGCCGATCTCTCAAACCACCGCGTGTCGGATTACATCTTCGATCTGGCGCGCTTTACGCGTTTCGAGGGCAAGACAGGCCCTTACCTGCAGTACGCCGCGGTACGCATGCAGTCGATCCTGCACAAGGCGCGCGAGGCAGGCTTCGAGCCGGCGGCCAAGGTGGTTCTGCACACGCCCGAAGAGCGCAATCTCATCCTGCAGTTACTCGCGCTGCCCAACGCAATTAGCGGCGCCGAGCATAACCGCGCGCCCAACATCCTGTGCGATTACGTCTTTATCCTGGCGCAGATTTTCAACCGGTTTTACACCGAGCACCACATTATGTCGGAAACGGATGCGGGCCTGCGCTCCACCCGTCTGGCGCTGGTGGCGCTGACCCTGGCAGTGCTGTCCAAGGTTTTGGGCCTCCTGGGAGTAGAAGTTCCAGCCAGGATGTGAGTGGTTACGCCGGGGTTCGTTGACTTGGCATCACCCACCCCTATGATGCGGCAACGCTTATTCCCGCCGCGAGGCGCGAGGAGCGGCCATACACATGATCCCTCGCGGGAGAGACCGGCGAAAGCCGGCGCCGAAGGAGCAACCGCCCCGGAAACTCTCAGGCAAAAGGACCGCGGGGGAGATGAACTTCTGGAAAGCAGGGCAGCCTACGCCGCCCTTACCGAAGGGGTAATCCGGCCGCATCGCCGCCCGGGGAAATCTCTCAGGTCCGATGACAGAGGGGCGCGCGAATTCCGGCGTTCGGGAGCCCGCGCCATCTTGGATAATGGACCGGTGACTGACACGCCTGAATCGTTGAGACGCACGCCGCTCCATGCGCTGCACCTGGAGTTGGGCGCCAAGATGGTGCCTTTCGCCGGTTATGAGATGCCGGTGCAGTATCCGGTCGGCGTTCTGAAAGAGCACCTGCACACGCGGGCAAGCGCCGGCCTGTTCGATGTTTCACATATGGGGCAGGCATTTCTGTCGGGCGATGCGCCGGACCGGGCGCTGGAGCGTCTCACGCCCGCCGACGTGGTCGGCTTGAAGGAAGGCATGCAACGCTATGGTCTGCTCCTCAACGAGAACGGCGGGATCAAGGACGATTTCATGTTTTCGCGCCTCGTTGGCGAGTGGGACCTTTACATCGTAGTGAATGGCGCCACGAAGGAAGGCGATTTTGCCTACATTGGCGAGAAGCTCAGCGGCGTGGGCAGCCTCACGCCGAAGCCGGATCGCGCGCTGTTGGCGCTGCAGGGCCCGAAGGCAGGCGACGTGCTGGAGCGCCATTCGCCCGGTATCGATCAGCTCACCTTCATGAAGGTGGCGCGAACCACGGTGGCCGGTGCGCCGGCCATAGTCAGCCGGTCCGGCTACACAGGAGAAGACGGTTTCGAGATTTCTCTGGAAGGCGGCGATGCGGAGCGTGTGGCACGCGCGCTGTTGGGCGAGCCCGAGGTTCTGCCCATTGGCCTGGGCGCGCGCGATTCGCTCAGGCTGGAGGCGGGGCTTTGCCTTTACGGCCACGATATCGATGAGAGCACCGATCCGGTGGAGGCTGATCTCGTCTGGTCCATCGGCAAGCGGCGCAAGGAACAGAAGGATTTTCCGGCGGGCGAAAGGATCATGGCGGAAGCGGCCAATGGCACGGCGCGCAAGCGCGTCGGCATTCGTCCCGAAGGCCGCGCGCCCGCACGCGAGGGCGCCGAGATTGCCGACAAGAACGGTCGCCTCATCGGACGCGTCACCAGCGGCGGCTTCGGACCCAGCGTGAACGCGCCGGTGGCCATGGGTTATCTCGAAACTGCCTTTGCCGCGACCGGTGCCGAGATCGATCTGCTGGTGCGCGGCAAGCCGCTGCCGGCCCGCGTGGCGCCGATGCCGTTCGCGCCGCACCGCTACAAACGCGCAACCAAACCGAACACGGGAGCAACCGCATGAGCGAAACGCGCTACACCGATCAGCACGAATGGGTTCGCGTCGAAGGCGACGAGGCGACCGTCGGCATCACGAAATATGCCGCCGAGCAGTTGGGCGACGTCGTGTTCGTGGAAGTGCCGGAGCCCGGCCGCAATCTCGGCAAGGGCGGGGAAGCGGCCGTCGTCGAAAGCGTAAAGGCAGCGAGCGAAGTGTATGCGCCCGTGGGTGGAGAGGTGATCGCAGGCAACGATGCCATTGCCAGCGATCCCGCCAGGGTGAATGCCGACCCGGAAGGTGAGGGCTGGTTCTTCCGACTGAAGATCGCCGACAAGGGCGAGCTCGAAAAGCTGATGACCCGCGTGCAGTACGATGAATTCGTAAAAGGGCTGTAATTCCATATGCGTTATCTGCCTCTCACACCCGAGGATCGCGCCGCCATGCTGGCGAAGATCGGCGCGAATAGCGTCGATGCGCTGTTCCGCGATGTGCCCAAAGCGGCCGTGGTCAGCCGCACGGCTTTCGATCTGCCGGACACGCGAGGCGAGCTGGAGGTGGAGCGCACACTTTCCCGCATCGCCGCACGGAATGTATCGGCAGGTTCGGTGCCGTTCTTCTGCGGCGCCGGAGCCTACAAGCACCATGTTCCCGCAGCGGTGGATCACCTGATACAGCGTTCGGAATTTCTCACCTCCTACACACCGTACCAGCCGGAAATCGCGCAGGGCACGCTGCAGTACCTGTTCGAATTTCAGACGCAGGTGGCCCTGCTCACCGGCCTGGAAGTGGCCAACGCCTCGCTCTACGACGGGTCGACAGCGACCGCAGAAGCCGTTCTCATGGCGCAGCGGCTGACAAAGCGGCCCAAAGCGATCCTTTCCGGCGGCTTGCACCCGCATTATGCCGTAACGGTGGAGACGGTCGCCAATCTCTCTGGTGAAGTGGTGCGTGCGGCCGCTACGCCCGGCAAAGCGGAAAATATCGCCGCGTTGATCGACAATCAGACGGCCTGCGTGGTGGTGCAAAGCCCCGACGTATTCGGGCTGATCCGGGATATGAAGCCCATGGCGGAAGCGGCGCACGCCAAGGGCGCGCTGCTGATTGCCGTAGTGACCGAAATTGTCTCGCTGGGGCTGCTGGAGCCGCCGGGCCATCAGGGCGCCGACATTGTCGCAGCCGAGGGGCAATCCATCGGCAATGGCCTGAACTTTGGCGGCCCTTACGTTGGGCTGTTCGCCACCCGCGAGAAATTCATCCGCCAGATGCCTGGGCGTCTCTGCGGCGAGACCGCGGATGCCAGAGGAAGGCGCGGCTACGTGCTGACGCTTTCCACCCGCGAACAGCACATCCGCCGTGACAAGGCGACCAGCAACATCTGCACCAATTCGGGCCTGTGCTGCCTGGCTTTCACGATCCACCTCTCGCTGCTGGGCGAGGAGGGCCTGACGCGGCTCGCCCGCGCCAACCATGCGCGCGCCACCGGGCTGGCGGATCGTTTGTCGCGCATCAGCGGCGTGGAGCTGGTGACGCCGAATTTCTTCAACGAATTTACGATCCGCCTGCCTCGGCCGGCGGCAAGCGTCGTGGATTCGCTGGCAGAGAAAAGAATCATCGCCGGCGTGCCGGCCTCCCGACTATGGCCGCACGAACGCGACGTCCGCGATCTGCTGATCGTCGCCGCCACTGAAACGGTCAGCGATGAAGATTGCGACGTGTTCGTCAAAGCGCTGCAGGAGGTGCTGTGATGCCGATGAACACGCAAGGCCGTCCCAGCACGCCGGGACCGGTCGAGCATATCGAGCTTCCCACCATTTCGGGTGACCGTGGGCTCGATCACGAAGAGCCTCTGATTTTTGAGCACGGGCGCGAAGGCGTCACCGGCGTTGATATCCCGCAGGTCCAGATTTCGGACCAGCGGCTGGCGGGTCTAAAGCGTCGCGGCCCCATCGGCCTTCCCGGCCTGTCCGAACCGGAAGTGGTGCGCCATTACGTGCGCCTGTCGCGCATGAATTACGCGATCGATTCCGGGCTTTACCCGCTCGGCTCCTGCACCATGAAGCACAATCCGCGTCTTAACGAGAAGATGGCGCGGCTGCCGGGCTTCGGCGATGTGCATCCATTGCAGCCGGAGCAGACGGTGCAGGGCGCGCTACAGCTCATTTCCGAACTGATGCGTTGGCTCACCACGCTCACGGGAATGCCCGCCGTTGCGATGTCTCCCAAGGCTGGTGCTCATGGTGAGCTATGCGGATTGCTGACTATCCGCGCTGCGCTGGAAGCTCGCGGCGAGAAGCGCACCCGCATTCTTGTGCCATCGTCCGCGCACGGCACAAATCCGGCCACGGCGGCGCTGGCCGGCTTCACGGTGGAAGAAGTGCCGGCCACGAACGACGGCCATGTCGACGCGGACGCGCTGGAAGCGAAGCTGTCGCCCGAGATCGCGGCCATCATGCTCACCAATCCCAACACCTGCGGCCTATTCGAGCCGCGCGTGAAGGAAATGGCGGACGCGGTGCACGCGGTCGGCGGCTACTTCTACTGCGACGGGGCCAACTTCAACGCTATTGCCGGGCGCGTGAAGCCCGGTGATCTCGGCGTCGATGCCATGCACATCAACCTGCACAAGACATTTTCGACACCGCACGGGGGTGGCGGCCCTGGCGCCGGGCCGGTCGTGCTATCAGCGGCGCTCGCGCCGTTCGCGCCGCTACCGCTGCTGGTGCATGACGGCAATGAGCTGCGGCTGATCGAGGATCGCCGCGCGCTGCCGGCCGACGCCAAGCCGTTCGGCCGCATGTGCGCCTTCCACGGCCAGATGGGCATGTTCGTGCGCGCGCTGGCCTACATGATGAGCCACGGGGCCGATGGTATTCGCCAGGCGAGCGAAGATGCCGTGCTCTCTGCGAACTACATTCTGGCATCCCTCAAGGACACGATGAGCGCGCCCTTCGGCGGCGGCCCCTGCATGCATGAAGCGCTGTTCGACGATTCGTTCCTCGAAGGGACCGGCGTCACCACGCTGGATTTCGCCAAGGCGATGATCGACGAGGGCTACCACCCGATGACGATGTACTTCCCGCTGGTGGTGCATGGCGCCGTGCTGATCGAGCCGACGGAATCGGAATCGAAAGAGTCGCTCGACCGCTTCATCCATGTGTTGCGCGGGCTGGCCGAAGAAGCCAAGGCCGGCAGGCGCGAGCGCTTCGAAGGCGCGCCGCATTATGCGCCACGCCGCCGCCTCGACGAAACCGCCGCCGCCCGCAAGCCAATCCTGCGCTGGCGCCCACCCGCGCTTCCAGAAGCCGCGGAATAAGAAAAAACCCC
>DATIEM010000164.1:0-63042 GCA_035455725.1 Rhizomicrobium sp. | reverse complement strand
TGGGGAGAGGACGATTGCGGCGGCCGTTTTCCCCAGTCCGCTCCACACGATGGCGCCAAAACCGACATGGGCCACGCCTGCACCGACCAGCGCGCCAATCAGCGCGTGAGAGCTCGAAGAGGGAATGCCCAGGTAGCCTGTGATGATTTGCCAGCAAATCGCGCCCATCAGCGCTCCAAAGATTACCTGATCGGTAATGGCCTGCGGTGAAATAATGCCGCGGCCGATGGTGTTCGCCACATGCAGGCCAAACACGAGAAATGCGACGAAATTGAAGAACGCCGCCCAGGCTACCGCATAACGGGGCGACAGCACGCGGGTCGAAACAATCGTGGCGATCGAGTTCGCGGCATCGTTGCGCCCATTCAGAAAATCGAACGCCAGCGCCACCGCAATGAGGCCGATCAGCAGCGCCAGCATGCGTTACATCTGCTCGATAACTATGCCGCTGATGCGGTTGGCGACATCCTCGAAACGGTCCATCACCTTCTCCAGGTGATCGTAAATCTCCACGCCGACGATGTATTGCATGGCATTCCCCTCGCGATGCTTCTGGAAGAGCGCCTTGATGCCGATGTCATTCAGCGTGTCAGCATCGTCTTCCAGCCGAATAATGGCTTCGGTGATTGCGTTCAGGCGCGAGGTCTTGTCGCGCAAAGCGCTCAGCAGGCCGACCGCCTCCAGCGTGAGATTGGCGGCCTGGACAATACGGTCCCCCATCTCTGCCATTTGCGGCTCTAATTCAGAGACCTCAAACAGCAGCACGGCCTTGGCGGTCTTCTGCATCTGGTCGATGGTGTCGTCGAGCGTATTTATGAGATCCTTGATGTCACTGCGGTCGAAAGGCGTGATGAAAGTGCGTCGAACCAGCTGCAGCACATCGCGGGCGATGGCGTCGGCCTGTGTTTCATAGGCGATGATCTTGCGCGCGGCATCGGGTACTCCGGGGCCGCCGCGGAGAAGCTCCCGCAGCGCCTCCGCGCCCTGTACCAGCGCCTGCGCATGGCGGTTGTAAAGCTCGAAGAAACGGTCCTCGCGCGGCATAAGGGACTGAAACCAGCGAAGCATGCGGACCTTCTGAGAGTCGACCAGAATGGAGGCCTGACTAAGCGGGAAGCTGCGGCCGCTTGCAAGACTAAGCCACTTTTTCGCTGTGGTTGGTTCTCTGCGCGAGACCTGTTACGTGAAACGGTGGTCCCGTAGCTCAATGGATAGAGTACCAGCCTTCGAAGCTGAGGGTTGCAGGTTCGAGTCCTGCCGGGATCGCCAACAAACACGTAAGCCGGCGCTGTCCAACGCCGGCTTTGGTGCTTTTCGGCTTCGGCCTAGCGATCGGAGGGCGGCGGACCCTGATCGTCCGGCGGGCCCTGGTCATCCGGGCCATAGTCGTTCGGTGGCGGCCCACCGGCGCCCGGAGGCGGTGGGGGCGGCAGATTGCGCTTGTAGTACCAGCGAGGGCGGTGCCGCGGGGCCCCGGGTATTTCATTGCCGCGTGACGTCATGCACGAGGCGTACGCCATGTCGTAATGCTGCTGAACCCCTGCCTGCCCGTATCCAGCACCGGCCGTGCTTCCGATCAGCGCGCCGAGCGCACCCCCGACCAGCGCCCCTTTGCCGGCATTGTGGGCAGCGGCAGCTCCGATGCCTGCGCCAATCGCGCCGCCAACGAGTCCGTTGGTAGCTTGCTGATTGTTCGCCGCCTGGATGTGACCCTGCACAACGTCGGTCGCGTATTGCTCGCAAGCGACCTGGTCGGCGTTGAAGGCTGCCGGCGATTTGTGGGGCCCCGGCATCACCGGGATCATTGGTCCCGGCGGTGTCGTCGCGCAGGCTGCGAGCAGCAGCAGCGACGATCCCGCAAGGATACTCGCATGGACGCGTTTCATGGATCTCAATTTCCTTTGTTCAAAATGACCGTGGCCCTAAGCGCGGCAGCGCACAGATCCACGAACGATTCGTGCCGCAAACACTGTCGCCAAACACCTGAACCCAAAATGAACCGTGCCAATCCGCGGCCCGCTATGCTTTCCCGCAGGTTACGGCAGGGACAGGAAGTTGAAGTTCCGGCGGCGAGCGTTAGAACGGCGCTCCAGCAGCGTAGGGCGATGAGATTGACGCGCGGCACGTGGTTCAACTGGTCCGGCGGGGTTTCCTGCAGCCCCAAAGCAAGTGTTGCACCTAGAGATGAGGTGGGGCTTGCGGCTGCCATTCGCAGCGCGCCGACACCGGTGCGCGTGTTCGGCACGGGACACTCCTTCACGCCTGTTTGCGCCAGCGACGGCACACTGATCGATCTCTCGGCTTTTGTCGGATTGCGAGACGTGGATCCGAAGGCGCGGATCGCAACCTTTGGCGCGGCCACGCCGCTCTGGGCTGTCGGGCCGGCGCTCCATACCCACGGCCTTGCGCTCAAGAACATGGGCGACATCGACCGGCAGACATTGGGCGGTGCGGTCGGCACTGGGACGCACGGCACGGGCGCGGAGCTGAAAAGCTTTTCAGGCGAAGTGGCCGGATTCAATTTGATGCTGGCCAACGGACAGGTGCTGACCTGCAACGCACAGGAAAACACGGAGATATTTGCAGCCAGTCGCTGCTCGCTGGGTATGCTTGGTGTGATGACGCAGATCACCGTGCAGGCGCGGGCTGCATACAGGCTGGCAGAGAAAAACTTCCTGCTTTCGGCAGACGAGCTGTTCCGCGAGGTAGACCTTTTAATCGCGCGGAATCGGCATTTCGAGTTCTTCTGGTTTCCCTATGCCGATCGTGCGGTATGCAAGGCGCTCAACGAAACCTATGAGCCCGCGCCCGCGCCGCGTACTCCGGAGGAAATGCGCGAACGCGGCGAGCGCAGCAGCGTCGATGAACGCGCTTTCGCCGCCGTCAACAAGATCCTGCCCTTCGTATCGGTTCTGCTGAAGCCGTCGCACCGTCTATTCTCGCAATTAATGCCGGGCGGAGATCGGGTGCGCTGGAGCCACGAGGCCTTTCCTAGCCCGCGGACCGTGCGTTTCAACGAAATGGAATATGCGGTGCCGCGGGAGAAGGGTCCAGAGTGCCTGAAGGAAATCGTCGCGACCATTCGTGCCCAGAAGATCAACACCGGCTTTCCCATCGAATACCGGACCGTCGCTGCGGATGATGTGTGGCTCAGCCCATTTTTCGAACGCGACAGCGCCACCATTGCCGTGCATCAGTACCATCGCGTGGACACGGCGAAGCTGTTTGAAAGCTGCGAGGCTGTTTTCCGGCATTACGAAGGGCGGCCGCACTGGGGCAAACGCCACACGCGCAGCGCCGCGGAGCTGGAAACGCTCTATCCGAAATTCGACGAATTTCGCGCCTTGCGCCGCCGCCTCGATCCCGAGGGCAAATTCCTGAACCCATATTTGCGCGCGATGTTTGAATAATTACGCTGCACCCATCGCAGCGAAGCCGCGTTCGAGATCGGCCTTGAGGTCGTCCACATCCTCCAATCCAGCATGGATGCGGATGAGCGGGCCTTCGGATTCGAACTTGCTGGCAGTGCGGTGAAGCTTCGAGGGCACGACGAGGCTCTCGTAACCGCCCCAGGAAAACCCCATGCCGAAGAGTTTGAGGCTGTCGAAGAAGGCGGCGCGCGCCTTCTGCGAGATCGGCTTCAGCACCACGCCGAAAAGGCCAGTGGCGCCGGTGAAATCGCGCCGCCACAGCGCATGGCCCGGATCGCTGTCCAGCGCGGGATAGAGCACGCGGGAAACTTCCGGCCGGTGCTGCAGCCAGCGGGCCAACGCCAGTGCCGTTTCGCCATGGCGCTTGAGCCGCACCGGCATGGTGCGCAGCCCCCGCAGCGCGAGGAAGCAATCGTCCCCGCTCGCATAGAGGCCGAGATGATCGTGCGTTTGGGTTAGCCGGGGTGAATGGCCCTCGTTGGCGCAGACGTAGCCGAGCATCACGTCCGCATGGCCGCCGATGTATTTGGTCGCCGCCTGAATCGAAAGATCGACCCCGTGCCTGAAGGCATCGAAGTAGAGCGGCGTGGCCCAGGTGTTGTCGAGCAGCACCGACGCGCCGTGAGAATGCGCCACCTGCGCAATCGCCGGCACATCCTGTACCTCGAAAGTGAGGGACCCTGGGCTCTCGCAGAACACAGCCGTGGTATTGGGACCAAACAGCGCCTCGATACCAGCGCCGATGCGGGGATCGTAGTAGGTGGTTTCAATCCCATAGCGCGCGAAGGTGCGGTCGCAGGCGATGCGCGTTGGCGCGTAACAGGAATCGACCATCAACAAATGATCGCCGGCGCCACAAACCGACAGGATGGCGAGCGCGATGGCATTTAGCCCGGAGGAGCAGATGACAGCGCGGGCGCCGCCCTCCAGCACTATAATCGCCTCTTCCAAGCTATGGGAGGAAGGTGTGCCGCGACGGCCGTAGAAATATGGCACATCGCCGGATTCAAGCGTGGCGAGAGCGCGGTAAAGAATGGTGGAAGCCCGGTAGACCGGCGTGTTCACCACGCCAAAATGCTCCCGGCTCATGCGTCCGGCATGAACCGCGCGTGTTTCGTTCTTCAGATTCTCATCATCTGCCACGATGATCTATAATCATTCCGCCGGCCGCGGTTCCATGTGCGGATCGGCTTGCGGCTCCGCCAGCTCCGGTTGATGCAGCGGCGCCTTCTTCTCCAGAATGGGCTTCAGCGGGAAGTTGAACACCCAGGTCACCACGCCCGCCGCCGCGGCGATCACGGCGCACAATTCAAAGAAGTGCTCCTTCGTCATGACGCTGAAGAACGTGCCGATGTAGCCCTGCAGCAGATTGCCGGTGAAGCTAGTGATGAACCAAAGGCCCATCATCGCCGAAAGAATCTGTGGCGGCGCCACGCGGGCGACAAGCGCAAGGCCAATGGGAGAAAGGTAAAGCTCTCCCATCGTGATCACCGCAAAAAACACCAGCAGCCACAGCCAGCTTGTCTGTTCGTGCGGGCCGGTGATGTGCGCGGCGAAGGCCATCACAATATATGAGATCGCCACCATAAAAAGCCCCAGCGCCATTTTGGTGACGGTCGACGGCTCGCGATTGCGCTTCGCCTGCCACGCCCAGAACGCCACGACCCCAGGGGTGAAGGCGAAGATCATGAAGGGGTTGAAGGCCTGGAACCAGGTAACCGGAATCTCCCAGTTGACGATCCCGTGAATAAGGTGCCGGTCGGTGAAATCCTGCGCCCACAGATTGATGGTGTTGCCCTGCTGCTCATAGGTCGCCCAGAAGAAGGTGGTGGGAATGCAGAGCAGGATCAGGGCGATCACGGCCTTCCAGTCTTGTCCGGTCAGCGGCTTCTTCGTTTCGGTCGCAGAGCGCACGCGGGCGATGCGGTCCGGCGGCAATGTCCGCAATGCCAGCAGATAAATGATCTGTCCCACCACCATGCCGACGCCGGCGGCGAAGAATCCCCACTGGTAGCCGTTGCTTTCGCCCAGCGTGCCGCACACCAACGGCGAAAAGAACGCGCCCACATTGATGCCGACATAAAAAATCGAATAGGCGCGGTCGATCCGCGCATCACCCGACCGGTAAAGATTGCCCACCTGAGTTGAGATATTGGGCTTGAAGAATCCATTGCCCACGATCAGCAGCAGCAGACCGAGGAAGAGGAACTGCGGCAGCATCAGCACGAACTCGCCGATTGCCATGATCACGCCGCCGACGATCACGCTGTAGCGCTGCCCGAGCCAGCGATCCGCGATCATGCCGCCGAAAAAGGGTGTGAGATAAACCAGCGCCGTGTAGCCGCCGTAAATCGCCGACGACAGCGGCTGCACATCCAGCGGGTGACCGGCGTTGAAAATCAGCTCCAGCACCCGCTTCATTCCAGCATATCCGGCGATATGATCGACGGCTGGATGCAGCAGCAGGTAATTGGTGAGGTACAGCACCAGGATGGCGCGCATCCCGTAATAGGAGAAGCGCTCCCACATCTCGGTGGTGAAAAGGTAGGTCAGGCCGCGCGGGTGGCCGAACAGCTGCGGCGTGTCGTCTCGTGAGGTTGCGGCCGTTGCCATGCCTGTTCTCCCTGATGGTGGCGGCACTCTGCCTTGTCCGCGTGCGGAAAGGAACGGGGGTTCGCGGGCTCGGGACCGCCTACGGCAGGTCGATGTAGCGCTCTTCGCGGGAGTAGGGGACAAAGCCCACGCGCTGGTAGAGGGGCAGCGCGCGGCGGTGGTCCAGCGTGCAGGTGTTCACAGTGAAGCGCTGGATCGGCCGCGACCACGCCATCTCCACCGCCTGCGCCAGGAAGAAGAAGCCCAGCCCCCGGCCGACGTATTCCGGCATAAGGCCAAAGTAGGCGAGGTTGCAGGTCCCTTCCTTGCGAAAATCCAGTTCGGCCATGCCTGCCGGGCAGCCGTCTACATAGAGCACGTAGAGCTCGACGCCGGGGCTGACGAGCAACGCGGCCAGGCTTTCGTCCGATACCTTCTTTCGGTCTACCCAGTGGTATGCACTTCCAATCGTGTCGTAGAGATACCGGTAGAAGTGTACAGGTGGCCTTTCCACCCGCAGGATCGCGATCTTGCCTTTGGGCAGCGGCGCCAGCAGCGACGGCCGCGTTGTCATTTCCAAAAAGGTGACGACTGTCGGTATGCGCTTGCCGCCGTCGATGCTCTTGAAGGTCATGTCCGTTCTTTGGGTGCGTCGGGCCGGGCACCCCATTCTGCCCATGATCCGTCGTAGAGAGCCACATCCTTGGCTCCAAGCACGCACAGCGCCAGAAGATCGATTGCCGCAGTGATGCCGGAGCCGCAAGTGGTCACGACCGGTCTGGCAAGATCGACGCGGTGGACGGCGAAGATCTCACCGAGGTCGCGGTTGGACTTCATGGTCCCGTCTGGCTCGATCAGCTCGGCGTAGTGGACATTCGCGCTGCCCGGAATATGACCCGGCTGGACTCCTGCCCTTGGCTCAGGCTCCTCTCCGCTAAAGCGAACGGACGAACGTGCATCGACCACTTGCGCGGCCCCCGTCGTCAAATTCTCCCGCATCTGCGGAAGACCACGCACGAGTGCACGATTGGGCCGCGGCGTGAAATGCCGCCGTTGGGGACTGGGGATAAGATCTTCTACCGGCCGCCCCTCGCGCCGCCATTTGGGAAGGCCGCCATCCAGTACCACCACGTCCTCGTGACCCATGGCGCGCAACATCCACCACGCCCGCGGGCTCGAATATATGCCAGCGCCGTCGTAGACCACGATCAGGTTGCCGTCCCCCAAACCCAGTTTGCGCATGCCGCTGCCGAACCTAGCGGCCGAGGGCAGCATATGCGGCAGGTTGGTTTCGTCATCCGACAGGTCTTCGATATCGAAGAACACGGCGTGCGGAATATGCGCGGCCCGGTATTCCGCTTTGGCATCGCGGCCAGCCTCCGGCAGGTACCAGGAGGCATCCGCGATGCGCACGTCGGGCGCATCCAGATGCTCGGCCAGCCATTCCGTCGAGACGAGCGGGGAGGAGAGCGTCATGATACGAACGGAACGTGGCGGGTTGGGCGCTGTTCCGCCAGCCATCGCGGCACGGGCAGGTTCTTGCCGCGCAGGAATTCGAGGTTGAACAGCTTGCTTTGATAGCGATGGCCGGGATCGGCCAGGATGGTCACAATGGTACGGCCTGGCCCCATCTGTTCTGCCAGCCGAATGGCGCCGGCCACATTGACGCCACTGGAACCGCCGAGACACAAGCCCTCATATTCCAGTAAATCAAAGAGGATCGGGAGGGCTTCTTCATCTGGAATCTGAAAGGCATCGTCGATGGGTGCACCTTCGAGGTTGGCGGTGACGCGGCCTTGCCCGATTCCTTCCGTGATCGAAGAGCCGTCAGACTTCAGTTCTCCGGTCTTGATCCAGGCATAGATCGCGGAGCCCATGGGGTCAGCCGCAGCAACGCGCAGGGTGGGGCGCTGCTGCTTTAGCGCCATCGCCACGCCAGCAAGCGTGCCGCCGGTGCCGACGGCGCAGACGAAGCCATCCACCTTGCCCTCGGTCTGCGCCCAAATTTCCGGGCCGGTGGTTTCGAGATGCGCCTGCCGGTTGGCGGCGTTGTCGAACTGGTTGGCCCAGATCGCGCCAGCGGGCTCGCTTGCGCCGAGCTGTTTAGCCAGCCGCGCCGAGACTTTCACATAATTGTTCGGATTGTTGTATGGGACGGCGGGTACTTCGATCAGCTCGGCACCGAGCATTCGTAATTCGTCCTTCTTCTCCTGACTTTGTGTTTCGGGGATGACAATAACGGTACGCAGCCCGAGAGCATTGCCAACGATTGTAAGACCGATTCCCGTGTTGCCGGCAGTGCCTTCCACCACGATGCCGCCAGGTTTGAGCACGCCGCGCGCCATCGCATCCCTCACGATGTAGAGCGCCGCGCGGTCCTTTACCGATTGGCCCGGATTGAGGAACTCCGCTTTGCCCAGAATCTCGCAGCCGGTGCGCTCTGAGGCGCGCCGCAAACGAATGAGCGGCGTATTGCCGATTGCGGCGAGAACGTCCTTTCGGATTTCCATGGCGCACAGATTGTTTCGCTCCTCCCGGAGGGTAGTGATCGGCATGCGGCTCTTCAAGGAAGCTGCGCGTATCCGCAAGCCGGTGCTCTGCGAGCACCTCGAGGAGGCAGGAACTGCCCCGGTCTCCAGTTGAACAAAGTTAGAAATCCGCACAACCTCAAGAAGCGTCCAGAAAAGCTCCCGGTTATGAAACAGCAGAACCGCGATATGTTTCCTTCTGCGGACCTGTTGGCGTTGTACCAGCCAGCGGCTGTCGTAATGAAAAACGATGCCCTGGACCGGCGCTTCGCACAGCATGAGAACAACGCGGCCAAAGCGAAGCGAACCTATCACGCTCTTGGGCGCGGTGCCGTGCTGCTCGTTCTTGTGAGCGCGATTTTTACGCTTGCTCAGGTGTTTGGTTTTCTCCCCGGCGGAAACCGGATGCTGGCCGCGCTGATGGCTGTACTTGGCTGCTGCGGGCTTGCCATCCAACTCTATCTTTTTGTCAGTGGAAACAAGTCGAGATGGCTGCTGAACCGCTTCGCCGCTGAAAGACTCCGGAGTTTGAAGTTTCAGGCCTTCGCCATTGTTTCGGACTCTCGGGACGCTGCCGATCTTCAGGCGCGAGTAAAAGAGTTCTATGGCGCACAACTTGCGCGGCTGGAAATGGAACTTAATGCGGGTGAAGCCGCCCTCGGTCTCTTTTTGCCGATCGATGCCATCGCGTGCAAACCGTGCGCGGTCAGCGTCAATCCTAATCTGATCGGAGCGGCGCGCCACGCTTATCGGGAGTTACGTATTGTGTATCAGCGGCGCTTCGCTGCTTCCCAGATTGGCAAGTTGCGTACGACGGAGAGGGTCGCCACGTCCGCGGCCGACTTTCTTTATTTGTCAGGTGCCATTTTGACGGTGCTGGGTTTGCTGGCATTCGCGCTGCAGTACCCGCTTGCCACTATACGCCTCATCGAATTCGTCGCGGCTGCGGCGTTCGTGGTCGGTCTGTCAAAGACTGTTCTCGACAACGCCTCTCTGGCAGAGGCGTCCAAGTCGCGCTACGAACAATATCTGCAAGCCATAGATGCTTGTGACTCACAGCTAATGCAGGACGACGGAAATTTTTCCGAGATCGTCTGCCAATTTGAGCGACTCGCATTGGAAGAACTCGGCCAGTTCTGCCGCGCCGCCTCGCACATCAGCTATCGACTGTGACTACCGGGCCCCGTTTGCTTAATTAAGGTATTGGTATTGGCCAGACCGGGGCGCCCACGGAGGACGGCTTCGTGACGTAAGCTGTGGCGATTCCCCAGCTCTGCGTTACAATAGTCCGGTCAAGGGGGCCTGGCGGCTGTGGGGATTCTGTTTATCAGCCATTCGAATGCCGACAATGCTGCGGCGATACGTGTGCGCGATTACCTTCGAGAGCAGGGCTGGAGTCAGTTCTTCCTCGACCTGGATCCGGAGCAGGGAATCGCACCTGGTCACCGTTGGCAACAGGAGCTTCGTCAAGCTGGTGAACGATGCTCCGGCGTCGTCCTGTTGCTTTCGCCCAATTGGGTTATGTCTCGCTGGTGCCAAACCGAATTTCTGGTTGCCGATCAACTCGGCAAGAAGATCTTCCCTGTGATGATCGCACCGGTTCCGCTGGAAAACCTGCCGTATGATCTCCAAGGTCGCTTTCAGATAGCCGATGCATCCAGCGCGGACCGCGAATTCGATGGTCTTAAGCACCTGAGCATCGGCCTGCGTCGGGCGGGGCTGGATCCAAACAGCTTTCGTTGGCCGCCGGCGGATGACCCGAGCCGATGTGTCTATCGCGGGTTGCAGTCGCTGGAGGAGGAAGACGCGGCCATTTTCTTTGGCCGCGAGGGGCTGATCACCAAAGCACTGGATGCCATTCGGCGGCTGCGCAGCGGCTCGCCGGAGCGCATGCTGATCGTGCTTGGGGCCTCGGGCGCCGGCAAGTCCTCATTTCTGAAAGCAGGAATTATCGCACGCCTTAGAAGAGACGAGGACAATTTCCTCGTTCTGCCCACTATTCGGCCGGAACGTGCCGCCCTGTCTGGAAGAATGGGTTTGGCGGCAAGCCTGCAGAGCAATCCCGAGCAGATATCCGGCGTTCGAGACGTCGTGGAGCGATTTTCGGATTTGAGGCGGCAGGCGACGGAACACCTGCTGCGATTTGCAGAGTCGGTACCCTGCAATCGCGCGCGGCAGGCGCCCACAATCATTCTTCCGTTGGATCAGGCGGAAGAATTGTTCGTGCCGGAAAATCAGGAAGCTGTGTGTGTGCTGGACCTGATAAGCGAAGCGATCCGGGCGGATAGCAACGCCATTTTGGTGGCGACGATTCGATCGGACTCTTTCGAACGATTTCAGCAGGAGTCGAGATTTGCGGAAATTCCCCTGGTTCCGTTCAGCTTGCCGCCACTTCCCATGGGGGCATTCAAGGAAGTGATTGAAGGGCCATCCCGGCTAGCCAACCCTCCTCTTGCAGTTGAGCCGCAGCTTTCAGATCGGCTGCTAGAGGACCTGGCCGCAGAGGATGCACTCCCGCTGCTTGCTTTCACCCTGGAGCGGCTGTCCGCGTTGCATCCGCGCGGAGGCAAGCTGACGCTTAAGCAATATGAGCAGGAATTCGGAGGTTTGCAGGGCGCAATCACAGCTGCTGTGGATGTTGCTTTCTCCGCTGCACGGCGTGACCCCGCTCTCCCCCAAATCCACAGTCAGCTTGAGGCGCTCGCGCGCGCCGCTTTCATTCCCGCGCTTGTTTATCTTGAGGGCGCCAGTTCCGAACCGAGGCGGAGAGTGGAACCGTTCGACGCGTTGCCGGAATCGACCAAACCACTAGTGCGCCATTTTGTCGATCAGCGCCTGCTGGTCTGCCACAAGACTATCGTTGAGGGCCGCGAAACCGATACCGTCGAAGTAACGCATGAAGCGATACTGCGGCAATGGCCGGCCCTGCGTTCATGGATCGCTGAAGAGCGCAGCGCCCTTCATGCGCTTGAAGCGGCCCGGGCCGCTGCCATGGATTGGCGCGGGCACGCGACAACAGGAAAAGGCGATGGGCCAGGTTGGCTCATTCATCGTGGCGCACGGCTCGAAGAAGCGGAGGCTTTGGCGCGGCGCGCCGACTTTTCCGCAGCTATTGAGTCCGCGCTGCAGCAGTATCTCAACGCCTGCAGAAAACAGGAGAACGCGGACCGGCTTCGGGAAAGAGAATCGCTTCTCCGCACCCGGCGTCTGCAGAGGCGCATCTGGCTGCTTTTGTCGGCTGCGACCGCGGTTGTGTTCCTAACAGGCGTGATCATCGTTCAGCTGTTTGGCACCCTAACATCCCAAATTGCCAATACACTTGCTGCCCGTGCGGCGATCGAAGCGGACGCGCGTAATTACGACCGCGCCACTCGTTATGCCGCCGCCGCTCTGAGCAGAGGGGGGTGGGGGCCACTTGTCCGGGCGAGTTCCGTTGCCATAGCTGAGTTGCAAGGCGCTGCTACGGCCAGCAGCGCGCTGGCCGTATTTCGCGGACACACAAATCAGGTGATCGGTGCGGATTTCAGCCCGGACGGGAAGCGGATCGTTACCGCGTCGCGCGACAAGACCGCGCGCATTTGGGATACGCAGACTGCTCGACAATTGATGGTACTGCGAGGCCACACGGGGGCGGTCCTAAGCGCAGAGTTCAGTCCGGATGGAAAGCAGATCGCCACCGCATCCGAAGACAACACAGCAATTATCTGGAATGCGACCAACGGGAAGGAAATAGTAGCGCTCAGGGGACACCAGGGGGTGCTGTTCGCAGCTTCTTTCAATCCTGACGGTTCACGAGTGGTCACCGCGTCTGACGACAAGACTGCCCGAATATGGGATTCTAGGTCGGGGCAGCAACTTATGGTCCTGGCGGGACACGAGGATTACGTTGACGCGGCGGAGTTCAGTCACGACGGAGCATGGGTGATCACCGCATCTGCTGACAAAACCGCCCGCGTATGGAACGCAAAAACCGGCGAACCAGGTCTCATTCTGCGAGAGGCCGAAGGCGTCAACGGCGCCGAATTTAGCCCGAACGGCAAGCAGATCGTCACCGCGTCGGACGATAAAACCGCTGCTATCTGGGACGCAACCAGCGGGAAAGAAATCGCCAGGCTGATGGGTCAAAACAACAATGTCTTAAGCGCACGTTTCGATGCGAGCGGCCGCTATGTGGTTACCGCATCACCTGACCGGACGGTACGCCTATGGAATGCCAACGATGCGCATGAGGTCGCGGCCTTCTACGGTCATGACGCTGGGGTAAATTGGGCGGCATTCGATGCGAGTGGCCAGCGGATCGTTTCCGCTTCGGACGATTTTACCGCGCGGCTCTGGAGTGCAAGACCGGATCATCGGGTGACAGTATTACGTGGGCATACAGGCAATGTTCTGAGTGCGGCGTTCAGCCCGGACGGAAAGCGGGTCATAACAGGTTCAGGTGATCGGACAGCTCGGATTTGGAACGCTCAGACGGGTGAAAAGCTTGGCACGCTCGAAGGGCATCGCGACTTTGTCGAAGCTGTTGCGTTCAGTCCCGAGGGAAGGCTAGCCGGCACCGCTTCGGATGACGGGACAGCTCGGATTTGGGATGCCAGCTCGGGAAAACAAATCTTGAGTCTACAGGGGCACAGGGATGCGGTTTACGGGATCGCGTTTAGCCACGACGGAAGGTACATCGTTACAGCTTCCAGGGATAGAACCGCGCGCGTTTGGGATGCTAACAGCGGCCGCAAATTGGTTGTTCTTCGCGGTCACGCAGGAGCAATTTACAGCGCAAGCTTCAGTCCCGATGGACAACGAATCGTCACAGCTTCGGCTGATAGAGCCGCTATGGTGTGGGACGCGAAGACCGGCGCCAGACTTTCGGTTTTGCGCGGTCATGAAAAGGATGTGAGCACGGCGCAGTACAGCCCCGACGGACGCTGGATCGTCACCGGAAGCAGAGATGCAACCGTATGCGTGTGGGATGCTGGAGCCGGACAACAGCGCCTGATCCTGCGCGGACATACCGGCGCCATCATGAGCGCGGCGTACGACCACAGCGGCACTCGGATTGTTACCGCGGCTCTCGACAAAACCGTCCGGCTGTGGGACGCGAAAACCGGGCACGAGCTCGCCCGATTGCGCGGGCACACAGACAACGTAAACAGCGCCAGCTTCAGTGAAGACGGGCAGTGGGTGGTTAGCGCGTCTGACGATGGCACAGCACGAATCTGGGCTGTCGGGCGTGTTTCAGCAGCTCCCGCAGAAAGGTTGCCGGCGCAGATCTGTTTATCAGCGCTCGCCAACGGACTCAGCCGCTTTTCGACAAGCGAAGTCCGGGCAGCTCAGCCGGCCCTTGATCCCATGAATACGGACGCGTGCCATCCGCCCGGCTCATGGACACGTCTGAAGCAGCTCCTGTTGCCCGGCTATTCACTTGAAAACTAAGCGTTCTTCCGAATTTATCCGGCAACGAGAACCAGCAACCGGAAGCGGTTGTCAGAACACATGTCGACGGGTAGGTTTATCCAGTCGGCGCTTACGCCGATGAGAGGGGCGGGGGATGAATCATGCACAAAACAGCATTACTGGCAGCTGCGGCTGCACTTGCTCTTTCTGCCGGCAGCGGGACGTTGGCGGCTGAGAGGCACATCAATCCAACCAGCGCCGGTTCGCACACAAGGGCCAAAGTGGTCATTTCAGGCGCTTCTAAAACCCTTTACGATCAGAACAGCAATGACGCGGGCAGTGGACCTGTATCTCAAAATTTCGAGTCCACATTCGACGCCTATGACAGCCAGGCGGCCGACGATTTCATCGTGCCGTCTGGCCAGAAGTGGGTGATCACCGAGGTGGATGTTACCGGAGTTTACTTCAATGGGCCCGGCCCGGCCGCATCGGAGAATGTGTTTTTCTACAAGGACAAGGGTGGCTTGCCCGGGGTAATCGTCGGCCAGTGCCCGGCGGTTGCCGGGACTGATAGCGCGGGTTCATTCGTAATAAATTGCAGGAAGAGGCTCAGGCCAGGTCATTACTGGGTCTCGGTCCAGGTGAACATGGATTTCGCATCGGGAGGCGAATGGGCCTGGGAAGGCAATCTCGAGCAGCACGGCAACCCTGCAGCATGGGAAAACCCGGGCAATGGGTTCGGCACCGGCTGCACGAACTATGAATACAAGATTCTCTGCGGACTCGAGGCACCGACCACGAATACCGGCGCCGATCAGATGTTCGCCATCAAAGGCAAGGTCAGAACCTGAGGCTCTCGGGTATTTCGGATGGTGAGCTATGGGCGCCAGTTGCGCAGAGCGGCGCGATAGGCATCGACGACCTGCCGCGTCATACCTTCGCGCGCAAGGAGCCGAGCGATTGAGGCACGGCGATATCGCCAAGTCCTCCATCTGCTTTGCGGCCAACCCTGTTCCTGCGCACTGCGTGCCGCCACCGCATAATCGCGAAACGCTACAAGCAGTGCGGCAGCAGATAAACCGGTAGCCGAGCTCTCGCCGGCAAGCTCGAGCGCCTCTGCCCTGATGGCAAACGTGCTGGCAGGAACGGGAGTCGCATGAGAAGCAGCTTTTTGTGGTTGTTCTGGCAGGCCGAGCTGGAATCGTTGCGCCGCGCTTAATGGATCAAATTCCGCTGCCTCGACATAAGCGATCTGCGCATCTAGCGGCTCGGTATTGGCATTCCAAATCCGCACCGTCTTGTCGTTGGAGGCGGTCATGACATGCCTTCCGTCGGGCGAGTAGATCGCAACCGAAACGTGGTCCGCGTGCCCCGACAGCAAAGCAAGTTGAACGCCTGTGACCGCGTCCCAGATACGTGCCGTGCCGTCGACGGATCCCGTGACAATGTGTTTGCTATCGGGGGAATAGAGGGCGGAATTCACGCTGGCTGCGTGTCCGGGAAGCACCAGCAGCTGACTGCCGGTTGTCGAATCCCACACGCGTGCCGTTTTGTCAGCCGATGCGGTTACGATGCGGCTTCCATCCGGTGAATAGGACGCCCAATTTACTTCAGCAGAATGGCCCTTCAGCACGAGAATCTGAACGCCATTATCTGCGTCCCACACGCGGGCCGTCCTGTCAGTGGACGCAGTGAGGATGCGTCTGCCGTCCGGAGAAAATGCGGCCGAGTAAACGGCATCCGAATGCCCGCTAAGCTTTAGAACCTGAGCACCAGTTGCCGCATTCCACACCCGCGCGGTGCGATCATAGGAAGCCGTTACAACGCGCTTGGCGTCCGGCGAGAATTCAGCTGAGAACACTGCGTCGGTATGACCGACGATCTTGGTCACCTGAGCACCGGTCTTGACGTCCCAAATGCGTGCGGTCTTATCAGCAGATCCGGTCACGATGCGCTCGCCGCCGGGCGAATACGCAGCCCACAATACATTATCGCCGTGTCCCGAAAGCATTAGAAGCTCGGTGCCGCTCTTGGCATCAAGCACGCGGGCTGTCTTATCTTGCAGCGCGATTACAATGTGATGGCCGTCGGGCGAATAACTGGCGTTCTGCACCCGGTCTCCCGCCGAAAACATCGCCAATTGGGCGCGCGGTTCGGCTGCCCAGATCCGCGCCGTTCCATCATAGGAAGAGGTGACGATATACCGGCCATCTGGAGAATACGACGCCGTTCCTACGTAATCGGAATGCCCTGAAAGGACCGCCAACTCAGCGCCCGTCGCGGTATCCCAAATTCGTGCCGATCTGTCGCCCGAAGTCGTGACCACCCGCCGGCCATCCGGTGAATAGGATGCGGAGTTGACCGCGCCGGAATGGCCGACAAGTACGGTCAGGGGCTGCCCGGTCGCTGCATCCCAAATGCGTGCCGTTTTGTCCTGCGATGCTGTGATAATGCGCTTGCCGTCTGGCGAAAAAGCTGCGGCAGTTACGACATCGGAGTGGCCTCGGAGAATCGAAATCTGCGCACCTGAGATCCCGTTCCAGATGCGTGCGGTCTTGTCGACTGAAGCGGTTACGATCCGTCTCCCATCCGGCGAAAAAGCGGCGGAGGACACATCCCGCTCGTGCCCGGACAGCACCAAAAGATTGACACCTGTTCGGGCGTCCCAGACGCGCGCTGTTCGGTCGCTCGATGCCGTAAGGATTCGCCGGCCGTCGGGCGAAAAGGCCACGAAAGTCACCTGATCCGTATGGCCGGTCAGCACTTTGAGCAGGGCGCCCGTTGCGGCATCCCAGATGCGAGCTGTCATGTCCTGCGAAGCGCTGACGATGCGCTTTCCGTCAGGAGAGTAGACTGCAAACAAAACAAGATTCGAATGTCCTGTGAGACTAAGAATTTGGGCGCCAGTCAAGGCATCCCAAACCCTTACAGTCTTGTCATCGGAAGTGGTGACAATGCGTTTGCCGTCCGGAGCGTAACGTGCCGAGTTGACGGCGCCTGCGTGCCCCGTGAGAATGCTGAGCTGACCGTCTAAGGCCTGCGCTTCGCAGAATGTTGCAAGCGCGCGCGGGTCGACGGCGGTCCCAGGCTTCCTTCCTGAAAGAACCTCGCGAAGGATACTTAATGCGGTGGAAACTCCGCCGTCCTTCAGTGTCACGGCCGCATTTTGCGTGAGCGCGCGAGACTGGGCCTGAATGGTAAGGTCGCGCTGATACTCGGCCTCACGCTGTTTCTGATACGCCAAAACGCCTGCGGCTGCGGCCAGAATTGCGAGGAATGCCATGGCACCGGCGATCGCCTGAGAAATGCGAGCGCGCCTGCGCATCGCCTGCTCATCACGCCTTTTTAGGGCAGCGTAGTCGATGCCAAGCAGTCCAGCTATCAGTTTGAGTTTGGCGTTGGTGCGACCATCGCCGTCGGGGCGCGCATCTGCGGCAATCGGCTCTGTCGGCAAGTCGGACAGCGCACCAGCAGCGCCAATCCGGAAGCGTAGGGCCCGCGGGAAGCATTCCTTTCTCTGATCCTCGCTATTGGGTGCGCCGTCGACAATCACTGCGAGGATGCGGTCCTCGCGGCCCAGTCGTTTGAATGCAACGATCTCTTCGTCAACCCAGCGGGATTTTGCGGCGTTGGGCGAGCAGATAACTATCTGGCAGGCGGATGCCGCCAGTCCTTTCAAAATTCGCTCGCTCAGATCAGCGGAAGCGGGGAGTTCATCCCGATCGCGAAAGATTGGGAACAAGCGCGCTGGCACAGGCCCGTCCCGCCCAGGCTCCCCCACCAGGTGTTTCGGAACGCGATAGGACTCCAGCGCCTTCAGAAGCCAATCGGCCCATCGACTGTCCCGATGGCTGTAGCTGATGAAAGCACGATAGCGGAAACCTTCGCCCACCGGTTCCCTGCGAACGGATTCTCCCTTGGCCAGTGTGACCGCAGAGGCGGCCTGCATGCAAGATGAGAGGTATCAGTCCACAACAATCCCTTGCCGGGACAATATGTCAGCTCGCAGCTCCCCCACTTAAGTTGGCGGCGAGGCCTCCGGACCAAGAAATACGCTGCTCACCAGATTCTCCTGTTGTTCGAGCAATCTTGCAGCATGCGTGTAACCGGCGGCGATTGCACTGTCGAACATCTTCCAGTCGCGCAGTCCAACACCCCCCGCGCTAGGTTGGAACAAAAGGCTGGCTTGTTCGCGAACAACACGCCGCTGCGCCTCGGAGCCTACGGTGGCGGAGCGCATCAGAATGGAGACGATGGAGGGTGTTCCGCGCATCCTTTGCCACAGCACGCGCCAGACCGGGCGTTCTCCGTAGTTTTCATCACTCGTCTGAAGATCGATCTGGCCGCTGACGTCGGAGGCGATGATCGGGCCATCTCCCAATCGGGGCATAAGGTCCACAGGCAGATTGTTCATGACTCCACCGTCGACGAGTAGGTGTCTGTGCATGGTGACGGGCGGCAGAATGCCGGGCAGGGAGATGCTTGCCCGAAGTGCGTGCCACAAAAACCCGTGCTGGTGGATGTGGATTTGTCCGGCACTCAGGTCCGACGAGACGCAGAGAAACGGTTTAGGCAATTCCTCGATACGAATTGTCCCGAAATGATTGCGGAGCAGCTGCGAAACTTTCCGGCCGCGGACCAGTGCAATCAAGGGAAGGGTATAGTCAGACAGAGGATTTGCCTGGACGAACGCCTCTGACATTCGAGCGCTCAACTCGTCGATGCTCCATTCTGCAGCGAGGCCGGCCGCGATGATCGCCCCCATGCTTGTGCCACCCAGCCGATCGAAAGGCACGCCTGCCTCGTTGAGGGCTTTGGCCACGCCGATGTGAGCAAACCCACGCGCACCGCCGCCACCGAGCACGAAGCCGACGGCGCGACCAGCGATGAAGCGCGCGAGCCTGCCCACATCGCCAGGACATTCTGCGCGGACATGAAAGCATGTCCGCGAGGTCTTGTTGGGAAATGCAAATTCCTCTTGCGAAGTATTCAGCCGTCCGCGCGGATGCAGAAGGAGGAGCTCCGGATTGCTGCTTGCAACCGTAGCATTGTCCGCAATGAATCGATCGAGACCAAGAGGACGATCGGCGCGCGCCAGCAGGAAGACTCGATCAGCCTGGCGCCGGCAAAGGTTAGTCCAAAAGCTGCGCGGCGAATCACCTCTGTAGACAACGAATTCGTGACTGGCCTCGACACGGTTCAGCCACTCCGTAGAGCCGGATCCGTCGGCAGCGCGAAGAATCGCTGCTTTGTACCCCATATCGTTCAGCCTAGCGACGATCTGATCACCAATCCGTTCGTCTTCCAGGTGATCTTGAAGCGGCACAATCGCCACGGTTCTGCAGTTCCCCGTATCATCCGGCCGACGGGCGCTGGTAGCCAGGCGCTGGATTAGCCCTTGCGTTATGTTCGATAAGAGTTTCGGGCTAAGAGCCACGAGCTCCCGGAAGAGCGGCGCCTCGACGCGAAGCAATTCCGAGTCGCGCACCGCGGCCACTTCGGCCATAGGGGGGTCGCCGGAGAGCACCGACATTTCGCCGATCGTCTCGCCGGCATGCACGTGACCGATGGTGCGTCTCGTGCCATCCGGCTCCTCAATGAACACAGTGAGCCTGCCCGTAATCAGCACGAACATGGCGCAATAATTTTCGCCGCTTCGCTCCAGAAGCATGCCCCCCGGCAAGCTGAACCAACTCGCGCCGGCAATGAGGCGAGCCACCAACGCCGCTTCGATCCCGGCCAGCAGTGGTACGTGAAGCAGCTTTTGGTACAGCGAGGCTGGATATTCGCCCGGGGCGCCAACATTTGGCACAAATGGATCCATGCCCATCCTAGCGGCGCTTAAGAAGATACATGCGCGCTGTGCCGAAACCCTTGGCCAGCGCGATCTGGCCAACATAACGGCAGACAAATCGGTTTGCGCCCTCCATTTCGAGCATCGCAGCGAATTGTTCCGTTACATAAACAGCACCGGGGGGCGTAACCGGTTCGATGCGCGCGGCGCGTGATACTTGCGTGCCATAATAGTTCACGGCACCGGTGGATTCGCGTCGGCGGAATACGGGGCCGTAATGGGCGCCAACGCGCATGTGTGGCTCGGTCGGGAGTCCCATCGCGCCATAATCCACTTCCATCAATACGTCCTGCAATTCGAGAGCGATTGCGGCCGCAGCAGTGGCTGAGGCGACCACCGCGTACAAAGCGTCGCCCCAGGTATTCCGATAGCACAGCTGATCCGCTTGGCGTTCCAGCACAAGCTGCATGCGTTGCATCACTTCGATCCAAAAACAAGGAAGGACGGATTCCGGAAGTTTGCTGAAGCCCCGAAAATCTGTGAAGATCAGCGCGCGCGTCTCACGGGTGATTTCATCACCTGTCCCCCACCATGTGGGGGCGGCAATCGTTCGGTTGTCCTCGTTTTTTGTCTTCCGCGTCCAAGTGGGCTCGATAATGCGCGCGCGGCCACCGGCGCGCGCCCAGTTCGCGATATCCACGGCGGTTCCGGCGGGATCGTCGGCGTGAGCGGTTACGCCGTCCCACACTGCGAGTTGCAGCACGTCACCACGCAGATGCTCGGCTCGGAGGCGCGCCATCCCCATGCAGATAAGGCTCCCATATGTGAACTGCGTGGCGTCGTTCATAAAGGGCATGTCCGTCGCCATTGTCGCCGTGCGAGCCTGGGCGATGCAGGACATGAATCGTTGGTGCCAGCCGCCCCCCCCGGGAAGCACGGATTGTTCAATGAAGGCATCCTTTTCGAAGGGCAGAACCACATTGAGTTCTCCGCCGCTCTGCAGCAATTCTTCGGCGATCACGATGTCGGCGCCGCTTGCCAGCGCGCCGTATCCAATCCGTGCATTTTCCTCTTCGAGGATGGACCGGACATGCACGGCCAGATCAGCTTCCGCGCCCGAATCCGGTTTGGGCATCATGTGACCGCAAAACATAAACACCCTTGGAGGGCGCAAGGGCGCAAGCAATGCATCCCGCACTGGGCCTGTCAGGCCAAGATGGTCCGCGAGAAGCGAAAATTGTCGCCGGGTTGTGGCCCGGGAACCGAAATCGGCGTCCCCCAAGGTACAAGCAGCATCGACGTCCTTGCGCGCCTCCGCGATGCGGCCCAGATCGAGCAATGCCTCAGCGCGCGAGACATGCTCGTAGTATGTTCTTGGTGTTGTCAATTTGCTGAGTACCTGGGTCGCGATAGCGGCTGCTTCAGCAGGCGCACCGCCCAGGAGGAAGAGGGTGGCTGCGTTGACACCAGGAAATGCATCCTGGGCCCGTTCGTAAACGGCCTTGTAGGCAGCAGCAGCCTGCAGCAGGGCACCGCGATCGGGAGGGCTTGTGGACAACGCCACGTCCTTCAAAAGACGCGCGCCAAGTGAACCGATGTCGACGTTGCTGGAAGCGGCAAGGCCGTATGTATCGTATCGCTCTCTGGCCTGCACCAGATCGCCCATCCGAGCCAACGCTAGCACTTGAAAATATTTAAAGCGTTCGTCCGCCGATCCGCCTTCGATGCCCGCGCGTGCAAAGTCGTGCGCAGTGAACAGGTCGCCGCGCCCCATGGCGGCTTCCGCCTGCTTCAAGAGATCGGCCGTCATCGCCGCGCCGTCCACCCCATTTCTGATAGTAAAATAGCACCATACATCGGCGAGAAAAACGCATCCCTCGGGGCCAGGACACTTCACAGAACTGATTCGCGCTAAGCAGTTTTTTGACGACAAGATGGAAGTCTTTTCGCTGTGTAAGAAAGACGGAGCGGCGATTGGGTTTGGCTTGGCTTTTCATCGTCGGTCGTCAATACTTGGAGGGATTCGGCGGCGAGCCATTCGAGCAAACGCGCGAGCGTTTTGGGGGCGGGCTTGGGGTGGGACGAGAGTCGGCTTCGGTATGAAATTCTAGCTGTAACCCTCATTGCCGCCGTGGAATTCGGTGTCTCCACACCGCTGCCCGCGGCCGGAACCCGTGTTGGCGTACACGAAGGCGTGGCGTCGTGTTCGGGCTCTGCTTGCCATTCGCGTCTGGCGCCCACGGGACGGGTCGTGCGGCAGAACGAAATCACGACATGGCAGGACGAGAGTTCCAGCTTCGGCGCCCACAGCCGCGCGTGGCGTGTGCTGACGCATCCGCGCGGCGAGGCAATCTCGGCTCGGCTTGGTCTCGGGCCGGCGGAGAAGGCCCCGGACTGCCTTGGTTGTCATTCGGACAACGCAGGTGCCCGGGGACAAAATTTCCAGGTAACCGACGGCGTCGGATGTGAAGCATGTCACGGCGGGTCGGGCGCTTGGCTCGCGCCGCATTATGCGGTCGCGACCACGCACAAAAAAAATGTGGCGCTCGGAATGGCGCCGCTGGAGAACCCAGAAGAACGGGCGAAAGTGTGTCTCGACTGCCACTTTGGCAGTGGCAAGGCCGGGCAGTTTCTCACGCACAAGATGATGGCCGCGGGGCACCCGCGTATACTGTTTGAGCTGGGGCTGTTTACTGCTTTGCAGCAGCACCACGACGAAGATGCCGATTACGCGCTGCGCAAAACCCTGGCGGGCGGTTCGAATTTGTGGGCGGCAGGGCAGGCAGTGGCGCTTGGCCGTGCGCTTTCTCTCTACGCGGGTGGGCCGCATAGCCAGGAGGGATCGTTCCCGGAGTTTTACTTCTTTGACTGTCAGAGCTGCCATCGTTCCATCTACGATGATCCCACTCGAGCGCTGACCGCGATTGCAAATCCCGGGAGGCCTCTTCCAACCGGGACGCCGCCCTTCAACGACGAAAACATCATAATGCTGCTGGCTGCGGCAAGGGCGACCGCGCCGGACATGGCCACGCGCCTTGAAGACAAGTCAAAGGCATTTCATGCCGCCATTGCACGAGACGGAATTTCCGCCCGCGCAGCTGCGCAGGACCTTCGGCGCCTCACTCAGGAGCTGGCCTCCAGATTCGCCGGCGCGAAGTTCGATCGGCAAAATATGTTTGCCATTCTATTTGCGATCACCGGGGAACGATTGGCCGATCGATACACCGATTACGAAGGCGCCGCCCAAGCCGTGATGAGCATCGATACGCTGCTCGCGGCGCTGCTATCCGCGAAGCAGATATCGCAAGCTCAAGCGCAAAGCATGAGGCCGGAGATCAGCGAATTGTACAGGATCGTACGCGATCCCAACGCGTATCGTCCCGCCGAATATCGCACTGCTCTTGCGCGCGTTGCCGCGGCTCTGAGGAGGATCCAGTGAGGCAAAAGCATCGCCGGGTTACCAGCATTGCAGTCAGCATGGCACTCCTGTTGAGCGCGTGCGGAGGAGGAGGCGGATCAGGACCGAAAGGTGGTGGAGGAGGCGGCGGCGGTCCCGCGCACCTGTACAACTTTCCCGCGCACGAATCTCTTTCCGTCGACGATGTAAAGCAGGTGCTGTCCCAGGCGATAGCCGAGGCAGCGGCACGGTCGCTGCCATCGGTCATCGCTATCACCGACCGCATGGGAAATGTGCTGGCCGTGTACGACATGACGGGCGCAAAGCCCACCGCAAAAATCCCGGATGCGCCTGCGGGGGCACAAGCCGATGTGGACCTTGAAGGCCAGCCAGTGCCGGCGGAAGCCGCAGCAATCTCCAAAGCCATCACCGGCGCATACCTTTCCTCCGGCGGGCATGCTTTTACGACGCGCACGGCAAGTATGATTGTGCAGCAGAACTTCCCGCCCGGACCTAATGCCAAAGGACTTGAAGGCGGCCCCCTTTTCGGGGTGCAGCTGAGCTCGCTCACCTGTTCGGATCTGGTCTCGCACTATGATTCCCGAAGCAAGGACGCCAGCGCCTTCATTGGACCGAAGGACTCGCCATTGGGTTTGTCGGCCGATCCTGGTGGATTTCCGCTTTACAAAAATGGCGTGGTGGTCGGCGGCGTCGGAGTTATGGGGGACGGGGACTACAGTTTCGACCCGGACGCTTTCGATGTGGATGTAAGCGACGAAGAAGCGATTGCGCTGGCGGCGACGTTTGGTTTCGACGCGCCTGTGGGAATCCGGGCGGACCGCATTTCAATCGACGGTACGACTCTTCGCTACAGCGACATGACGCCAGCCTCTCTCAAGTCCAACCCCGCCAACGCTCCGCCCTTCGACTCGCTTCCGCCCAACACTGGGGCTGTTACTGCGGTGAGCGGCTTTTTCGGCGGAGGTATTATTGCTGGCCGGATTTACGGAACCGAGCGTTCCGGTATTCGGCCCGCTAACGCGGCTGAGTTCAACAACATCGACGCGTTCATCCTCACGGACGGCTCCGGCAACAACCGGTATCCGGTGCGGGCCGGAACTGACGCTGCCGAAGTCTCAGTACCGCTGAGCAAGGCAGAGGTGACCGATCTTCTCGAGGAAGCATTCAAGATCATGAGCCGGGCCCGCGCTCAAATTCGCCAGCCTCTGAACAGCCGGGCCCAGGTGACCATTTCGGTCGTAGACACGCGCGGCGAAGCATTGGGGCTCGTGCGCTCGCCAGATGGTGCGCTGTTCGGGATCGATGTTTCGCTTCAGAAAGCCCGCACCGCAAGCTTCTTTTCCAGTCCCTATGGCGCTACCGATTTGCTCAACGACAAGGCAGATGGCAGGCCGGCGGGTGAGGTCCCGAAATATGTCATGGACACGCAAACGTTCTTGAGGGATGCGCGTGCGTTCACCGGTGACTATGCCTTCAGCGTACGAGGGGTAGGCAATATCGCTCGTCCCTTCTTTCCCGATGGGCAGAACGGTACCCGCAACGGTTCCCTATCGCTTCCGATCACCGTCTGGAGTCCGTTTGCGACGGGATTGCAGTCGGCACTGGTGGTCGGCACATTGGGCATGCCGCAATGCACGACTCTGGGCGGGCAAACAGGCCCCAATCGCCTGAAGAACGGCATGCAGATTTTTGCCGGCGGTGTTCCGATCTATCGCGGAAACGAGCTGATCGGTGGCATCGGCGTCTCCGGCGATGGGATCGATCAGGATGACCTGATCGCCTTCCTCGGGCTTTACAACGCCGGCAAGCGGTCCGGCACGATTAATGAAGCCCCAGGCGCGATCCGCGACGACGACATCGTCGTTCACACCGATGCGGGCAACACCAGGCTGCGCTACGTGAACTGCCCGTTTGCGCCGTTTCTCGACAGTCCCGACCAGAACGTTTGCGAGGGAATATAGCGGATGCGCCGTTCCAGTCGCGCGTTCCCGCAGCGATGGCCGCCAAGCTTCGCTTTTGCATCTGCTTCTGTAGTCACCGCCATCGTGATTCTTTCGGTGGAAATTGCACTTGCGAGCGAGCAGACCATTCGTGCGGTTCGGATCAGCGATGGCGGACAGGCCACGCGTATCTTGTTCGAGACCGATCGCCCGGCGACGGCGAAAGTCCTTTCCGATGGGCGGCACGGCCGTTTGTTGATCGAGTTAACCGGGGTCCGCGGGCCCGTTGAACCGGGTGGCGGCGGAGTGGGATTGGTAAAGGTGTGGTCCCTCGACGAAGAGCGAAACGGCACCACCTTTGAGTTTGTGCTGTCGCGGCCGGCACGCGTCACAAAGGAGCAGTTTTTCCACTCGCCGAATAAAGGCTCAGGCCGTTACGAATACATCTTCGAGATCGCCCCGCTGTCCGCATCGCCCGCTATTGTGGCAACCCGACCGACAAATGAGTCGCCAATCCCTGTCCAACGGCAAGCTTCGGCGGACCAGTTGGAAGAACGGCAGCGGCCCGGACGGCCACGCCTCTATCCGCCGCCGATCCTGCAGTCCAATCCTGGCGCAATCACGGCGCCGCCGCCGGAAGCCTATCCCACGCAGGACATTCCCATTCCTGATCGTTGGCGGCTGGCCGATGCTCTTGGTGTCGATGCGCGGCTGATCGATCCCTACAACCAGAATGTCCTCAAAGCGGATCGTCCGATTCCCGGAACCGCCGACTGGTTTCTCAATCTGTCGGCGATCTCGGATACTGTTGTCGAGCCGCGGTCGTTTCCTCTTCCCGTTGGCGTGCAGACGACGCAGCACGGACATGAAGACGATACGTTCGGTCGCGCAGGGAGTTTCGCCTTCAATCAAACGGTTCTTCTGGGCGGCTCTCTCATAAAGGGCTCGACGGCGTTCCAGCCGCCTGAGCTTGAGCTGAGAGTGGCGGTGGCGCTCAACGTCAACTACACACAGGTGCCGGAACGGCGCATTCTCGATATCAAGTCTTCCAAGGAGCCGCGCCGTACCGACGAATTCGTCGGCCTTCAGGAAGCCTTCTTCGACTACCATATTCGCGATGTCTCGTCCCGCTATGATTTTGATTCCGTGCGGGTCGGCATCCAGCCGTTCTCGACAGACTTCCGGGGTTTCCTGTTTCAGGATGACCAACTCGGCGTGCGGCTGTTCGGGGACCGCGACGACAACCGCTGGCAATACAATCTCGCTTTCTTCTCCCTTCTCGAGAAGGATACCAATTCCGGTCTGAACGACATCACGCAGCGCATCCGCAACGATTATGTGGCAGTCGCGAACCTTTACAGGCAGGATCTGCCGCTGCCTGGATTCACCTCACAGGTAACCGTTGTCTACAACGGCGACCGCGAAGCCGGCCAACTGCACAGGGACAGCAATGGCTTTCCGGTTCGGCCGGCGCTCATCGGCGACGATCGCGCCCGCGACTATGACGTCGCGTATTTCGGCTACAACGGCGATGGCCATTTCGATCGCATTAATCTGACCGTCTCGACGTATTACGCTTATGGCGAAGATCGTAATAGTGTTTTCACCAGCCGCCCTGCGAAGATCAGCAGCTGGTTCTTTGCAGCGGAGCCGTCCTACGACTGGAATTACCTGCGCTTCCGGCTCTCCGGCCTATATGCGTCCGGCGACGACAACCCTTACGACAAGACAGAACACGGGTTCGATGCGATCTTCGAAGATCCAGTGTTTGCCGGCGCAGACACCAGTTACTGGATCCGTCAATCAATTCCTTTTGCCGGTGGTGGCCGCGCCGTTGGACTGAATGGCCGCAATGGCGTGCTGGTCGACCTGCGCTCATCGAAAGAGGAGGGACAGTCGAATTTCAACAATCCGGGAACCGGCTTGCTTGGCGCTGGCGCGGACGTCGATCTCACGCCGGAAATCCGCTTAAGCGCCAATCTCAATCATCTGTGGTTCGTGAATACCGCAGTCATAGAGGAGTTGCGCCAGCAAGGCTCGATCCCGAACGATCTCGGCTGGGATGGCTCTGTTGCGATGACCTGGCGGCCGCTTTTCTCGCAGAACGTGGTGTTTCGCGCGTCCGGAGCGGTATTCGCTCCGGGCTCCGGTTTCGGCGATCTGTTCACCAACAGCGACCATGACAGCCGCTACTACTCTGTCCTTCTTAACGCGATTGCGACGTTCTGATCATGCAGAGGCGGGGAGCAAAAACGGCGGTCGTAGGAGCGGCGGCGCTCCTGTTGGTTGGCGCTATCGGCTTTGCTGCGAGCTATGATGATGAGGAAGAGCCGGTCGAGCGGAGTTACACAACCGCGCCGCCGACACATCAGGCTGAGACACGTGAACAGGCAGATGCGGAAAGCGCGGGCTGCAGGGATTGCCACACCGTAAGCGATGCACCGACCATGCACCGCAACGACGCGGTAATCCTCGGCTGCACGGCTTGTCACGGCGGCAATGCGGGCGTGCACGTCGCAAGGGGCCTTGCGAAAGACGATCCGGCATACGAAGCGGCGCGTGACAGTGCGCATGTGTTGCCACGCTATCCGAAGGCGTGGAATTTCCCGAGCGCTGCCAATCCTCAACAAAGCTACACGCTGCTGAACCGGGAAGCGCCGGAGTTCATCCGCTTCGTGAATCCATCGGATTACCGCGTGGTGCGGGAGAGCTGCGGCGCGTGCCACCTGGAGGTCATCCAGGCGGCGGAGCGTTCCCTGATGGCGACGGGAGCCATGTTCTTCGAGGGCGCCTCCTACAACAACGGTGTGCTGCCCTTCAAAAGCGACGTGATCGGTGAGGCTTACACCCGCGATGGAAAGCCGGCGCGCATCCTTTCGCCCGGCAATCCTCCTGGGCAGGTGACGGGAGGGCAAGCGAAACGCGGCGCATTACCCTCGTTGATCCCGCTGCCCCAATGGCAGGTTATTCCTCCAGCCGATATCTTTCGGGTATTCGAGCGCGGCGGCCGTAACATTGGCTCGCAGTTTCCTGAAATCGGGCTGCCGGATGCAACCGGTGAACTGCAACGATTGGAGGAGCCGGGGCGGCCGGATATTCGCCAATCCAATCGCGGACCGGGCACCGGGCTGCGCATCGCTATTCCCGTGCTCAACCTGCACAAGACGCGGCTGAACGATCCCTACATGTGGTTTATGGGTACGAACGAGCAACCGGGGGACTATCGGCAATCCGGCTGCGCAGGTTGCCACGTCGTGTATGCCAACGACCGTGAACCGCGCGATAGTTTCGGCTATGCCAAATACGGTCGCGACGGGCAAAGCGTCAGCGTCGATCCCACGATTAGCAGGAGCGAAACCGGTCATCCCCTGAGACATGAGTTCACCCGTGCTATTCCAACGGCGCAATGCATGACCTGTCACATGCATCAGCCGAACATGTTTTTGAACAGCTTTCTCGGCTACACGATGTGGGACTACGAGTCGGACGCGCCCTTCATGTGGCCGGAGCGACAGAAATTTCCGACCGCCGAAGAAGTACGGAAAGTGCTGGACCGCAATCCTGAAGGGGCGGCGCCGCGGGGCAAGTGGGCGGACCTGAACTTTCTTCGTAATGTCTACGATCTCAATCCCAAGCTGAAGGATACACAGTTCGCCGACTACCACGGCCATGGCTGGAATTTCCGCGCCGTGTTCAAGCGCGACCGCGCGGGCAATCTGCTCGACGCCAATGGCTACGTCGTGCGGCCAAACGATCCGGAGAAATGGCGGCGCAACGGCGAGGGCAAGTTCGTGCCCCCCGGCACCAATCCCGGCAAAGCCGTACAACTGATGGACATCCATGCCGAGAAGGGCATGCAGTGCGTCGACTGCCATTTCGCTCAGGACAACCATGGCAACGGGTTTATCCTTGGGGAAGTCGCGAATGGTGTGGAAATTCGGTGCAAGGATTGTCACGGCACGATCGATGCCTATCCGAACTTGCGCACGTCTGGGCCGGCAGCGCCCTCCACCGGCACGGATTTGTCTGTGCTGCGGAATCCGGACGGGAAACGCCGCTTTGAATGGGCGACGCGTGCCGGCCGCCGCACGCTTATCCAGCACTCGGTGGTGGATTCCGCGCTGGAATGGAAAGTTTCGCTGGTGAAGGACACGGTCGATCCGGCCAGTCCCGACTTCAACATTCGTGCGGCGCGGGCCAAGCTGATGTCGCGCACAGTGATACAGGGCAGGCAGTTTCAGTGGGGGCCCGGCGTAAACGCGAAAAACCTCGCTCACAAGGAGAGCGAGATGGAATGCTTCACGTGCCATACCTCCTGGACACCGTCGTGTGGCGGCTGCCACCTTCCGATCGAAGCGAACTGGAAGGCGGCGAGTCACCGCTATGAAGGCGGGTTCACGCGGAACTACGCGACCTACAACCCGCAGGTTGCGCGCGACGACATGTTCCAGCTGGGTCTCCACAGCACCGTGAAGGGCAACACCATCGCGCCGGTGCGTTCGTCCTCCGCGCTCATTTTGTCATCCACGAATATCAACCGCGAGCGCATTTATGTGCAGCAGCCGCCGATTTCGGCGGCTGGATTCTCGAGCCAGGCGTTCGCGCCCCATTTCCCGCACACGGTGCGCAAGACAGAAACGAAAACCTGCAGCGATTGTCACGTATCGCAGGCAAATGACAACAACGCCATTATGGCGCAGCTACTTCTTCTCGGAACGAATTTCGTGAACTTCGTGGGCCTGCATGCCTGGGTGGGTCTGGAGGATGGCTTCGAGGCCATTCGCGTCACGGAATGGCAGGAACCGCAAGCGGTGTTCGGCTCCTACCTGCAGCGCTATGCTTATCCCGACTACTACAAGCTGCACGTCGGGAAAAACCACCGCGAGTTGATCGACTGGACACGCGGCGCGACGTTCGATGCGGACGGCAGCGGGGAAACCAATCCCGCCGAGGACATCCGTAACATCGCGCAATCGACAGGCGGCGCTGTGCACTGCCTCCAACTGCGCGGTGAATACCTTTATGTGGCGGAAGGAAAGGCCGGTTTTGAGGCCTATGACGTCGCAAGCGTCGGAAACAAGGACATTTCCAACAAGGTGATCACCGCGCCGTTCTCCCCCCTGGGCCACAACACGCATGTGGCGACGAAGAATGCCACCTGTCTGGCGCTGCCGACCAATCAATCCATCGCGCCGCTTCGCAATACGCCGGAGATCCGCACTCAGAATCAGGAGCAGCCCTTCCATCCCGTTTACCATTACGCCTTCATCACGGATTCCGAAGAAGGGCTGATCGTCGTGAATATCGACTCCCTGACGGACCGCGAGCCCCGAAATAATTTCTTTAGCCGGGCGCTGACCTGGAACGAGGGCGGCATTCTGAATGGCGCCCGTCATATCACGATGGGCGGGCACTTTGCCTATATTGCCGCAAACGCAGGGCTTGTGGTGCTGAACCTGGATGACCCACTGAAGCCGCGCGTGGCCTCGGTGGTGAAGTTGCCGGACGTGCGGGCCTCCGCGCTGCAGTTCCGGTATCTCTTCGTCACTGATGCGCGGGGGCTGGAAGTGCTGGATGTGACAAGGCTGGATCGGCCCCAGCTGCTAAAAAGTGCCACCGTCAAGCTGGCCGATGCTCACCGCATCTATGTGGCGCGAACCTATGCCTATGTGGCGGCTAAGCGAGAAGGCTTGGTCATCGTCAACGTGGAGAAGCCGGAGCATCCGCTTGTCGATCAGCGTGTTACCCTTGGGGGACAGCTGAACGACGCGGAAGATGTGATTGTCGGGTCGACCAATGCGTCATTGTTTGCCTATGTGGCGGACGGCCGAAATGGATTCAAGGTTTTGCAGTTGACGAGCCCGGCCACACAGCCCAACTTCTACGGCTTCTCACCTCGTCCTGTGCCGGAGCTGATCGCCTGGGCACGCACCCGCACGCCAGCGCTAGCGTTGTCGAAGGGACTCGATCGCGATCGGGCGGTGGACGAAACCGGCCACCAGATCGCAGTTCTGGGTCGGCTCGGCTCGCGGCCTTTCACCAGGGCCGAGATGGAAAAGTTCTTCATCGACTCGAAAGGCGATTTCTACAAGGTGAGAGATACAACCAGTTTTGACGGCTTTGTGACCACGACTGGCACCAGAGTTCCCGCCTCGAAAGACCCGGTCACGGCACCTTCGCGTCTGCGCGCAATGCGTTGAGCTAATGCTGACCGAAGGGCGCGTTGAAATGCACCGCGGCAGGAAATTCACCGGCGATGCACACATGCGTGGTGAGCTGTCCGGCGTCCCACAGCAACAGGGAAAAACAGGGGGGTTCCTCCCGAAGAAGTTCGCGGCCGTCCGGTCGGTTGCGGTCAATGTCTCTCAGATCGAGGGTGAGTTCGATTGCAGTGGCGGCAGAGACGGATACGATATGGCCGGCGAACGGGGCATGAAAGGCGCGATGCAGGTGCCCCGCAATGATCCCAACAACCTGCCGCCGGCCGGCCAAGGCGTTGGCAAGACGCAGCACCCAGCCGTCATGAGGCAAGGGATCCTCCATCCACTGAATGCCACTGCGCACCGGCGGATGATGGATCGCAACAAGTGTCGGGGTCTCAGGCGCTTCGTCCATTGTCCGACGGAGCCATGCCGCGCGGAGTTCGCAATAGGCGCCGCGGTTTTCCCCTTCGTCGAGTGAGTCGGCGACGATCAGGCGCAAGCCGCCGATCTCGGTGACGTACTGGACAAAGCCGTTCTCATCGACAGCCGTTTCCGGAAAGGCGGCCCGAAAGGTTTCGCGCCGGTCGTGATTTCCGACGCCAAAAAGAACTGGGATTTGCGCGCCACGCAGGATGCGCCGCAACTCGGTGTATTCCGCGGCCTCGCCGTTGTGCACCAAATCGCCGGTGGCCACGATCGCCGATGGCCGCGGTTTCAGGGCATGAATGGCGTCGAGCACCTGGCGCAGCCGGATTTCATGCCGCGTATGGTTCGCCTGGTCTGCTGCCGACGTGATGTGCAGGTCCGTGATGTGCGCGATGGTCAGCATTCCCCTTCATCTCATCTGGCTGGGCGGAACAGCTTCGAAGCATCCGTGCAGAAGCTTATCCCGGATTTTCTTAGAACGTCAGACTGCCGTCCGATCTCAACCGGGCCGAAGTTCCGGGCTGGTGATAGGCATGGCATTCCGAACAGTTGGTGCCGGCCGGGGTGGCCGTGAGCGGCTTGGGACGCCCATGGCACGCTCGGCACGCGGCAACGCGCGGCACGAGCAGGTCTGTCGAGCGTTCAGCGTGCTCGGCCTTGTGGCACTCCGTGCAGAGCGGTCGGCCCTGCGCATCCTGCTTGTGTTGTCGGATCCGGTGATTGAAGTCGCCGGATGGCAGATAGCGCTGGAGCAGATTGACCGGCCCGATTCCGTAGAGCAACGAGGCGCGGTTGGGCGGCGACAAAATGACGTGGCAGCCATAGCAGGTGCCCCCCTTTGAAAACGCGGCCCGCACACCGCGCTCGATCAACTCTGAAGGCGGCTGCGGCATTCCTTGCGCAACCGGCGTGGCTTTTGCCGTGGGGAGCGGCAAGCCGAACGCGTTCGTTGCGTTTTGCGGGCCGCCTTCGGCGTAGAACGCCTCCAGTGCCATTACGACCTGGCTCGGCTTTCCATGGGGCAGCATTAACACACCCCCGCGCTTCGGCGCATACGCCAGTGAATGGCACATTGAGCAGTCGCGCTTCATTTCGATCGGCACGAAGGTTTCGCCCCTGGCGTGGTGACAGTTTGCGCATTCGAGCTGTTTGCCATATCCCATGGCTGGTCCCAGGCGTTGGGCCATGCGGGTGACGCCGCCATCTTGCGCCAAATGCTGTTGATGCGAGAAGAACAGGCCGGTTCTGTCGAACAGCGGCCGGCTGTACGCCATCCTTGCGAGACGGACGTCCGGTCCGGGCGACACGGTGACGAACGGCCGGAATTGGGGATGGTTGCGCCAACTCTGCACATCGCCCAGCTTTGTGTCGGGCAAGCGCTGCGACAGCCCGCTGTGGCACTCCACACAATCTACATGCACCTGTGCAGAGGAGGGCAGTGTCGCCTGTTCCAGCCGGCCGCGCTGCCCTTTTGCGCCGATATGCTCCGTGTGGCAACTCGCGCACCGATTTTGCGGGTGATTGAAGACGAGGGCGACCGCCGCACTTAATTTGTATCGGAGCTCGCTATAGTCGGGCTTAGCGCGCAGCAGGCGAAGAAAGCCGGCATGATCGCGCGCGGCCGCCGCCGCAAACAAACCACCCTCCGTCTTGATATGCTGCGCGCGCGTCAAGGCGGCCTCTCGTGTAAGTCCAGCTTGATGGCAGGCAAGGCACGCGGAATCGCGCACAGAAACGAAAGCCCGCACATGGCAGGCGTTGCAGTTCTTTTCGAGGAAGGCATGTCCGCGCGAGAGCGGGCCGCTGGACCACTGTCTGTCCGGGTGCAAGCGCGTGACGGTGTCAGTCGCGCGGCCATGTAAAAAGGCATACACAGGCAAGGCCAGGCACAGCAGCAATATTAACAAGAGCAGTGCATATGACGCTCGACGTTTGCTTATGGCTCCCGAAAGGGAAAACACGCTGCGCGGATCGGCAGCCGCTACCCCCTCGGCCACGGCGATCTGGGAGACGGTAACAACGATTTCGTCTGGCTGGCCCGCACACAGTTCCAGCAGATGGCTGCCGATCACGATGCGCGGAACGGCAGCCAGCGAGACCTGCTCACGCCGAGTGAACGTGCCGTCGATCAGCAACCCCACAGGGCCCAGCGCTTCCACGACAATATGCCCCATGGCAGCTTCCCGCAGCCGGGCATGATGCAAACTCACCGCCAGATCATTCAGGGGAATGTCGCAATCGGCGCCGCGGCCGATGATCGGTTCCGCGTTCACCAGCGGCCGCTCGCGGACGATATCTGGTCCCCCGCCGGCGCGCCGCGAAATCTGGCGAAGGATAAAACTCATCCTTCGCTCACCAGTAAAAGAAGACACTGACGATGTGCGCGGTCACCGCTGCGAGCATGGCAAAGGTCAGCGGCACGTGGACGAACAGCCATAGTTCCAGCAGCGAGCGAATGCGAATATGGCGGCGCATGCGCGCAAGCGCCTCGCGCTTCTGCTGCAGCAGAGCGAGAGCGCGTGCAAGAGCAATGCGCTGGATCGGCTCGACGGGCAGGCCATCGGGGCCGCCTAACCGCTGCAACTTCCTGAAGGCCCGCAATGTTCCGCAACCTCCGTAATAGCCCGTCAGGCGCTGGACAAAACCGCCGTCGATCACTGTGCGTTGCAGCGACAGCCGGATGATATCGGCATAGGCGGGTTCTAGCGGCAGAGCTGCCTCGTGCAGGCGGGCATCGAGCACGCGGATCGTCTCGATCATCTGTTCTTCGGTGAATTCGCCCCGATTGTCGCTTAACCGGCGTGGGAGCCAGGCATAGGTAAAGACACCGACAATGCCGGTGGCAATGACAGCGAGCATCAAAAAATACGCGATCGTGTGGACGTTCCAGCCGAACTGGAATCCGGTGTGCAGCGTGACAATCGCAGGAAGCGCGAGCCCGAGATAAACATGAGCGGAAACCCAAGCTTTGAGGGACCATGAGCCGCGCGTGATGGCGCGCTTGCGAATGCCAAGCGCCGTCAGCCACACCATCAGCACGGCGGCGATGGTGCCTGTGATGTAGCCGAACCAGGTGCCGCCGTTGTGGGAGAGGTCATAGCCCGGACGTGCACTCAGCAGCAGGAAGGCGGCTGTGGCGGTCGCCGACCCGATCAGCGCGGTCTTCAGCCAGCGAAAGTGCCCATAGCGCAGGAAGCTTTCGTGACGTGCATCGGCAAGTGTCGCCCGGTAATCCAGTCCCCCTGCCACGACTTGACTATGCCTCTATTTTGCGAGCGAAGCCTGCAGGTACTCTTCCGGCGACACCCGGATCGCCGCACCCGTTGGACAGGCTCGCACACAGGCCGGTCCACCTTCCTGTCCCGCGCACATGTCGCATTTTACAGCGATTTTTGCATGGCTTCCCGCAGTGTCCTGTTTTTTCCGCCATCGCTGGTCTGGTTCGCCAGGGCCGGGGCCTGCTCCAAACAGCAGCCAAGTGAGCAGGCCGGGCTTCTTCGGCGGCAACGAATCCATGCGAATCACCCCATATGGGCAATAGCGCATGCAGTTGCCGCAACCGATGCAGGTCTCGTCGATACTTACCTCGCCGTCCGGTCCGCGGTGTATCGCGTTTGGCGGGCAGTCCGTCATGCAATAGGGATGCTCGCAGTGCCGGCAGGAAGTCGGCACGTGCAAATGCGCGAAGGTGTGGCCGGCTTCACGATCCAGCCGCGAGAGTCCATTGTGAATCTCGGCGCAAGCCCTCTCGCAATTGTCGCAACCGATGCATAGCGTTTCGTCGATGAGCAGAGCATCGGTCGCCTCGCCGATTCCTTCCTTCATCAGGAACTGGGCTGCCTGGCTGTACAAGTCGACAGCACCCGCAAAACTGTTCTTTCGCTCTTCGATGAAGCTGTTGAGCTTCCGGCGAGCGCCCATTTCCGTCTCGAGTTTTTTCCTCAGGCTGGGGCGGCCCTGAAGCAGTAGCCGAAAGGCCTCTCCGCCCAGCCGCACCACCTCGGAACGAATGTTCGCTCGCACAGTCGCGGTGCGCCGCCCGCCGTCGATCAGCGACATCTCGCCGAAATAAGAGCCCGCTGGCAGGTAGTTGAGGAAAATGGGTTTGTCGCCGATCTTCTTTTCCACCGTCATGCTGCCGCGGCGGATCATGTAGATATCGTAGCTCTCTTCGCCTTCGCCGATGACCGCCTGCCCAGGCTTGATCTCCAGCACCTTCGCTGTGCCGATTACGTCGGCGATATCATCGGCAGTTAGCCCGGAGCCGAAGATCTGCAGCAGCAGCCGTTCCGTGGTGATCCGGTTCACGGCGTCGCGCGCCTCCGCTATCGACGCCATCAATTTGAGGGCCGCATTGCGCGGAATCTCCATGACGATGCAGTCAGCGCCCGCGCGCACCGTCGCGCCGCGCCGGCGGCCGGAGATCAGTCCTACCTCGCCGAAGATCGAACCGGCATCGATGGTCACGGTCTTTGAGCGGTCGGTTGTATCGGTCTCCACGAGAATTGAACCGGAGGCGATGGCAAATAGGGAAGAACCCACCGCGTTTCGCTTAAAAATGACGTCACCGCGTTTGAAGGCCCGCACGCTGCAATCCAGCAGGAACTCGCGCATCTGGAGCGGCGAAACACCGCGCAGAATTTCCACATTTTCCCGCAGGAACGCGATCCAGTCATCCACGTCACGGCTGCCGGGTAACCCCTTCAGTCGAGCCTTCAGCAACGGCTGATCGATCGGCTCCGGAGCGTTGCCGCAGATGTATTCAACCACATCGTAACCCTGATTGATGCAATGCTTAATCAGAGGATAACCCGCCAGAGCGCCGACGACATAGAAGCCGGGCACCGTGGTTTCGAAGGTGCGCGAGAGTTTGGGAAAGGCATCCTTCGAATCGCTGGTGAACTGGATTCCGAGGCGCTCGACAAAATCGCGCGGCGGCAGCGACCCCAACCGCGCTATAATCCGGTCGCAGCGCAGCCGCGATTCCCCTTCCGGCATTTCGAGCGTAATGAAACCTGGCTCGACAAGTGCCGGCTTGCTTTCCTTCAGGACGGTTATCCGGCCGGCATCCTGGGCCTCCATCAACAGCTTGACGTTCGGCGGCTTCGCCCGAGCGAAGTCTGCATTGCGGTTAACAAGGTAAACCTTGTTGGCCTGGGCCGGATCGGCGGCCAAACCCAGTGCATTCTCGATTGCCGCGTCCCCCGCGCCGATTACGAAGATATGTTCATCGACATAAGCGCCGGGATCGTCGAGCTGGTACTGCACCTTGGGCGCGCCCGCCACTTTGCAGCGCAGCAGGTTCGGATGGCCTTGTGTTCCGACCGCGATCACGACATTTGCGGCGTGAACAGTCTCGCCGGTGGCAAGAGTCAGGACAAAATCACCCTTTGTGCCCGCGATCCCGTTCACCTCGGCGTTGTATCGGACGTTGAGGCCGCATTTCTGCGCTTGCTTTTCCCAGGTGCCGAGAATCGTTTCGCGTGATCCTTCGCGGAAGCCCAAATGATCTTCACGCATCGGCAACGTAACCGGCGTGGCCATGATCAGCTTTCCAAGCTGGTAGCGGAAAATGGTATCTGCTAGGTGATCCGTCTTCTCGAGCAGGACGTGCGGCACGCGGGTGATGGCTGCGCGCATGGCGGCACTCAATCCCGCGGGCCCGGAGCCGACAATCGCGATTTCGAAAATATCCGGCAAGTCCCCCAACCCCGCGCGGCATGCGCCTGAAATTATGACACAGCCGGCCCAGTTCCTCGATGGTTTGATTCTAGCACGGTGGGCCGCTGTTGTGCAGACGTTGCAATTGCGGTCCGAGTACGCGCGCCCTATTTTGGAGACTTTACAGGCAAGCGTCTGGGTGCAATGGCTTTTCCAGGGCAAGACGCAAATGCGATGGCCGGGAGCATGTGCCTAATGACAGAGTACCGGCCCATTTGATGTTCGGAATATCAGGGGCTCCCCGTTGATCTTGTGGGTCGTCATGACAGTCATGATTGCGGTGGCGGCGAGCGCGTTGACCATTCCGTTGGTGCGCCGCCACGATATACGTTCGCGCCTTGACACCCTCGAAGTGCTGAAGGGCCAACTCGCGGAGCTGGAGGGGCAGATCGCGTCGGGCGCCATGCGCGATGCGGAGGCCGACGGTTTGCGGGCGGAAATCAAGCGGCGAGCTCTTGTCGAGGCGCGCGGCGATGACCCTGCGCCTCGGCCGATCTCCACGCGCAAATTGCCCTGGTTGTCTGTCGGTGTGGCTTCGTTTTTGGCCATTGGCGCGACGGTACTTTATGCTGTGCTGGGCAACCCCGGACAGCCGAGCGTGGCAGCTGTTCCTGCTGGGAGGAACACTCAGCGGCCAGCGCAAGCCAATCCGCACGCTGTCTCCGATGTGGCGAGCCTGATCGGTCAACTGGAAGCGAAGATGCGCGCTCACCCCGGTGATCCGGAAGGTTGGCGGATGTTGGGATGGTCCTACATGCAAACCGGGCGCCCGGGCGATGCGGCCACGGCCTACGCCCGCGCCGCCGCTCTCGACCCGAAAAATTCCGATTACGTTTCCGCCGAGGGCGAAGCGCTGACGCAGGCGGCCGGCGGGCAGGTGACACCGCCAGCTCTAAGTGCGTTCCGGCGGGCGCTTGCGCTGAATAAGGGCGATCCGCGGGCCCAGTATTTTCTCGCGACCTTCAAGGACCAGCAAGGCGATCATGCGGGAGCGATCGCAGACTGGATTACCTTGTTGAAATCGGCGCCTGCCGGTGCAGCGTGGACTCCGCAGGTTCGTGAAGTAATCGAGCGAACTGCGCAGCAATACAACGTCGATATTGCGGGCAGACTGCCTGCGTCGCCACCTATGGGGGAGGCCCCGTCGGCTGAGGCAAACAACAACGCGATGCCCAGTCCTTCGCCGGATCAGATTGCCGGGGCCAATCGGATGTCGGAAGCGGACAGGCAGGCGATGATCCGCGGCATGGTGGACCGGCTCGCGGCAGAGCTGAAAGAAAATCCGCACAACGAGGAAGGCTGGGTGCGCCTCATGCGGGCGCGGATGGTGTTGAGAGATTCGGGCGCTGCGGCCGCCGCGTATCGGGATGCCCGCAAAGCATTCGCCGGCCAGCCGGCGGAGATCGCTGCGCTGCAGGCTGCCGCTCGCGACCTGCACATTCCGGGCGCGTAATCGCGCGAGATAACGGGCACTCAGGCCGCTGCTTCTGATCCCATCCGGGCGGTGTAGCGTTCTCTCGGGAGCAACCGCGCTTCCGTCAACCGCCGTGTGCCGCCCTGGCGATCGAGTTGCACAACAACATCGATGACATTGCGGACATAGGTGCGCACCGTCGACCATCCCAGATCCAGGCCAGAGGTCATTGCAAGCAGCGCGATCTGCTCAAGCGCACCATCCGGGGAGTCCGCGTGCACCGTGGTGATAGAACCCGGATGGCCGCTGTTCACCGCGCGCAGGAATGCAAATGCCTCGTTCCCTCGCAATTCACCGAGAAGGATGCGATCGGGACGCATCCGCATCGCCGCTCGCAAGAGATCGTCCGCATCGATTCGCGCTTCGCCTTGCTCACCGCGCGTCGCAATGAGGCCCACCGAATTCGGATGTTCCAGGCGGATTTCCGGAGCGTCTTCGATGACGATCAGGCGCTCATTCCGGGGAATTTCGTGCACCAGCGCATTGAGGAGCGTCGTTTTTCCGGTCGAGGTGCCGCCGCTGATGACGATTGTCTTTTTGTGCCGCACCGCGGCCTTGAGCAGACCGACAAGATCTTCTCGCTCCAGCAGGACCGCCAGCTCACTTTCTGCGCGCCACTCATGGCCACCGGCCATCGGGCGCGGGCGCGCGAACAACCCGGACGCCGCGAGCTGGTCGAGCGACAGGTTCGAAATCGTGTGTTTGCGGATGGCCAATGCAAGGCCTTCACGGGTGGCAGGCGGCGCTACAATCTGGATGCGGGCGCCGCTGGGGAGCGTAGCCGAGAGCAAGGGTTGCTCGCGGTTGACGCCTTGGTGGCTTGCCGCAGCAACCTGCCGCGCCAGGCGATTGAGCGCCGTTTCTGTGATTTCCGAGGAGAGCACGCGCGTCATGGCGCCCCCGTTCTCCTCGATCCACAACTCCCCCGCTCGGTTGACGAGAATATCCGTAACGTCCGCGCGATTGAGCCAAGGCTCAAAGGGGGCAAGATAGCTTTGCAGGTAAACGCCGGTCACGGTTTGGATTGCGAAATCTGCGGAGCGGCCAAAGCGGTGGCCGCTACTATCGAACTTATGACAGAGGTTCGCGACTTGAGATCTCGCGATTGCCCGGAAAAGTCGAGGTCGCGGGTTACAAACACCTGCAGGGCCGTGCCTTGCGCAACACGCACCGTGACAGGGATGTCGATCTGCTTCTGAAGTGCGATTCCGGCTACCTGATTTGCCTGGTCAGGTGAGGTAACGACCACCGTTCCCTCCGACGCGTGGCTTGTCCAGGCAGTCAATCCGGCCGACATCACCGATAGCAGGATGGCGCTGCCGAATCGCTCGAAGAAATGCGAATCGGTCTCGCCTTCTACACCGCCGCGTCCAAGCTCGTCGGTAGTCGGGGAGCCCACATCGATGGACACTCCGTCGGGTGTGAGAATGCGGGACCACACGACGAACGCCCGACTCTGCCCTTGCGCCACCCCGCTGCGATACTGGCCGATGAGCTTCGAGCCACGCGGAATCAACACGCGGGTGCCGTCGAAGCCGTGAACATCCCGGCTGATCACCGCGCGGGCGAAGCCCGGCAGGTCGGAGTCGATCGCCGTTTCGAGCACCGCCGGGATGATCGTGCCTTGGGGAGCGACATACGAGAGGTCATGCAAATGCGTGGCGCGGGCCGTTTCGACTTGGCTGTTGCTGACCCGCGCGGAAAAGCGTTCCTCGGCTGAAAGTTTGGCGTCGTCGGACGTGGACGCAGCGACACCGGCGGGCAAAGCCTCGGGAGCTGCGGTAAGGTCCACAATCATGGCCGGCGCGCGCCACCGCAGTGGCGGATTTTGCGGATAGGCGGCTGCGATGTTGCGGCGATCGAGCAGCCGCGCCGGCGGCGGGGGTAGCATTTTTGGAGCCTCCACTGCTTGCGCCAGTCGAGCGGGCTTGGACTTTGGCGCGGGAGTCGAATGTGCGGATTCGCCGCCACCCAGCGAAAGAAAAGTGATTATCCCGAGGCCGCAAGCTCCTGCGATGCCGAGCCCGAAGCCCCACGGCGAGCTTCGCTGCGCAACGCGCGGTAGATACTGCCGTTGGAAGACGGCGCTGCCGTACTGGTCCGGAGCCTTGGGCTTCACAGGTGAAACCAGCTGCTGGATGGCGTCTGCCGTTGGCGTGGGCTCTGCGGTCCAGGCCCCACTTCCCGGAATCCATCGTTGTAGATGTGGGTCGCGTCGTTTCCCTGTCGCAGCACGAAGCCACGGGCCAGCCGGTCGACGGCCACATATCCTCCGCGCACCGATGAGTTCACCACAACTTCTCGGGTGTCATCACCCTCGAGCGCGAAAATGGCCGGGAACGCTTCACCTTCGCGAAATTGGAAATATGTGGCGTGCCCATCGTCGAAGATGCGCAGTGGCAAAGTCTTGCTCGAGCCATCATAGCTGTATGATTGGTTGATCACCTGCGGAGGCGGCGGGACAACCGGCTCTGCAGGGGTGTCGCTGGCCTTTGCGGCAGACGAAGGATACTCGAACTGTAGCGCGTAGATAATCGCCCGCGAGTTGCGAACGGCTTTGCGGGGAAGAGCGCTGAGTTCGAAACTGTAGCGGCGAGAATCTGTGATGACGGTCATATTTGTTGCCGGGACCTTGTCCATCGGCTTCAGAAACAACAGGTTCGCCTTGCGATTTGGCGTCACCTGCCAGCCAAGCGAGTCCCCGATGGCAACATTTTCGATGCGCTCATCGGGCGCGAATTCAATCAGTAATTCGTAGCCGAGCACCGCGTCCAGCTCGATAACCTGGGTGGGATCGTACCTGACCACATGGATGCGCGGATCGCCCGGTCCAGGCTGCGGAACGAGGGCGGCTTGGCTGGGCACCCGACACAATCCGAGGGTCGCAGCTGTAGTCAGGACCAGCAGCACGGGCTTCACGAGGACACCCTTCGGGACTCCATTCGGGAGATCGTCGGCCGCCTGTACCAATCGCTCTGTCGCGGCGAATCCGATACCAGGAGCATCGCTGCTGCGGGGCGGTGCATCGATACCGGACTTGCTGCACCCGCCAGCCCGCCCGCCGTCACTGGGCCGGCAGGAGATTGATACAAGTATTCCGCAAGGCGCGCTGGCCGCGACAGAGGCATGTGCGCTGCCGGGCTGTCGTGCTGCCGTACTCCCGTGCGGTCTGTCGCGCTTGCTCCCCGGATGCGCTGGGGAAGGCGGAAGCCCAGCGCCACGATCGCTCCGAGGAGCACCATGCCCACCTGGCTTGCGGCGAAGATATAGACAATGGAGGCTGCAGTCATTGCCGCCTGCGTGTCGGGGCGTCCGCTGGCGGGTTGCTGCGATAGCTCGGCCAACCACGGCTCCAGCGCATCGAGCATCAAAACGGCCAAGGTCCAGGTGCTGAGCAGCGCGAATGCGGCGGTGCCCAGCGCGCGAACCCAGCCGGCGAACAGGCCGCGTGTTTCCAAAAAAAGAAAGAGAGCAACAAAGAGCGGTCCTGCCGCCGTCAGCACTCCGATCGCCACTGTGGCGATGGAGACCAAACCGGCGCTGGAGAGGAAAACGGCATTTGCCGCGGCATTCAACGCCTCGCCGGCATTGGCGGCCCGGCTTGCGTCGGACTCGCCGACCGATGGGGTTGCCGCGTTTGATGCCTCCCCCGGTATCGCAGATTTGGCAAGAGAACCGGCGGCCGCGGTGAGCTGGTCGTAGGCGGCCTGCAGCCCGTCAACAGGGTCTTTCGCGAGATCGGACCGATTCTGCACAGGCGCAGAAATAACCGCAGCGATTTCCACCGGTGCTTGCGATGCGAGATCGAATATCAGGCTCTGGAAGACACCCCAGTTGGTCACGAGTGCCACGACCGCCCCGATCTTCAGCGCGATGCCTGGGCTGTCCGAAAGACGCAAATCGCCGCCGAACATCAGCCTGTAACCGAGGATCGTCACATAGATGGTCAGAATAGCGGTCAGCGCGAGTTGGAACGGGGAATGCGCGGCGGTCAGAGAGGAATAGCCCAGGCGCGCAAAATCGCGTGTCTGACAGTCCACGGTCGCGAGAACCGCCCGGATCGCACCAATATCGGGCGTAGTGGCGCAGGCCGTCATGCTGCGTGTCTCTCTTCCTCGCCCATGAAAGCAGTCAGCCACGCGCCTGGATCGTCGCCACGGCGCGCGCGTAGCGCGTCCAGTCTGCGCACGCTTCGCTCGGTGCCGGCCAGAACTCTCAGTTCCCCGCTCATCCCTGCCAGATCGAGCCGGGCCACAACGCTGTGGTCCGGCTGTTTGACAAGAAAGCAATGCGACGTGTCAGGGAGCGTCCGGACCAGCTCGAACTCATGTTCGCTGAGGCCAAATCCGTCGATGTAGTCGGACGCCCGCGCCTTTGGATTGGGAAAGAAAATCTGCGTGGCCGATTGTTCGATGATTGCGCCAGAAATCCTGCTCTCCAGAGCATCGGAAGCATTCTGGGTGCAAAAACCGACGATGCCGTTCTGCTTCCGGATCGTTTTTTCCCAGTCCTTGATCCGCCGCACGAAGATATCGTCGTCCAGCGCTTTCCAGCCTTCATCCACCACAATGATCGCCGGGGTGCCGTCCAGCCGCTGCTCGATGCGATGGAACAGGTACATCATCGTGGGCGTGCGCGTAGTTGGAGACTCCAGCAGCCGGGTCATGTCGAAGCCGACAATCCGGCTGCCGAGATCCAGTTGGTCGAACTGATTGTCGAAGAGCCATGCGTGCTCGCCGCCCTCGCACCAGGCGGCAAGGCGCGCGGCGATGTCGTCCGCCCTGGGGCGCTGCGCGCCACGGAACATCTCCCGGAAATGACGGAGCCTGCGGTGACCGGCTGGCTGCGCAAAGTTCGCATCCAACGCGTCCGCCACAAGGCTGCGGTCCGCGGTGCCAAGTGTGCCGCCATGCGACACAAGGCTGGCGATCCATTCTGCGAGAAAGGCACGCGTCTCGCCGCTGTCCGGTAGCGCAAGCGGATTGAAGCCGGTCGGTGTGCCGGGAGAAATCACGTCGTAGCGCCCATCGAGTGCGCGGACAAAGCTTTCGGCGCCTCGATCCTTGTCGAAATACACGATACGCGGCTCGAGCCGCTCCGCTTGGGCCAGCAAAAAGGCGATCAACGCCGTTTTGCCGGAGCCACTTGGCCCTATGACGGTGAAATTGCCGAGATCGCCGGAATGAAAATTGAAATGATAGGCGCCGTACGACGTCGTTTCGAGCACCGTTATTGGGCCGCCCCAATGCGTGCCGGTCGTTTGGCCAGCTGGATGATTATGAAAGCTAGCAAGGCTTGAAAAATTTGCGCTCGAGATCAGCCCCTTGCGAGCAACGAAATCGAGATTGCCCGGAAACTGCCCCCAGAAAGCTGGCTCGAGGTTCACATCCTCACGGACAGCAATCCCTCCCATCTCCGCGACTGCCGACTGAACGTCGGCCACAGACGTATCCAGTTCTTTGAGGGTTGGCGCCTTCACCAGCAGTGACAGATGATGCTCGCCATAAGCAGCGCGACCAGAAGCCACATCATCTTTGGCGGCGGCCAGCTCGCGCCGCAGGCTGACAGCATCATCGTCCGCCGCGCGAAGGCGGCGCAGCGCAAGAGTCATGCGATTGAGGGATGCCTGATGGTCAACGAAGGCAAAGCTCTCCGTCAGCACCATTTCGAACGGCAGCCGCAGCACGCCATCCAGCATGCTGGGGACTGTGTGAACGGGATAATCCTTCAGCGAAACGATCGCGCCGAAACTTGCTCCCTGCGTGGCATAGGATCCGAATTCCATTGTATCGAAGCCGAAGTGCAGACGCCGCGCCGCGAGGGCATGAGACAGGTTCCCGGACGGCAGCAGCATCGGAGCGGCAACGCCATTCAGGAGCAAGGTCAGGAATTCCGCAATTTCCGAACATTGACCGGAATGGCCGTTGTAAAGTGCCAGGGTGCGCGGTCCGTAGGGCGCAAGGGCCGACTCAAACGTTTCCCGGATGGCGTTCAGCTGCCGCAGGTCCCGCTGACAAATTGCGTCGGAATCTCCCGGCCTTCTCATCAGCTTTTCAATAAGCCCTGCGCTGCCTTGCAACGGACGCCGCAGCAGCGTGAGAAAGATTTCGTTCTGATAAAGGCTCCGGCTGTCCAACCTGTTTTTCCAGGTCGCATCCAGCTCGCGGCAGAATGCGTTTTTCGGCGGTGCCATCGACGGCGTCGTGACGTGCCGCCGAATGACATGATGATAAATTGCCTGACGTGAGCTCGCCGCTCCCCGCAGCAGCATCTCACGGACGGATTTGCGGTAATTCAGCTCGTCGTCGGATGCGGTTTCGAACGGAAAGCCGCGGAGATGGATCGTCTGGACAAGCTGACCGCTGCGCGTGATCAGCGTTTTCTCATCGGCGTGACCGAGATAGGGCAGGCGGTCGCCAATGGCCGCTTCTCTGGGCGCCAGAACGCGGGCGACCCGGGTCCCGATGAAGGTGCCCATCACGGCCGATACACGTTGGCGCGCCAGAACCAATGGTTCTTCACGCGCGGGCAAGTGCGAAGACGATTGATCCAGAGATCGAAGAAACGCGGTTCGCGCAGACATCCCATGTAGCCGGTGATGTGCGCCGCACCCGCAAAGGCAAAGGCCCAGAAGGAATGGGTCAGCAGGAAGATCTCAAGCGTAACGATGAGATTGAACACTGCGTACGTGTAGGTGACCCCTCCAATCATCTGCGGCCGCGTGAGGGCGCTGAGCACGGGATCCTGCACCAGCCGGGACATCGATCTAATGCAATCCTTCAGCAAGCGAGCGGATGCCGGCCACGATGGCCGTGGCACCAAAGACGATGAAGCAGCCGATCACGACCACAACTCCGCGACGCCATTCGACGCGACCGGTGAGCATCATGAAGCCCACAATGGCGACGGCCACCACCGCGGCACTGGTTGCGACATGTCCCTGGAGCGTGCCCTGGATCCAGTCCAGCGCCGCCACAAGAGGGGACGAGCCTGCGGGGTCTGCGGTCGCCGTTTGAGCAGCGGCAGGCAGCGCGGAGCCGAACAGCAATCCTAAAGGCAGAAACAAGCGTTTCATTGCGGGCTCCCGGAATTTTGTTGGTTCAGGCTGAACTCCGCCAGCGTATCGAGAACTGCGGCGACATATTTCTGCGTCTCGGGATAGGGAGGGACGCCGCCGTACCGTACAACCGCTGCAGGGCCCGCGTTGTACGCGGCCAGCGCGCTCGCCAGATCTCCATGGAAGCGCTGCATCAGGTCACTCAGGTATCGCGCGCCGCCATCGACGTTGCCCTCTACGTCATTGGCGCTGACGTGAAGAGCCGCCGCCGTGGCCGGCATGAGTTGCATGACGCCGCGCGCCCCCTTTGCGGAGACGGCATGGCCGTTCCAGCGCGATTCTCTCCAGGCCACCGCGCGAAGAAGATCGTCTCCCAGCTGGTGACGTGTCGCTGCTGCACGGAGAGCGACTGCTATGCGCGCGCTGCTCACGCGAGGCTCCGATTTCCGGGCCGGAATTGCTTTCGGCACAGAACGGGCTCCTTCTGGCGACCAGATTGTCGGACCGGAATAGGTCATCACCGCCCCATCTGGTCGTATTTCCATCACGTCGGCGGTCGCTGCCGTTGCAGACAGCAGCGCTACAGCAAGACCGAAACACACCTGCCTGCCGCGACGAAGTGTGTTTCTCTGATTCGCGAATCGCATACGCGCACTCCAAACGATTGGAAGGGTAGTAAGCGGTCTCGCTGATTGCCACGATAAAGCTCGTTCACTCCGATAAGCGGCTGTTTCCTCTGTTGAATTTTTCTGTGGAAATCGTGAGCGTGCGATTGCGCCGACCACTTGAGGGTGACCGCGCATTCGCAGTTCGGAATTTTGTCTATCCGCGAATGGGACTCCGAATCATTCGCAAGAGCGATGGACCGAAATTGGGTTTGCGGTGACGTTTTGTGGTTGGCCAACGCGCGGAATTGCGCAATGGTCTGGTGATATCAGCGGGTTGCAGAGACAGGCGTGCCACTTCAGCTCAAGGTCATGAAAGCATTTGTGCGGTGTCTCGCGATGGTCGCTCTGGCGGTAATTCCCGCGGCTGTTGCAGATATGGCTGCTCCGGCGGTTCAGCCATCCTGGTTCCAGGACCTGGATTGGCGATTCATTGGCCCGTTCCGCGGCGGACGGGTGCTGACCGTCGCGGGCATTCCGGGCGACGACCGGCATTTCTATTTTGGGGCGGTGGACGGCGGCGTCTGGGCCACCGCCGATACCGGGCGCACCTGGACACCGATTTTCGATTCGCAGCCGGAGGGTTCGATCGGCGCGCTGGCTCTCGACCCCGCCAACCCGAACACAATCTATGTGGGTACGGGCGAAGCGGACATGCGTTCCGACATTGCCCATGGCAATGGGGTTTACAAAACGACGGATGCGGGTCGGCACTGGGCTTTTCTGGGTCTTGCCGATACGCGGCAAATCGGGCGCATTCTGGTCAACCCACGCCACCCGAATATCGTCCTGGTCGCCGCCCTTGGACACGCGTATGGCCCCAATGCCGAGCGTGGTGTTTTCCGCTCGAGCGACGGCGGCCGCCATTGGCAGCGCGTGTTGTTCAAGGATGAAAACACGGGGGCGATCGACCTTGCGTTCAAGCCCGGCGATCCGAACACCATCTTTGCCGCCCTCTGGCAAACCAGGCGCCCGCCGTGGAGCGTCTACCCGCCCTCGAACGGCCCCGGCAGCGGCCTCTACATCTCGCACGATGGCGGCAGTCACTGGGATCATGTTGTCGGGAAGGGGTTTCCGGCGCATCCCGGCCGAATGGGCATTGAAATTGCGCGGTCGAAATCGTCCCGAATTTACGTACTGGCGGACGGTCCGGCAGAGGAAGCCGGCCTGTACGTTTCCGATGACAGCGGCGTGCACTGGACCAAAGCATCAGGCGACAAGCGGATATGGCAGCGCGGCTGGTATTTTTCCGGCGTTGCCGTCGACCCGCACAATGCGGACCGAGTGTATGTCATGAACACCATCGTTCTGCGCTCCGACGATGCTGGCAGACACTTCATTGCGCTGAAGGGCGATTCAACCGGCGACGATTTCCACGATATGTGGATCGACCCGACAAACTCTGAGCATCAGGTTGTTGGGACGGATCAGGGTACGGTCATCACCCTCAACGGCGGCAAGACCTGGAGCAGCTGGTACAATCAGCCGACGGCGCAGATCTATCATGTCAGCACCGACAATCGATTTCCTTATTGGGTCTATGGCGCGCAGCAGGATTCCGGCGCCGTTGCATTGCCGAGCCGCACCGAAGGCTATGACGGCATCACGATGGAGCAGTTTCATGAGGTCACGGTCGGCGGCGAAAGCGGCATGATTGCGCCCGATCCAGAGGACCACGAGACGGTATATGGCGGCAGGGTCGACAAACTGGACCTGCGCACGAACCAGACCAGGCATGTCGATCCCACGCTCTTGTTTCCCGTTTCCGAACACCGCACCGCATGGACATTGCCTCTCGCCTTCTCCCGGGTCGGCAAGCACGAACTGTATTTCGCCAACCAGCGGCTATTCCGCACCGAGGATGGCGGCAATCACTGGCAGGCCGTCAGCCCCGATCTGACGCGCCCCGGTGCGGGCGTTCCGGCCAATCTGGATCCCGCCACGGCAGCGGACGACGATCATTTCAGCAAGGCACGCGGCGTGATCTACACAATCGCGCCTTCGTCCTTGCAGGAAGGCACGCTGTGGGTCGGCACCGACGATGGGCTGGTCTGGCAGACATCCGATAGCGGCGCCAATTGGCGAGGCGTGACGCCGGCAGGACTAAGCCCGTGGTCAAAAATCGCCGGCATCGAACTGTCCCGTTTCGACGCCGCCGTTGTTTATCTGGCCGTGGACCGGCACCGGCTGGATGACGACGCGCCGTACATCTACCGCACTGCAGATGGCGGCAAGACGTGGCAGCGTATTGATTACGGGCTACCGGCTAATGCGTTCGTGAATGTCGTGCGGGAGGACCCCGCCTGCCGCGGATTGCTCTATGCGGGAACGGAGCGCGGCATGTTCGTTTCGTTCGACGACGGCCAGCATTGGCAGTCGCTGCAGCAGAATCTGCCCATGACATCGGTGCGCGACATCGAGGCGCACGGCGACGATCTGGTGATCGCCACGCATGGGCGGGGCTTCTGGATCATGGACGATGTGACTCCACTGCGGCAGATGATCCTCATTCGCTCTGCTGCCGCGAGCGGCGGGATTGTCCTGTTCAAGCCGGCGGATGCTATTCGCTTTCGCCCCTCCGGATTCACCGGAACGCCCATGCCGAAGGATGAGCCCATGGCCCCCAATCCGCCGGCTGGGGCAAACCTCGATTATTATCTGCCGGCCGCAGCGAATGGGCCGGTGACGCTTACCATCTACAATGCCAATGGCGTCAAGTTCAAAAGCTTCTCGTCCACCGACCGCGTCGCACCAGCAGAAGCGGGCACGCTGAAATTCGCGCCGGAGTGGGCGCCGCCGCGTGTGCAAGTCGGCACAACGCAGGGCATGCATCGAATCGTCTGGGATCTCCACTATGGCGACGAACCGCCACCGGACGATCCGTTTGCGATCACAAGTGTCTGGGCGCCACCGGGGATTTACACGGTGGAACTTAGGGCGGGGGGCACGGTTGCGCGACAGCCGCTTGCGATCAAACCCGACCCGCGCGTGAGGGTTTCGTCCGCTGCACTGGCTCGCGAGTTCGAGTTGGCGGTCAAAGTGGAGGCTGCGGCCAAGCAGGCCAGTGCTGCAGCCGATCAGGCAACCAAGCTGCTCGATGAGCTCTTGAAGCGCGCAGGCCAGGAGCCGAAAGTCCGACCATCCATCCAGCAACTGATGACTCGCATATCGTCCATTTCCGGAATTCCGTTACCCGGTGACGCGCGCAGCCTGCGTCCCGATCCGCCGTCGCCCCCGGGCTCGCTGAAGAGCCTTTCCGAGGAGCTGGACAACTTGCGGAACGCCGTGGATGGCGCCGATGCAGACCCGAGTCCAGACGCCCAAGCGGCGTACACGACCTTGTCCCATCGGCTGGCGAGGGCACTTCAGGAGTGGCGGCAGGTCCTGCAGTCCGGTGTGCTGCGTTGAACGGTGAGCCTGCCGCCGAACGCGCCGAGCCGTTTGCCAGAACGATCCCTGGTCAGCCTTTGAGGGTTGCTCCTCAAAGTGGCGGAATGGACCGCCGCCAGCTTGTCGTCGCTGGAGCGCTGGCGCCATGGACGCTCTCCGGCTGCGGCCATCTCGTGCACCATGCCTCGATATGGCCGTCGCTCGCCCAGGATGTCCGCGACCAGATGGCGTGGGCCTGGGGCAACTACCGGGAACGCTGCTTCGGTGCCGACCAGATCAGGCCAATGAGCGGCAGCGCGGCGCCGTTTTTCTTTCCCAATGGACCGCCTCTCGGGCTGACGATCGTGGAGGCGCTCGACACGCTTTACGTGATGGGACTCGATGGCGAGCTGGACGCCGGAATCCGCTGGATCGTCGACAATCTGCATTTCGAGATTGATGGCGAGGTGCAGGTCTTCGAAACGGGAATCCGCATGGTAGGTGGCCTGCTGTCCGGCTGGTGCGCAACCCGCGAGCCGAAGCTGCTCCGGTTGGCAAAAGATCTGACCGACCGCCTCTCGCCGGCCTTCACGCAATCACCGACGGGCATGCCGTACAGATTTGTGAATCTGAAAACCGGAGCGGTGCGCGATGGCACCAGCTTCCCTGCCGAAATCGGCACCTACATCGCGGAATGGGGCGTTCTTGGCCAAGCTGTGGGCGATAGCCGCTACTTCAAGATGGCCAAGCGCGCTTCGCGAAGCTTGTTCGAGCGGCGCTCGCGCATTGGTCTGCTCGCTGACACCATCGACATCGAAACCGGGCAGTGGCTTAGCCGGCGCGCCAGCATCGGGCCGCCGGCGGACTCCTACTTCGAATACCTCTGGGATGGCTGGCAGCTGTTCGGCGATGCCGATTTCAAGCACTGGTACGATGTCCACACGGATGCCATCCTTAAATACCAGTCGCAACGGGTCGATGGGCAATTGTGGTTTGCGCAGGTGGATTTCGAGACCGGTGCGGTGCTCGACCATCATCAGAGCGAACTTGCGGCATTCTACGCCGGGTTGCTGGGGCAGGGCGGGGCCATATTGGACGCAAACGGCTATCTCGCATCATGGGCCGCGGTGCAGCAGCGCTATCGCGTGCTGCCGGAGGGCTATGATTTCCTTCTCGCCGTGCCGGATCGCGTGACCAACGAGCTTCGCCCCGAATTCGTCGATTCCTGCCTCAACCTCTTTCTAATGGATCCGCAGGAGCGGTACCGGCAACTGGCGCGCGCCCATTTCGAGGCGATGAAGGCCACCAGCCGTGCCCCGTTCGGCTTTACTATCATTAACGATATCGGCACGAACCCCATGAAGCAGGGAGATCTTTGCCCCGGCTACTGGTGGAGCGAGCAGATGAAATACTACTGGCTGCTGTTTTCGGGCACGGAGCGGTTTGACTACACCCACAACTATCTTTCGACAGAAGGGAATATCTTCGTCGGCCTTCGCTGAAGACGGCGAGGATAACGGTGACAACACCGTTCACAGCTCCTAGGGTGGTGGTTTAGCGAGAATGGAAGCCAGTGTGACCGAAACGATCAAAGTTGACGCCGACCAGTCCGAACCCTCACGCGCGCGGCCGTCGGGCAAATCCCTGCTCGGCAGCTTTGCCGCTCAATATTCAGATGTTGCAGTGCCGTTCGAAGTTAGGATGCCTGACGGCTCATCGCAGCTTTTCGGACGGGGCGTGCCGGCGTTTCGTGTCACGCTCAAGAATCGAAACGCTGTGCGGGCAATCTCCAGCATCGACGAAGGCCGCATCGCGGATGCTTTTCTCGTAGGAGACATTGATCTGGAGGGCGACATGCTGAAGCCCTTCGAGCTCCGCGCCTCTATGAAGGACGTCCACCTGCTGGCCGAAGCATGGCGTTTTATTCAGCCGCTGCTGTTTGGGCAGATCCACACCAATAAGCGGGCTATTACGGCCCATTATGACATCGACCCGGCGTTCTTCCTCAGCTTCCTCGATCCGATTACGCCCTGCTACACGCAGGGTGTCTACGACCACGCCGATGAGACTCTCGACGTGGCGACCTTGCGCAAATTCGACTATTGCTTCCGAAAGCTGGGGTTGAAACCTGGCGACCACATTCTGGAAGTGGGGCCAGGATGGGGCGCCTGGTTTGAGTATGCCTCAGCCCGGGGTGTGCAATGCACGGGAATTTCGATTTCAAAAGTCTCGATCGATTATCTCAACAAGCGCGCGAAAGAGCTTGGACACGATTGGGAACTGATCGAGACGGACCTGTTCGAATACGAGTCAGATCGCAAATACGATGCCATCGTTATCATGGGCGTCATCGAGCATCTGCCCGATTACCTTCGGGTGCTGCAGAAGTTTATGAGCCTGCTGAAGCCGGGCGGCCGCATTTTCCTGGATGGCAGCGCCAGCACCAAAAAATACGAGCTGTCTTCGTTCATGGTGAAATATATCTATCCCGGCAATCACTCCTTCCTCGTGCTGGACGATTTTCTGCGCAAGTTGGCCAAGACGCCGCTGCAGGTGGAGGAAATTTTCAACGACCGCCTCAGCTATTTTTACACATTCGTGCAATGGGCAAAGAACTTCGACGCGCACAGGGAGTTCGTAGTGGGGAAGTTTGGTGAATTCGATTATCGGCGCTTCCGGCTGTACCTGTGGGGGGCGGCTTACGAATTCCTGAGCCGCAGCCTCGACTGTTACCGCATGATTATCCAGCTGCCGGAGGATGCGTAGAAATTGGCTCCCCTCCTTAGTTATGGCGTATCAGCGGGTCATATAGTCTGCTCCGGCGAACAGAAACATGATGAAAATCCAGAGGGGGCCCGCGGCGGCAGCGAGCCGCGTCCAGCGGATTGGGCTCAAACAGCCGCATGAACACTAGCGCGACCAGCGATGCTTTGATCGCGGCGATCGCGAGCGCGACCGGCAGATTGCCGCTGCCGAGCGGCACATAGGAGAGCCCGCAGGTCAGCGCCAACAGAAGGCACAGCGCGATCCATGTCAGCACCGGCCGCAGCCACAGCTCGTGCTTGCGCGCGCGCTTATCCATGAGTGGATCTCCCCGTGAGATAGAGCAGCGGGTAAAGGATGATCCAGATCACATCCACGAGGTGCCAGTAGAGCGCCGTCGCCTCTTCCGATCCGCTGCCCCACAGCCAGGCCACTCTCCGGCGGCTAAGAACCGCGAGTCGCCCAACGGCGATCAATCCGAACGATACGTGAATGGCGTGCACGCCGGTGATGATCCAGTAGAAGGAGAAGAACAGCTGCGCGCCCCTTTGCGCGAGCGGGAAATGCGGCCCCGGAAACAGATGCTTCTCAAGGTCCTCCCGGTATTCGAATCCTTTCAACACCAGAAACACCAGCTCCAACGCAATGGTGGCGATCAGCAACCGCCACGCTGCGTCGCCGAAATTGGCGCGGGCGAAGCGTCCCGCCAACAGCAATGGTGAGGCTGCTCGTCATCAGGATGGCGGTGTTGGCGGTACCGTACACGATATCAGTCTCGCGGCCAGCCGCAAGCCATGCGGATATAAGCTGCGGTAAATGCTGTAGCCGCCGAAAAGGCCGGCGAAGAGCAGGATTTCGCTCGCCAGGAACACCCACATGCCGAACGACACCGCCACGTGCTGGCGTTCAAGGTTCTCCCACGGGGTGCGAAGGAAGGTGCGCTCGCTCACAGCAGTTGCCCCTGCGCGTCCACCGGCCTTTCTTTCGGGTGGTATTCGTAAGGATCGGTGATCACCGGCGGGGCGGCGAAATTGCCGGTTGGCGGCGGCGAAGACGTCTGCCATTCAAGGCCGGTCGCCTGCCACGGATTGGCCGCCGCCTTCTTCCCCGAAACGGGTGGCAGTTACGTGGGCCAAATACTCGAAAAAATTGGCTCCCCGGGCCGGACTCGAACCAGCGACCCAGCGGTTAACAGCCGCTTGCTCTACCGACTGAGCTACCGGGGAACAGGCGCGTTCTCTAGCCAATCGCCGCCAGCAATGCCACATCAAAATTCGACGCTGGCTGTTTCCAGAGACTCCATGCCGCAAGGTCCGTCGACCGGTCGAACCGATCCGCAAACCACCGGGGCGCATGTCCGCGTAGGGAGGTTCCGGGTTCGGCTGCCGCGCTCCCGCGCCGCCCGCATCGGGCTCGGCGTCGCCCTGCTCGCCGGCGGGATGCTGTTTTTCCTCCCGGTCCTCGGGCTCTGGATGCTGCCGCTGGGCCTGGTGGTACTGTCGGGAGAATTCGCTGCGATCCGGCGCTTGCGGCGACGCCTGGCGCTCTGGTGGGGGCGACGCAAGAGGGGCGGCGAACAGATATAAGAAGGGGCCGGATGGTGGGTCCGGCCCCAAGGCGTTGGGTAATGGTGGGGTGTCTTCAAGGGAAGACGCTGGTAGCGTCACACCTTAAGGTTAACAAAATCTTAACAGCGTCACAAAATTTAGCGAACCAGTAAGAAAGCTGCCCAAGGTCTTGGGGCCGCGCCGGTTTGGGTTCAATCGCCTATCGGAACCCGCTGCCGCGCACCGGCCGCCGGCTATCCTGTCGCAACAGCCGCCAGATGGAACGCAGCAGGAAAAATCGGATCATCAGCCGGAACAACCCGAACAAGGCACGTCCTCCTCATGGCCGTTAGCGGCCGGCGATCACCACCGGCGGCAATAGCGGTGATGATGGTGCCAATACCATCCGCCACGGCAGTGGCGATGGCGAACAACAACGCTGCCGCCAACGCCGGCCGAGGCTCCAATCGGGCCGACGTGGGCGCCCGCGGCCACGCCGCCGGTTCCCACACCGGCGCCTACGCCAACTGGGCCTACCTGGACGCCCGCGCCCGCGCCTTGTGCCAGAGCGGCTCCGGGAGCCAGCAAGGCTGCTGCCAATACTATGGTTCGAAGTCTCATTGAGAAGTTCCCTCTGCGTGACTGTGCATCGGTAACGCGCCCTGCGAGACTTCGTTCAGCAATCTTCCGGGAACTGAAGGAGCGGAATAAGGATGATGATTATGGAGGCCACGCCCGGAATTGAACCGGGGTACGCGGTTTTGCAGACCGCTGCGTCACCACTCCGCCACGTGGCCTCAACGCACTCACTTCAACGGCTTAGTGTCGGAGGCCAATGGCAACAAAGCAAGATTTGCTACCGAACTGCTACCGAACGCCTTAGCCCACACCTCCAAACGCCGAATCCAAAGCCTGCACTGCGCGCGTATCGGTGTTTGTGAACAGGTGCCCATACACCCCGAGGGTGATGGTCGGGCTTCCGTGCCCAAGCGGCGCGACACTGTCAACAGGTCGAGGCCGGCGGCGATTAGCTGGCTCGCGTGTGTGTGCCGCGGCGCGTGGAAAGTTACCCTCAGCCCGACCGCTTTGGCTGCCTCAGCCCATTCCTGAGAGAACCGGTTCGGGCTCCGCGGCTCGCCATGAAAACGAGCGAACACGAGGCTTTCAGGTGGCGCCTTTCCGAGCCCAAGCGCCAGTCATCATGGCGACCCCGCGTTTTCTGGTGGACAATCCCTTCTCGAACCACCTTCGATTCGCGGATGGCAAAGAAGCGAGAACCGCCGCCGCCAAATTCCGACGCTGGGGGCAGCTTCAGCGCAATCATCCGCATTGGTGGTGGTTGAATTGCACGAACTATCACAACTTCTCGCATCGCCGGGCCATTCCGCCTACCCCATTCATGGTCCGCTGGGGCACCGATAGGCCCGGAGTTTAGGTGCCGTTTCCGATCCAATGATCAGCAGTAAAGACCGCCACACTTGGCTCTACCTAATCACATCCTTTCCCTTCAGCGCGAACATCAGATCGAATTCGGTAGCGAAGCAGTCGGTGCGCCAAGTTGTGCAACCTGTACCCAATGCGTCGCCGGGATTTCTCCAGGCAAAAGGATTCCCATTTTGTGTGGAGGTCCCCTCCCAGCCCCATTGGCGACTTGCAGAATCGTTGACCTGAACCGATAGCCAATGCGTGCCGTGCCGAAGCTTCACCTTGCAGGTCTTTGGTATCTTCACCACGAAGCTGCCGGAACCGTTTGCCTCGCTAGGCCCGAGGTTATTGCAATCCGCATTAGGCGATCCCGGCAGCCCGGCCTGGTCGTTGTAAAAGAAGACGTGGACGGAGGTCACTTGCCCGGAACCAAAAAAGTAGGTGCCCGTGACATCGATTTCTTTCACGTTCCAGAGATGACCCGAAGGAACGACAAAATCATCGGCTGCCTGGCTGTCGTAGGCGTCGAGGCTCGAGTCGAAAAAATGTTCTGAGAAGACGTAATTTCCAATGTCATTACCGTTCTGGTCGTAAAGGCTGGTCATTCTCGGTGTGACGCTGAAGATGCGATGGACAGCGGTTTGACCGGCAACGTTAGAACTACCGCCAATAGCTGCGGCAGTGGCTAATAGCAGATTCAAAAGCATTGCCTTCCCCCCTGTTCATAGGCAGCGCTAGCCATGAACTGTCAAACTGTGCGTCCGGCAGGTCTGAAATGCAACGTCAGCGAATCGAAAAGAAAGGGCTCGCCATGCCCGCCGGGCGCGGGAGCAGCGCCGATCACATCGCTTCCAACCGAACCAACCTTGTGGTTCCATACATTTAGCGCTTTCATAGCCGGAGAGATGGCTTGGGGGGCGAAGGGTGTCTACAGCAACTGCGAGGATTGCGTGGCCAAAGAAAACGCGCGAATTGCAAACTCCCGTCTTGGATTCGAGCCGCTGGAATGACTTCGAATTCCGCGACGACGATATCGTGATCGCCACTTGGGCTAAGACCGGAACCACCTGGACACAACAGATCGTCAGTCAGCTGATTTTTCCGGGCGATGAAACAGTCTTTGGGCAGGACATCTCGCCGTGGATAGATTTTCAGATCACGCCGGAAGCCCTACAGCAAGCCGAGAAGCAGACTCATCGCCGTTTTCTCAAGACGCACCTGCCCCTCGATACCCTCGTCTTCTCGCCGAAGGCCAAGTACCTCTACGTCGGCCGCGATGCGCGCGATGTGGTCTGGAGTTTTCATCATCATTTGGGGAACTTCACGCAAGAATTCGGCGGGCGAATTGCGGAAGTCGGGCGCCGGCTGGGCGTCGCGCCGCCGCCGAAACTGCCCGAAGACATTCGTGACTATTACCGGCTATGGCTTGAGACCGATCCACTTTCGAACAATTCCTACTGGGCGAATGTGCAGGGATGGTGGGATGCACGTCATCTGCCCAATGTCCTGCTGCTGCATTACGCCAGATTGAAGGCCGATTTACCGGGCGAGGTCCGGCGGATCGCAAAGTTCCTCGAGATTTCCATCGACGAGGCGAAATTCCCGCTCATGCTGCACAATTGCGGTATTGAGCACATGAAAGAGGTCTCCAGAAAGTCGGAACTCCTCCAAAAGGCTTTCGTCGGCGGTGGTCCGACTTTCATCAACAAGGGCACGAACGGGCGCTGGCGCGAGCTCTTGAGCCCAGACGAAATTGCGCGCTGCGATGAAATAGCCGCGGCCAATCTCACGCCGGATTGTGCGCACTGGCTCAGAACGGGGGGAACTACGGGCTAACTGAATTTGCGAAGTGCGACATGACACAAACTCTTTGGCAAAGCGCTTTGTCCAGTCATGGCCATCCCGCTGGAGAATAACATCAGGGATCGGCACCGCGCGCGAATGGGGCACTGATTCGACGTTGCAGAGCCATCGCTACAGGTAGGGAGAGGCTAGCAAAGAAAGTCCTAGGGCTGGGGGTGGACCGCCACGTTCTGCACTACTGGCCCATAGGCGTGGGTCAGCTTTTGGCTGAGGAACGACACCTCGTTGTCCCGTGTGACCCCAGGATCAAATAGAACCGTGGCTGACCCTGCGATGCGCAGCTGCTCGGGAATGTGAGCGCGCGGCCACTCGGCATCGTCAGGGCCGGGAAATTCGAGCCGATCTGTCCAAAGAGCGCGGCGTTGTTCTGACCAGCGGAATCGAGCGAGTAGGTGACGCACAGCACCGCAGCGATTTCACCCTTTTGCCCGATCACGTGCCCGGCGTAGGTCTCGATGCTATGAGCCTGCATGGCCCGCTTCCACGATTTCCACGGGCCTGATGCTATCGATCTTGCTACCCAACTCGCCAGCACATAACCAGACGAAGCAGGGCAGGGGCGTTCGGCGGGGTCGGAAATGCCCAAGCAATCCGCACTAAATGGGATAGGGCCGGATGCGGCCGGATGCTGCACATAGAGTTTGCAGACCGCTGCGTCACCACTCCGCCACGTGGCCGTCCAATGGAAACTTCAATTACTCAGACCACCGCTGAATGGCAACAAAAGGGATTTGCCACCGGATTGCCGCCGCACATCGAGTTGTGGCGGGGGTTTTCGAGAACCTCCCCTGCCGGTATCCTGGAGAGCGCAAGGGGAGGGACACATGAACAAATTTCTCATGCTCAGCGTAGCGGCGTTTCTTGGCAGCATCGCGCCCGCGGCGGCCGAGGATGAATCCAGATCCTACACTGTTCATTTCTTTACCGGGGGCGGTGCTAATTCGTACTGCGATGGCATGACATTTCGGAAAGACAGAGCGGAAGGCAAACACATTGCGGTTGGTACACATCTGAACGATGGGTGCGGCGGGCGCGATGTTCCGGTGGTCGGCACCGTGAACCGAAAGAAGTTCACCTTGAATGAGAGCCAATCTTCGTTTGGGGTTGTCTACGACATTTACAAACCCATTGAGAACGGCGGAAGTTGGGACGAATGGGTCTGCTACAGCGGCAGCAGTTGTTTCGAGGCCAACAGCGGTATTTACAAGTTGGGATTTGCCGCCCGACGCGGTTCGCGCGTCTCAACGACCGCAAGGGTTGCGCAGATGATCGCGGCCAGAAAAGCAGCCCGTCATCCCGCAGACCGCTGAAGGGAGCCAATCGGCAAACGCACTGTTGGCGGCGCGGAGAGGGGACGGACTCCGGTTTACCGCATGGCAAAGAGCCCCGGGGAACTGCCGGTCCCGCTGGTCGGCGATTCTGGTTCCGAGCACGGGAGCAGGTTTGTCACGGCGGCGGGGGCCCAGTATAAGCCGCGCCGCCATTTTCCACGGATCCCTGCAATGCCGGATTACCTGAGACAGCGCCTCAACATGGTCGATTCGCAGGTGCGCACCAGCGATGTCACCGACGAGCGTATCCAGGCGGCGATGCGCGAGATTCCGCGCGACCGGTTCGTGCCGGAAGACAAACGGCCGCTTGCCTATGCCGATACAGCCGTTGAGGTGTGGCACCGACGGTACCTGCTCGATCCACGCACATTCGCAAAACTGGCGCAACTGGCGGAGATAGCCCCGACGGATCATCTGCTGGATGTGGGTTGTGCATCCGGGTATTCGACCGCGGTGCTCGCGCGACTGGCGGGTGCAGTTACCGCAATCGAAGACAATGATGAACTGGTCGCGCGGGCGTCGCAGCTGTTGGCCGAATGTGGCTGCCCGGCGCGCGTGCTTCGCGGCAAGCTGAGCGATGGCGCAGCTGCTCACGCGCCCTACGATGTCATTTTTATCAACGGCGCGATCGAAGTGGAACCGTTGCAACTGTTCGAACAACTTGGCGAAAGCGGAAGACTCGTGACCATAATCCGCGCCGGCAAGCAGAGCCGGGCGAACTTGTTCGTGCGTGACCGTGGGCGCGTCGGAAATCGCACGGATTTCGACGCCTATGTGCCTGTCCTTCCAGGATTTGCGCGCGAAAAAGCCTTTGTATTTTAAGGCCTTTCCTTTGTTTGAGATGCAATCTGGCGTTGTTAACGCGATATTTCCTTCTCTGATTAACTATCCTAGGGTTTTCAGTGAGGTTGGCGGAGCGCCACGATGAGTTCTTCAGTCCCTCAACAGGAACCGACCATGGAAGAGATTCTCGCTTCCATCCGGAAAATCATTGCCGAGGATACGAACGAGCCACCGCCCCCCCCAAAGCAGGAAGCACGGATTCTCGAACTGACGCAGGAAGTGCACCAGGAGCCGCCACAGACGCAAGTTGCGCCTCCGCCGCCGCCCCCTCCGCCGGCGCGAGAAGAAACGGAGCTATCTGCTGCTTTCGTCGAGCCGGAATTGGTGTCCATGACATCCGCTCCGTCGGGTAGCGTCGATGCTGAAAGCGAACCTTCAACGTCCACAAACGAGGATACGCACGTGAGCAGTTCCGCACAGGCGCTTTCGCATGAAGGCATCTTCTCCGACAGCACACGCCAGGCCATTGAGCAGACCTTCGCCGGTCTCGATCAGGTGAACGTCCAGCGCGCCTCCGAAGCGCGACCCACTGCATCCTTCGCTCCTGTTGAAGGAAACTCGATCGAAGCCGTGTTCGAGCGCGCAGTGCGCGCCTCGGTGGATCCGGGCCTGCAGCAGTGGATGGACCACCACCACGATGAACTTCTACATGCCGTCAAGCCGCTGCTGCGCGACTGGATGGACGAGCACTTCCCGGCCCTGCTGGAAGGCGCGGTGCGGGAAGAAGTCGCTCGCATCATCAGAGCGCGCGGCCGCTAATCCCTTTTTTGCGGCCGGCGCCGATCAGCCGGCCTCCTGCCTCTCGGGAGTGCGCCGGTTGACGAACGACCGGCCCTCCCGCAAGAGGCAGCTATGCTCGACAAGGCCTACAACTTCGCGGCAATCGAACCCCGCATTTATGCGCAATGGGAAGAGAGCGGCGCCTTTCGCGCCGGTCGCCGCCCCGACGCGGAGCCGTTCTGCATTGTCATCCCGCCGCCCAATGTGACGGGGCGGCTGCATGTCGGCCATGCCCTGAACAACACCTTGCAGGATGTGCTGGCGCGCTTCGAGCGGATGCGGGGGCGTGATGTGCTGTGGCAGCCGGGCATGGACCACGCCGGCATCGCTACGCAGCTGGTGGTGGAGCGGCAACTGGCGGAGCGGCAGCAAAGCCGCGTGGCTATGGGCCGCGAAAAATTCCTCGAAGAGGTGTGGCGCTGGAAGGAAGAATCCGGCGGCGCTATCGGCCGGCAGCTGCGCCGGCTGGGGGCTTCGGCGGACTGGTCGCGCGAGCGATTCACCATGGATGAAGGGCTCTCGCGCGCGGTTGTTAAAGTGTTTGTTGAGCTGTACCGGCAGGGCCTGATCTACAAGGACAAGCGGCTGGTCAACTGGGACCCGCGGCTGCAAACGGCCGTCTCCGATCTCGAAGTCGAGAACATCGAGATGAAGGGGCACCTCTGGTACATCCGCTATCCGATAGAAGATGCGCCGGGGCAGTTCATCACCGTCGCCACCACGCGGCCGGAAACGATGCTCGGCGATACAGCCGTGGCGGTGCATCCCGAGGACGAACGCTACAAAGCACTTGTTGAGCGCAAGGCGATGTTGCGCCTGCCGCTGGCCAATCGGCCGATTCCAATCATTGCGGACGAATACACCGACCCCGAGAAGGGCACCGGCGCTGTGAAGATCACGCCGGGTCACGACTTCAACGATTTCGAAGTCGGCAAGCGCCACGACCTCGAAGTCAGAAACATTCTGAACAAGGACGGCACGCTGAACGACTCTGTGCCGCCGGCGTATCGCGGGCTGGATCGCTTCGCCGCGCGCAAACAGATCGTGGCTGATTTGGAAGCGGCTGAGCTGCTCGAAAAGATCGAGCCGATCACGCACGCCGTGCCGCATGACGAGAAGACGAAAACGGTGGTGCTGGAGCCGTATCTCACCGAGCAGTGGTATCTGAACGTCGCGCCACTGGCCGAAAAGGCGCTGAAGGCAGTTGAGGACGGCCGCACGCAGATCGTTCCGGAGCAATGGCGGAACGTCTACTTCGGCTGGATGCGCAACATCCAGCCCTGGTGCATCTCGCGCCAGCTCTGGTGGGGCCACCAGATTCCCGTTTGGTACGATGCCGAAGGAAACACCTACTGCGCCGAAACCGAGGAGGAGGCGCGCGCGCAAGCAGATGGCAAATCTCTAACGCGCGACCCCGATGTGTTGGATACATGGTTCTCATCCGCGCTGTGGCCGTTCTCGACCTTAGGCTGGCCGGACAAGACACCGGAACTGGAGCGCTACTACCCGACGTCCGTTCTCGTCACCGCATTCGACATCATCTTCTTCTGGGTCGCCCGCATGATGATGATGGGGCTGCACTTCATGGACGAGGTGCCGTTTCGCATCGCCTACATCCACAACCGCGTCCTCGACGAGAAGGGCGCGAAGATGTCGAAGACCAAGGGCAACGTGGTCGATCCGCTGGAGCTGATCGACGCCTATGGCGCAGACGCGCTGCGCTTCACCTTGGCGCTGGCGGCGGGGCAGGGGCGCGACATGCGCATCGGGCCCTCGCGCGTGGAGGTGAACCGCAACTTCGCCACCAAGCTGTGGAACGCGTCACGCTTCTGCGAAATGAACGGCTGCGAAACACGCGCCAGCTTCGATCCGGCGCAGGTGACGCACACGGTCAACAAATGGATCGTGGGGGAAACCGCGCGCACGGCCGCCGAGGTCACGCGCAATCTGGAAAGCCTGCGCTTCAACGAGGCGGCGGGCGCCATCTACCGCTTCGTGTGGGATGTGTTCTGCGACTGGTACCTGGAATTCATCAAGCCGCTGCTGAACGGCACGGACGAGGGCGCCAAGGCGGAAGGGCGCATGACGGCCGCCTGGACGCGCGACCAGATCTTCGCGCTGCTGCATCCCTTCATGCCCTTCATCACGGAAGAACTGTGGGCGCGCACGGCGGCGCAACGCGACTCGCTGTTAATCGAAGCAAAGTGGCCGCAGCTTTCGCATCTGCCGCAAGATGAAACAGCGGCAAGCGAAATGCGCTGGGTGATCGAGCTTGTCTCCGGCATCCGCTCAGTGCGTGCGGAGATGAACGTGCCGGCATCCGCCAAGGTGGCCCTCGTGCTGAAAGACGCCAACGTGGAGTCCGCCGCGCGGCTAGAGCGTCATGGCGATGAGATCACCACCTTGGCGCGGCTTGTCTCCGCCGATGTGGCTGATGCCATTCCGCAAGGTTCGGCGCAGTTCGTACTGCGCGAGGCCACG
>DATIEM010000163.1:0-6911 GCA_035455725.1 Rhizomicrobium sp. | reverse complement strand
TTCACGTCGCACAGCGTGTCAGCCACCGTCGCGTTCTGCAGTCCGGCAATGGCGACAATGTCCCCGGCCTCCGCGCGCGCGATGGGAATGCGCGCAAGGCCCCGAAACGCCAGCAGCTTGGTGACTCGCGTCCGCTCGATTTCCTTGCCGTAGCCATCGAGTGCGTGGATGACCCGGTTCACGTTGATGGCGCCGGATTCGATGCGGCCTGTTAGAATGCGGCCCAGATACGGGTCGGCTTCCAGGGTGGTCACCAGCATTGTGAAGGGGAATTCATCTCCCGCCTGCGCCAGCGGTTTCGGCTTGGGAACATCTGCGACAATTCGGGCAAACAACGGAGACAAATCGTGACGATCATCGGCAAGGTCGGCGACCGCCCAACCGTTGCGGCCGGATGCGTAGAGCACATGAAAATCCAGCTGATCGTCATTGGCCTCGAGCGCGAGGAACAGATCGAAGATGCTTTCCAGCGTCTCCTTCGGTTGTGCGTCCTGCCGGTCGATCTTGTTGATGACGACGATGGGCTTCAATCCCAGTTTCAGCGCCTTCGAAAGCACGAACTTGGTCTGCGGCATGACGGATTCCGCCGCATCCACCAGCAGCACCACGCCATCCACCATGGAGAGAATACGCTCCACCTCGCCGCCGAAATCGGCATGGCCCGGCGTGTCGACGATGTTGATGCGGGTGCCTTCCCACTCCACGCTGGTGCATTTCGCCAGGATGGTGATGCCGCGCTCGCGCTCCAGATCGTTGGAGTCCAGGGCGCGTTCCTCCATATGTTGGTTGTCGCGCACCGAGCCCGACTGCCGCAGCAGCTGGTCCACCAGCGTGGTTTTTCCATGGTCGACATGGGCAATGATGGCGATGTTGCGGATGTCCATGGGGCGCGCGGTTTGGGGAAGCGGGCGCTTATATATGGGGGCCCGCACCGGAGCAATCGTACCGGGAAGGCGTGGATTCCCGCTGTTTCAAGGGATTGCGACCGCCGAGCTCACCGGAACCGGCGTCGCGGCCACGACTTACGGATTGCAAAGGCGCGACGGGTTATGCTTCCCCCGCCAGGATTTCACCGCGCCCGGAGCCTGCGGCAACGCGCAACCCGGGTTATAGTGGACGGGGAAAGCCGGATGGGCCGAAAAGCGACTCCGGTTTTCCGCGTCGGGACTGTCTGATGGACGTTCGCCTGCCCCATTCGGAACGGCCGCCGGAGGCCGTGTACGAGAAGCCGCTTGCGCGGCCGCGTGGCGGCGAACGCTTCCGCGTGGGGGCCATCCTGCTCGGGGCTGTCATTCTCGCCCTTGCCGCCTGGCGGCTGTTTTTCGCCGGTGGCGGAAAGCCGCCCACCCCGCCACCCCCTCCCGTCCGCGTGGCGATTGCGCAGACACGCAATGTAACCGTGCAGGAGCACACGATCGGCACCATTGTCGCCAATAACACCGTGCAGGTCACTTCCCGCGTGGAAGGCCAGCTGGTGGCGGCGCACTTCAAGGAGGGCGACATCGTCCGGAAGGGCGATCTACTCTTTCAGCTAGACCCCCGCCCGTTTCAGGCAGCGCTGGCGCAAGCCGTTGCCATGCAGCAGCGCGACCAGGCATCGCTGGTCAGTGCGCGCAACGATGCCGCCCGCTACGCGGCGCTGGCCGCGCAAGGCGCCGCTTCGAAGAGCCAGGCCGACCAGTTCACGGCACAAGCAAAGGCGCTCGCCGCGACAGTGGCCGCTGACGCTGCCAGCGTGGAAACCAACCGGCTCAATGTGATCTACGCGCAGATCCGCTCGCCGATAAACGGCAAGACCGGGCCGATGCTCATCCAGCCCGGCAACGTGGTGCCGGCGAACGGCACCAACCCGCTGGTGGTGATCACGCAAATCCAGCCGGTGAAGGTTTCCTTCTTTCTACCGCAAGCCGATCTTCCGCGCATTCAGGCTGAGATGCAGGCGCACCAGCTGTTCGCGACACTGCAGGCGCACGATGCAGCGAACGCTCGCCTCACGGCCCCGGTCGATTTCATCGGCAATGCGATTGACAACATCACCGGCACGGTGGAATTGCGCGCCACCTTCAACAATCAGGATTATCACCTGTTGCCCGGCCAGCTGCTTGACGTGGCAGTTTCGCTCGGTCGCCTGCCGGGCTCCGTGGTGGTGCCTCGCGAAGCGGTGAATCAGGGACCGGGCAGCCGCTACGTTTACGTCGTTTCGCCACAAAATAAGGCGGAGATGGTGCCCGTAAGCGTGCTGTACGACGACGGCCGCATGGATGCGATTTCCGGTAACGTGCATGCCGGAGATCGGGTGATTACCGATGGGCAGTTGCGTGTGGTTCCCGGGGGCGCGGTAACCGTTCCGAACGGCCGGCGCTTGGGCAGGCAACGCCGGGCTCCCGGCACCCCATGAACTTCTCCGAAATGTTCATCCGCCGGCCGGTGATGACGATCCTGCTGATGGCGGCGCTCGTCATCTTCGGCCTGTTCGGCTACATGACGCTGCCGGTCAGCGAACTTCCGAACGTCGATTTTCCCACCATTCAGGTTTCGGCCAGCCTTCCGGGCGCAGATCCGGAAACGATGGCGTCTTCGGTGGCGACGCCGCTCGAAAACCAGTTCTCCACCATCGCCGGCGTCAGCAATATGAGCTCGTCGAGCTCGCAGGGCTCGACACAGATTACCATCCAGTTCGATCTGGACCGCAACCTCGATGCCGCTGCGCAGGACGTACAGGCGGCAATCTCCGCCGCGGGACGGCAGCTGCCGACCAACATGCCGTCGCCGCCGACGATGCGGAAGGTGAACCCAGCGGATTCGCCGATCATCTACATCACCATGAGCTCGCCCTCCCTACCGCTGCAGGAGGTCGACAAGTATGCCGAGACACTGCTCGCCCGGCAGCTCTCGACACTTGATGGCGTGGCGCAGGTCAACGTCTACGGATCGCAGAAATTCGCCGTGCGCATCCAGGCCGATCCCGCGGCGCTTGCCGCCCGCGGCATCGGGATCGACCAGGTGGCGAACATTGCCAGCGCGGCCAATTCCAACATCCCCACCGGCGCGCTGAACGGTCCGAAGCAGACGGTGATGATCCATGCCACCGGGCAGCTGATGGACGCGTCGCAGTTCCAGGATCAGGTGATCGCCTATCGGAATGGAGGGCCCGTGCGCGTGAAGGACGTGGCGCGGGTGCTCGACAGTGTCGAGAACAAATATGTGGCCAGCTGGTACGATGGCCGGCGCGCCATCATCCTGGCGATCCAGCGTCAGCCCGGATCTAACACGATCAAGGTGGTGGATGAGATCAAGAGGATCCTGCCGCAATTCGAGCGGCAGCTGCCCGCCAGTGTGCAACTGAAAATCCTTTATGACCGGAGCCAGTCGATCCGGGCCTCCGTGTCGGACGTGCAGACGACGCTGCTGCTCGCCGCGATACTGGTGGTGGCGGTGATTTTTATTTTCCTGCGCACGCTGACGGCCACCCTTATCCCGTCGCTTGCACTGCCGATCGCCGTGATCGGCACCTTTGCCGGCATGTCGTTCCTCGGCTTCAGCCTCGACAATCTTTCTCTGCTGGCCCTGACGCTGTCGGTCGGCTTCGTCGTCGACGACGCCATCGTGATGCTCGAAAATGTGGTGCGCCACGTAGAAGAGGGCGAGCCGCCGATGCAAGCGGCGCTCAGGGGCGCGCGCGAAATCGGGTTCACCATCATTTCGATGACAGCTTCGCTGGCGGCGGTGTTCATTCCGCTGGTGTTCATGGGCGGAATCATCGGCCGGCTATTGCACGAGTTCGCTGTCACCATCGTGCTCGCTATTCTGTTCTCCGGGATTGTTTCGGTGACGCTCACGCCAATGCTGTGCGCGCGCCTGCTGAAACCTGAGAAAGAGCGGCGGCACAACCGCCTCTATGACTGGTCGGAGCGGACCTTCGATCGCATGCGGGATGCCTATGACCGTTCGCTGCACTGGAGCGTCGATCACCGGCCGATGGTATTCGTTGTCTTCCTGGGCACGCTCGCCGCCACAGTCCTGATATTCATGGTCATGCCCCAGGATTTCCTGCCGAGTGAAGACACCGGCCAGATTTTCGCGCTCACCGAAGCGGCAAACGGCACGTCCTTCGATCAGATGTCGCGCTACCAATGGCAGGCCGCCGAAATCGTGTCGCATAACCGGAACGTGGCCGGTTTCATGTCGTCGGTGGGCAGCGGCGGTTCCAGCACCGGCGTCAACAGCGGGCGCATTTTCCTGACGCTGAAGCCGGTGGGCGAGCGCGAGGAACGCTGCACGTTCTTCGGTCTTTGGTGCCATTACATGTCGTCGGACGAAATCATCCGGGAAATGCGTCCCAAATTCGCGCGCATCCCGGGCATCAACGTCTTTATGCAGAACCCGCCGGCCATCCGTTTGGGGGGGCGGCTCACGAAATCGCAGTATCAGTACACGCTTCAGGATCTGGACCTGGGCGAACTGCAGATTAGCGCGCTCAAGCTGATGAACGCGATGTCGAAGACGGCTGGCTTTGTGGACGTCACCAGCGATCTTCAGCTTACAGCACCATCTTTGACGGTCACTATCGACCGCGACCGCGCGGCCTCTTTGGGAGTGACGCCGCAGGCGATCCAGACGGCACTGGGCGCGGCGTTTGGCGGCGAGCAGATTTCCAACATCTACGCATCATCGGATACTTACGAAGTGATCCTCGAAGTGCTGCCGCGCGACCAGATGGATCCCACGGCGCTTTCGCGCATCTACGTGACAGCGTCCATGCCGGTAACGTCCGGCACGACCGCCGGCGCCCAAAACACCCTTGTGCCGCTCACGTCCGTGACTCGCGCCATGCAGAGCACAATGCCGCTCAGCATCAACCATCAGGGTCAGTTGCCGTCGGCGACCATCTCCTTCGATCTCGCGGCCGGCTACGCCATGAGCTACGCCACCGCGACCATTCCGCGCCTGCAGCGCCAGCTCGGTATTCCAGCCACGGTTCAGGGCGGCTTCCAGGGCAATGCACAAGCCTTCCAGAGCTCGACCAGCAGCATGGGCCTGCTTCTCGCGATCGCGCTGGTGACGGTCTACATCGTGCTGGGCATTCTCTACGAGAGCTTCATCCACCCGCTGACGATTTTGTCAGGCTTGCCGTCCGCGGCCGTAGGCGCGCTGGTCACGCTGTGGCTGTTCGACGTTCCGCTCAGCCTCTACGCCTTCGTCGGTATGATCATGCTGATTGGCATCGTGAAGAAGAATGCGATCATGATGATCGACTTCGCACTCACCCGTGAGCGCGGCGAGGGGATCAGCGCGCAAGACGCCATCGTGGAAGCCGCTCTCATCCGATTCCGCCCCATCATGATGACGACGATGGCGGCGCTGATGGGCACCTTGCCCATCGCTGTTGGATTCGGCCAGGGCGGCGAGACGCGGCGACCGCTGGGTCTGGCCGTGGTCGGCGGCCTGCTGCTGTCGCAGCTGCTGACGCTCTACATCACGCCGGTGCTGTACATCTATCTCGATCGGGCCGGGGACTGGGTGCGCGACCGGCGCGGCCGCGGGCCGAAGCGCGCACCGCAACCGGCGGAGTGATCATTCCGCGGCGGTGATTCGGTCGATTTCAGCCATATCTTCCGGCGAGAGTTTCCAGTTTACCGCCTGCACGTTCTGCTCCACTTGCTCGGGCTTGGTCGCGCCGGCGATCACACCGGAGATGCAGGGGCGCGAAGCGAGCCAGCTGAACGCCAGTTCCAGCATGGTGTGGCCGCGGGCGCCACAGAACGCGTCCAGCGTCTTCACCTTAGCCCAGTTCGCCTCGGTCATGTACGCTCGGCGAGTCGTTTCATGGCAGCCATTCGGGTGCGGGCAGGCAATTGCTCGTTTTGCTTGTACTTGCCGGTGAGCATGCCGCTTGCCAGCGGGAAATAGGGCAGCAGGCCCATGCCCTGCCGCTCCCGTTCCGGAACCAGTTCACGTTCGGTGCCGCGCACGAGCAGGGTGTAGTCATCCTGCGCGGACACAAATGCCGACCAATTCCTGTCCCCCAACGGTAAGTGGCGGAATTCAGCCAATCCAGGAGCGATTGATGATGTCGGGAACCAACGGATGAGAACGGCAACCAGGAACACCGCCCATAGCACGGTCGCGAAAAAATCCGGGATAGGCCTTTTCACGACGACCAGCCTCCCCCTTCCAAAGCTGCCATGGTTAGCAGCCACGCGGGTTGCGCCGAGTCCGCCTTTCCCTATTATGCGGCGCCTCAAGGGGCAACCGCCGGAATCGGGGCGATTCGGCTGCCGCGCGCGCGGGATTTGCGGCGCGTTAGGTGTTTGGAGTTATTGAAGGAATATGGCTCTCGATCTGGCTGAAGGCGCCGCCGCCCAAGCCCCCGGCATGAAGCCGACCGACATCACGAACCCCGACTACTTCCACAAGGTCGTCGATTGCCAGTGGGCGTGCCCCGCGCACACGCCTGTGCCGGAATACATCCGCTACATCGCGGCCGGCCGCTACACCGACGCTTACATGATCAACTGGTGGTCGAACGTGTTCCCAGGGATTCTCGGGCGCACCTGCGACCGGCCATGCGAGCCCGCCTGCCGGCGCGCCCGCGTGGAGGCGGAGCCTGTCGCGATCTGCCGGCTGAAGCGCGTCGCCGCCGACAACAAGGATGACATCCGCGACCGCCTGCCCAAACCGGCGGCGGTGAAGAACGGCAAGCGCATCGCGCTGATTGGCGCGGGCCCCGCCTCGCTCACGGTGGCGCGCGACCTCCTGCCGCTGGGCTACACGTGTGTTTTATACGATGCCGATCCCCATGCCGGCGGTATGATGCGCACGCAGATTCCGAAATTCCGTCTGCCGGAACGTGTGCTGGATGAAGAGTGCCAGTACATCTTGGATTTGCAGCCGGAGCTGCGGCTGGGCCA
>DATIEM010000162.1:0-7017 GCA_035455725.1 Rhizomicrobium sp. | reverse complement strand
AGTTATCATTGTGGGGGAAGCGCGTCAGCCGTGCAAAGGGAATCGGCATCAATTGCGGCGTGGCGCCGGCGGTGCCCAGCCTTCGATTCGAGACTGGCCGGCGGACGCCGGGCGGCTGATCGTGGGAACCGCGGCCGGTGCGCCACGATTGTGCAGAGGGATGGACCAACCTCTCGAACACATCGAAGAAAAGGCGGACCGGCGCACAGAACTTGCCGCGGACCGCACGGTGCTGGCGGCCGAGCGCTCATATGCCGCCTGGATGCGCACCGGGCTGGCAGCGCTGGCCAGCGGCGTCGGCGCCCGCACTCTGCTGGCAAGCGCACTCGGCCATTGGCCGGTCATGGGTGTGGGAAGCGTACTGATCCTGTTCAGCGGCTTCTGTTTCGGCGCTGCCGTATGGCGCGAACTTTTTTCGGGTGCTCCGCCGCCAAGGCCGGATGTACGCCATATTCCACGCGGAGTGCTCTACTTCGTCAATGGCTTTCTGGCGCTGGTGTCACTGGCGGCGTTGGTTGGCATCTGGATAGGCCCGTTTCGCGGCAGCTGAAACCGGAGCGGCGGTCGACGAATCGACAGAGCCGTTAAGGGGCCGCTGCCTCCAGTTTTGCGAGATACGCATGGAGCGCCGCGACGGCTTGCGCGCCCTCACCCACTGCGGCTGCGACACGCTTGATGGAACCTGAGCGTACGTCGCCGATGGCGAACACGCCATCACGGCTCGTCTGCAATGGGGGATGGTTCTTATCGATTTCGATCCCGGTGCAGACAAACCGCTTGCTGTCCAGCTGCAGCCCCGAGGATTTCAACCAGTCGGTATTCGGCTCCGCTCCGCAGAACAGAAATACATGGCGGATCGGATGCTCGGTTTCTTCACCCGAAGCTCTGTCTCGCCAGCGCACGCGTTCGAGTTTGCTGCCATCGCCGGCAAGCATCGTTATTTCGGTCTGCGCCATAACCTCGATGTTGTCCTGCGCCGAAATCCGTTCCACCAGATATTCCGACATGCTCTGGCGCAAATCCTTGCCGCGCATCAGTATCCAGACCTTCTTCACCTTGCTCGCGAGAAACACCGCTCCCTGCCCTGCGGAATTCCCGGCCCCCACAAGCGCCACCTCTTCGCCGGCGCAAAGCTTCGCCTCCAGCGCCGAGGCCCAGTAATGCACATGCGAGCCTTCGTATTTTTCGAGATCGGGAATGTGCGGCCGGCGATAGCGCGCGCCGGTGGCGACCACGACTGTTCGGGCATTCGCATGATCGCCATCCGAAGTGTCTAGCCCGAAATGGCCATCGGCTTCGCGCAAGGCGACGGCCTCATCCGGAATGGAGAGATGCGCGCCGAATTTCTGGGCCTGGTTGTAGGCGCGCCCCATCAGCGCCATGCCCGTGATGCCGGTGGGGAAACCAAGGTAATTCTCGATCCGCGCGGAAGCCCCCGCCTGGCCGCCGAACGCGTGACAGTCCAGAACCAGTACCTCCAGCCCTTCCGACGCCGCATACACTGCGGCCGCCAATCCCGCGGGGCCTGCGCCGACAATGGCGACATCGTAGAGTTTCGAGGGGTCGATGGGGTTCACCAGTCCGAGGCACTTGGCGAGCTCGTCCTCGCTCGGATTGCGCAGCACCTGCCCCGCCGGACAGAAGACGAGCGGCAGATCATCATGTGGGCCATCGAAGCGCTCCAGCAGCACCTTGCCCGTTTCATCTTCTGCCGGATCGAGGATTTGGTGAGGGTGGCCGTTTCGGCGCAGGAAATCCCCGAGGCCGAGCACCTTGCTGTTCTCGCGATCGCCCACGATCATTGGCCCGGATTGGCCGGTTTCGAGCAGGCCAACGCGGCGCAGGATCAGCGCGCGCATGATCCGCTCGCCTAAATCGGCTTCTTCCACCATAAGGCCTCGCAAGCGCTCCGGCGGAATGACGAGGGCCTCCACGTCGGATTTCGCCACGGCATTCACCAGCGCCGGCGCACCGGAGAGCGAGGAGAGCTCTGCACTGAAAGAACCGGGCCTGTGGGTGATGATGTGTTCGTCATGCCCAAGCGCATCGTGCTGCGAGGCATCGACCTCGCCCGACAGGATCACCACCATGCCTGGCGCGCGCTCGCCCGCTTTGACGAGATGATCGCCAGGCTTGTAGCGGCGCGTTTCTCCAAAATCGCGCAGCCGCGCAACGTCCTCTCGCGAGAGGGTCGGAAACGCCTGCTCGCGGCGTGTGTCGAGGACAGAAGGCTGATCGGATGTCATGGCGGCCCACCATGTTGGAAATGCAGGCCGGATCGCCTACATCGCGGGTGCACAAGCGAACGGATCGTATGCGAGAATGGTTGCGCAGAGCCACAGATTCTGCATTGCGCCGATGATGGAGTGGACGGACCGGCATTGCCGGTATCTGCACCGCTGCCTGACTTCGCGCGCGCGGCTCTACACCGAAATGGTCACGGCGGAAGCGGTGATCCGTGGCGACCGCGAACGGCTGCTGGGCTTTGACGCTTTCGAGAAGCCGGTGGCATTGCAGCTGGGCGGCTCGGTGCCAGAGCGGCTGGCAGAAGCCGCCAAAATCGGGGAAGCGTTCGGTTACGACGAAATCAACCTGAATGTCGGCTGCCCCTCTGACCGCGTGCAGTCCGGCCGCTTTGGCGCCTGCTTGTTGCTGGAACCGGAGCTGGTGGCCGACTGCATGGGCGCGATGCGAGAGGCAGTGTCGCTGCCCGTTACGGTGAAATGCCGGATCGGTATCGATGAACAGGATCCGGAAATTGCCGTGCGCAAACTGATCGAGCTGTGCAGGCAGGCCGGCGTTACGACCTTTGCGGTCCATGCGCGCAAGGCATGGCTAAATGGATTGTCGCCCAAAGAAAACCGCGAAATCCCCCCGCTGGATTACGAGCTGGTGTGCGCGCTCAAGCGCGAGCATCCGGAACTCACCATTGTGCTGAACGGTGGAATCGAGAATCTCGATGAGGCCGAGCGGCATCTCGCGCATTTCGATGGGGTGATGATGGGGCGCGCCGCGTATCACTGCCCTGCCCTGCTGGCCGATGTGGATGCCCGGCTGTTTGGCGGCGAGGCGGTCAGTATCGATCGCGCCATCAAGCAATATGTGCGGTATGTCGAGCGCGAACTGGCGCGTGGCGTGCCATTGAACGCGATGACCAAGCACATGCTGAATCTTTTCAACGGCCGCCCCGGCGCGCGCTTGTTCCGCCGGCATCTCAGCGAGAATGCCACGCGGCGCGGAGCCGGCATCACAGTTTTGCTAGACGCCCTAGCGCATGTTTATCAGGTCACCGAGCGCGTGGCCGCCTGATGGCGTTTTTCGGGGGGAGCAGCGAACTCGGGACCCTGGCGCTCGGGTTGGTGATCGCCGGCGTGGTTGGCGGCCTCATCGCCGGGATGCTGGGCGTGGGCGGCGGCATCGTGGTAGTGCCGATCCTTTATCATGTACTGGCCGCGCTCGGCGTCGATCCGTCGGTGCGCATGCATGTGGCGGTGGGCACCTCGCTCGCCACCATCATTCCGACCTCGTTTTCGTCCGTGACCGCGCACAACAAGAAGGGTGCCGTGGATTGCGATTTGCTGCGCCGCTGGTGGCTGCCGATGCTGATCGGCGTGCTGGCCGGAAGCGCGCTTGCTGGTTATGTGCGCGGGCAAACCCTTTCGCTGATTTTCGCGTGCGTGGCGCTTCCGGTGGCGCTGCATTTCGCACTGTGGGGCGAGAAGAAGCGCATTGCGGACCAACTGCCCGGCGGCGCGGGCGGACTGCTTCTGCCATTCGGCATCGGCGGCGTCTCCACCATGATGGGCATCGGCGGTGGCACGGTCGGCGTGCCCACGATGACGTTGTGCGGCTATCCCATTCACCGCGCCGTTGGCACCGCGAGCGCGTTCGGCGCGATCATCTCCGTGCCAGGCACCATCGGCGCGGTTCTCGCCGGCTGGTACGCGGGCGGGCTACCACCCTACTCACTTGGATACGTGAACCTGCTGGGCGTGCTGCTGATTGCGCCGGGCTCCTATTTTGCCGCTCCGGCCGGCGCCCACCTCGCACACATGACGGACAAGAGCCGGCTGCGGATCGTCTTCGCGATCTTCATCGCCATCACCGCCGCCCGCATGCTCTGGGACGCGCTCGCCTAGATCTTCTGGTCATATTCGCCGACTTCGGGGTGTTGGGAGAGGCGCTGATCCAGATCGCCGAACATGGCGCGCATGTTCGCTTCCGAGGCGGGGCTCTCCACCACCACCACCAGCGATGGCTTGTTCGATGAGGCGCGCACCAGGCCCCAGGTGCCGTCTTCCAGCACCACGCGCACGCCATTCACCGTTATGAGATGCACAATCTTCTGGCCGAGAATTTTGTCGCCGCGCTTCTGTGCTTCCGCGTACTCGTTCGTCACGGCTTCGACAACCGCGTATTTTTTGTCGTCGGGGCAGTAGGGCGCCATGGTGGGCGAACCCCAGGTTTTCGGCAGGCTCGCCACCAGTTCCGACATCTTCTTGCCGCCGGCGCGGTCGAGCATCTCCAGCACGGCAATGGCCGCCACCACACCGTCATCGTAGCCGCGGCCGATGGGCGGATTGAAGAAGTAGTGGCCGCTCTTCTCAAAGCCCGCGAGCGCGCCCAGCTCCGCCGTGCGGCGCTTGATGTAGGAATGGCCGGTCTTCCAGTAATCGACCGAGACGCCGTTCTGCTTCAGCACGGGATCGGTCTCGAACAGCCCCGTGGATTTCACATCCACTACAAACTTGGCGCCGCGTTGGCGTGACGACAAATCGCGCGCCAGCAGAACGCCGATCTTGTCGGCGAAGATTTCCGCGCCCGTATCGTCCACGACGCCGCAGCGGTCGCCATCGCCATCGAAGCCAAGGCAGAGATCCGCGCCGTGCTCGCGCACCGCTTCCGCCATGGCGTGCAGCATATGCAGGTCTTCGGGGTTCGGATTGTACTTGGGGAAGGTGTAGTCGAGCTCGACATCCATCGGGATCACCTCGGCGCCGATGCGCTTCAGCGCTTCCGGCGCCACGATGCCGGCGGTGCCGTTGCCGCACGCGGCCACCACGCGGATGGGCCGCGACAGCTTGTGGTCGCCAGTTACCGCTTCCAGATACTGCTCACGAAAATTTTCGATCCGCGTGTAGTTGCCGCCGGCCCGCGGCTTGCCTGCGCCGCCGAGCACAACCGCCCGTAGCCGGTTCATTTCATCCGGACCGAAGGTGAGCGGCTTCTGCGCGCCCATCTTCACGCCGGTCCAGCCATTTTCGTTGTGGCTGGCGGTCACCATCGCCACCGCCGGACAATCCAGCGCGAACTGCGCGAAGTAGCACATGGGCGTCGTGGCAAGGCCGATGTCCACCACCTCGCAGCCGGCATTCAGCAATCCCAAAATCAGCGCCTGCTGCACGCTCTGCGAATAGGAGCGGTAATCATGCCCGGTGGCGACCCGCGGCTGGATCCCGAGCTCCTGAAAATAGGTGCCGAGCCCGAGCCCCAGCGCCTGCATGCCGAGAAGATTGATCTCCTTCGGGAACAGCCAGCGCGCGTCGTATTCGCGAAAGCCGTTCGGCGACACCAGCGGCTCCGTCTCGAATTCGTAGGTATTCGGCTTCAGGTCGGCGCGAGGCTTGGGCATGGCATCCCGGCAGCGGAGAAAAGATCACAGGGGAATGCCGCGGGCCTTAAGGGAGCCGCATTCTGCCGTCAATCGCGGCGCGCGCGTCCCGCATCGAACTGCCCTTCTGCCGCATCCCGCGCCTGATCCGGATTGAGTTCCGGCTGCGGCACGCGTGGATTGTAAAGGTCGAACGTATCGAAGCCGCAGTACGGGCAGATAGGGATCAGATCGCCCGTCCGCAACTTCACGCGGTGGTCACACCGTTCACAGCTATACTCGGCGCTTTCCCGAGCCGTTTCGCCGGTCTTTTCGGTCATGTTAAAAGCCTTTCACGCTCTGCGGTGAACGTAAGGCCATGTTTTGTGTTCCGTCAGGGCCGGCACTTATTTCAAACTCACCGTATGCTCCGACACGCGCGTGCCCTCCCAGCTCTGGCCTTGATCTGCGCCGTTGCGCTGAGTCCGGCGCGGGCCCGCGCGCAGGAGCTGTGGTCCGTTAGCCTCTACGGCGGCCCCACCACCGACACCTTCACCAGCGACATCATCACCGGCCACCTGCACATCATCGGCGGCATGGCGGGCGTCGCGGTGAACAGGAAGCTCGCTTATCTCGGCGCCGGCTTTTCGCTCATGGCCGAAGGACAGGCGACGCAGTATTTCATCCACGACGCCTACCAAACCGTATCGCTCGGCATCGGCGTCAGTTTCGATCGCTTTCCGTGGAAAATCCCGACCACGCTGTCGCTCTATGCCGGCCCCTCTTACGCCTTCGATCCGCCGCCCATCGCAGGCGTTCAGCATCCCTGGCTGAATTACGTGAGCGCGGAGTTTGCCGTTCAGCTTCCCGGCAGCGACCGATGGGACGGCGTGCTGCGGCTGTTCCATCGCTCCGGCGCCTGGGGACTCTACGCGCGACAGGTGGACCAGGGCACCATGGTGGGCGCTGGCGTGCGGCTGCGGCTCTGAATCGCAACGAACGCCTAGTATTCGCCTTCCACGCTGGCGAGCAGATCCTGCGCATCGTGCGCCAGATCGACGAGGTCGCTGGGCATTTCCTCGCCCGATTTGCGCGCCCATTCGATCAGCTCGTTCGCCATGCTGGCGAGCTTCGGCGCGTTGGCGATCAGCCGCGCCTGGCGCTCGACCCGGTCCGGATCGAGATCGTATTCGGCACCGGGAACGCGCCAGCCGCCCCATTCGGATTCGCCGGTCACGATCACGGGATAGGTGCCGGGCACGGGATGGCGCGCGCAATCTTCCGAGGGCTGCCACTTGTTGCGGGCCCGGATGATGCGCCAGTGGTCCTTGCCGTTGCTTTTGCCGTTGGCGAGCGGCTGCTCCGACTGCAGCTCCTCCGCGGCGAATTCGCGGCCGAGGCCGACGTCGTAGTAGATGCGGATGGGC
>DATIEM010000161.1:0-36434 GCA_035455725.1 Rhizomicrobium sp. | reverse complement strand
CTCTTGACGCACCCTGCGAACCAAATTAGAACGTTCCGGCATTGTTGCGCCTTCGTTTCGGGGGCCACCGGAGACCTAGATGCTGACCAAGAAGCAATACGAGCTGCTCATGTTCATCCATGAGCGCGTCCGCGAAACGGGCATCCCGCCCTCGTTTGACGAGATGAAGGATGCGCTGGACCTGAAGTCCAAGTCCGGCATTCACCGGCTGATCACGGCGCTCGAGGAACGCGGCTTCATCAAGCGGCTGCAGAAGCGGGCGCGCGCGCTGGAGGTGGTAAAGCTGCCGGAGAATCTCGCGGACACCATGCGGCCGGCCACCAGCCGCAGCCAGGCGCTCCGCATGATGCATTCGGGTGGCCGCGGCGGACGCGGCGACTCGCGCATTGCCGCCGATACCCGCAGCGCCGGATCTCCCCGCCGCGGCGAAAGCGAAGGCGCCGCCAACGTGGCGGTGCTGGGGCGCATCGCGGCCGGCACGCCGATCGAAGCGCTGCAGAACAAGGTTGCGGAAGTGCCGGTGCCTGCCGGCATGCTCGGCCGCGGCGATCACTACGCCCTGGAAGTCGCCGGCGATTCGATGATCAACGCCGGCATCCTCGATGGCGACACGGTGGTGATCCAGCAATCCGATACCGCCAACACTGGCGAGATCGTGGTGGCATTGGTCGACAACAGCGAGGCGACTTTGAAGCGCCTGCGGCGTCGCGGCGATTCGATCGCGCTGGAGGCTGCAAACCCGGCCTATGAAACCCGACTCTATGGCGCCGACCGGGTGAAGATTCAGGGCAAGCTGGTGGGCCTCATCCGCCGGTACTGACGCCGTGGCGGGGGCGTGCTCCACGGACGCAGCCCCCGCGCCTCCTGTGCCGTTTGGGTTTCGATGCCGTCGTCGAGCCAGACGGCGGTGCTGCCGTTACGCGCGACGTCGAAGCGGTCGATGACGAGTTGCGGCCCATCGCATTGCTTTCGCGTCGGCACGGCGCTGATGACGATCGCATTGGCGGCGCAGTCTTCGGTCAACGCCTCCGGCTTCAGTACCGCCGCGACCGAAATGCCGTTCACGCGCGCGATGCAGCCATAGGCATCGCAAGCGATGTCATCGGCGGGTTTGGCCAGCGCCGCTTCAATGGTTCGCGAGTCGCCATCGCGCTTCAGCCATTGGCCGGCGGAGTATTTGTCCTTGGGCGGCCGCACGAAATGGAGCGCGCCGTCGCTGCCGCGCACCGCCACCGTCAGCCCATCGCGCGCCACCAGAATGTCCGGCGGTTTGGCAAACCAGATCAGCGCGCCGGCGACCGCGCACGGCGCCAGTCCGAGCCAGCGCCAGCGGCCCCGCCACAGCGCGATCCACAAACCGCCGAGACTGAGCACCACCACCACAGTGATGGGCCATGCCGACACCAGCGATATCGACCCCGGCAAATGAGATACCCAGCGCCCCACTGCCAGCATGATCTCGATACCCCAGCCCATCACCTTCAACGGAATCGCGTCGAGCCCGAACGGCATCAGGAACAGCGCCAGGGCCGCCGCCGGCATGGTGATGAATCCCATCACCGGCATGGCGAGCAGGTTGCCCAGCACCGCATAATGCGTGGCGCGGTCGAAGTGGAAGGCGGCGAACGGCGCGGTGGCGATGCTGCCCACGAAACTCGTCGTTGCAATGCCGCGCAGATACCGCCGCACCGTCGGCAACGGGAGGGTGCTGGTGGCATGACGGGTGCGTTCCCACTCCGCGACGGCAACAAGGCTCACCACCGCGGAGAACGACATCTGGAATCCCGGCTCGATGATCGTCTGCGGCTCCAGCAACAGGATCACGGTGGCGGCAAGCCCGAGCGAGCGCATCGAAATTGCAGGCCGCTCGAACAGAATGGCGATCAGCATGGCGGCCAGCATGATGTAAGCGCGGGTGGCGGGTGTCGCGGCACCGCTGATCACCAGGTAGAAGGTCGCGCTGGCAAGCGCGGCGAGTGCCGCCCATTTCTTGATCGGCTGCGTCAGTGCGATGGACGGAAACAGCGCCAGCAGCGCGCGCACCGCCCAGAACAGGCCCAATCCCACCAGCGCCATGTGCAATCCGGCAATCGCCAGCACATGGGCAAGGCCGGCATCGCGCAGCGCCGATTCATCGTCGTCGGATATGCCGCCGCGGTCGCCGGTGATCAGCGCCGAGGCAATCGCGCCGGTGCTGCCGGGCAGCACGGCATGAATGCGCACCGACACGCGCCACCGCAGATGCTCGACCTCCAGGCTAAGGCGCTCTGCGAAAGACGCCGCCCGAGCCGGCCCAATCACGTTCGGCGCTCCGAAGGTGAAGCCCACCGCCCCGATCTGCCGGAAATACGCGGCGCGGCCGAAATCGTAATCGCCGGGCGCCGCGGGGGCGGGCGGCGGCATCAGCACCGCGCGGGTTTCGATCCAGTCGCCGGGTTTCAGCGTTTCGCCGCCGCTGCGCACGAACAGCCGCGCCCGCTTTGGCAGTGCCTGACTCTGGAGCCGCTCGGCATGCGCGAGCGTCACCACCACGCGCACGCCTTTGCCGTGCTGCTCGGTGGATTCGATCCGGCCGTGCAGCAATGCCGGCCCGACCCTGTGCGCCAGGACCGGCGCCGCAACCGAATCCGTGCGATGCTTGGCCACGCCGAAGCCGATCAGCACCGCTGCCACAAACGACAGTACGGCCCGTCCGAACGGCGCTTCGGTTCCCACGGCCGCCACGGCCAGCAGCAATCCGGACGCGCCAAGCGACCATCCGAGAAGCGAGGAAGGCTCGCGCGGCAGCGCAAAGTACAGCGCAATGCCGATGCCGAACGCCACCGGCAGCCACAGCGGCCAGCGGTCCCGCTCGGCAAGCGCAACTTGCGCAACCCGGCCGATCAGCGAAGGCGCGCGCGCATCCGCAACGCGCAGGGGTTCCGCTGCCGGAATCCCGCGCGCCAACGATCGAAACGAGAAGAGCGGACCTACCCCCACGGAAACCGGTTTGCTAGAAGCCTCGCGCGTTCACATCACGCCTGATACGCAGGCCGGTCCCGAAGACCCCGATCATGACACAAAATGGAAAGCCTGTCCTCAGGTTCGCGCCTTCCCCCACCGGATATCTTCATATCGGCGGGGCGCGCACGGCACTGTTCAACTGGCTCTATGCCCGCCACACGGGAGGAAAGTTCCTGCTGCGCATCGAGGACACCGACCGCCAGCGCTCGACCCCGCAGGCCATCGCCGCCATTCTCGATGGCCTCTCCTGGCTGGAGCTGAATTCAGACGAAGAGCCGGTCTACCAGTTCTCCCGGGCGCCGCGGCATCGCGAGATTGCCGAGCGGTTGCTGGCGCAAGGCAAGGCCTATCGCTGTTACGCGACGCCGGCGGAGCTGGAAGAAATGCGGGCGGCGCAGCGGGCAGCTGGCAAGCCCATGCGCTATGACGGGCGCTGGCGCGACCGCGATGCTTCCGAAGCGCCCGCTGGCGCGCCGTTCGTGATCCGGCTGAAGGCCCCGCAGTCTGGCGAAACCATGGTGCGTGATCTCGTGCAGGGTGACGTGCGCTTCGCCAACGAGAACCTCGACGACATGATCCTGCTGCGCTCAGACGGCACGCCCACCTACATGCTGGCCGTGGTGGTGGACGATTTCGATATGGGCATCACCCATATCGTGCGGGGGGACGACCACCTCAACAACGCGGCGCGGCAGCTACAGCTGATTCAGGCGCTGGGCTGGCCGGTGCCGGTTTATGCGCACCTGCCGCTCATCCACGGGCCGGACGGCGCCAAGCTTTCCAAGCGGCACGGCGCGCTGGCCGTCGATGCCTATCGCGACATGGGCTACCTGCCGGAAGCGATGCGCAACTACCTGTTGCGGCTCGGCTGGAGCCACGGCAACGACGAGATCATCACGACCGATCAGGCGATCGGGTGGTTCAATCTGGAGAACATCGGCCGCAGCCCCGCCCGCTTCGATTTCAAGAAGCTGGACAATGTCAACGCGCATTACATCCGCGCGACGGAGGACGCGAAGCTGATGGAAGACATTGTGGCACTGCTCGGTCGCAGCAAACCACCGAACGCGCTCTCCGATGTGGCGAAGGCGCGGCTGCTCGCGCTGATGCCGGTCCTGAAGGAACGGGCGAAGACTCTCGTCGAACTTGCCGACGGCGCGGCATTCCTGTTCGACGACGGCCCGCGCCAATTGGATGACAAGGCGGCAAAGGCACTATCCGGCAGCGGGCGAGAATTGCTTGGGAGCATCACGCCGGTCCTGGAGAGAACGGATTGGAGTGCGCAGGACCTGGAAGCCGCCGCCCGAGTCCTGGCCCAAGAGCGGGCGATGAAGCTCGGCGACGTTGCCCAGCCCATCCGGGCGGCCCTCACCGGACGGACCACCTCGCCGCCTGTATTTGCGGTGCTAGAGGCGCTCGGGCGGCCAGAATCGCTTGCGCGAATAAGGGCTTACGCAGCATGAGCCACTGGTTTCTAAAACAGATGACGCGGCGCAGCAAATGGCTTATCGTTTATTGCGGTGCAACATGAGCGTCTCCCAGGCGCCGGAAAGGATCGTGCGATGAACAAGAGAAAGGCCGTACCCGCCGGTTCAGCCACCCTCACCTATCAGAACAAGTCGTTCGAGCTTCCGGCCTACGCCGGCACTGAAGGCCCGCACGTCCTCGATATTCGAAAGCTCTATGGCCACGCGGATGTGTTCACCTACGATCCGGGCTTCACCTCCACCGCCAGCTGCGAAAGCGACATCACTTATATCGATGGCGACCGCGGCATCCTGCTCTATCGCGGGTATTCCATCGACGAGCTGGCCGAGCGCTCCAACTTCCTCGAGGTTTGCTACCTTCTGCTATACGGCCATCTGCCGGACCGGACGCAGATGGACTGTTTCCACAAGTCGATCATCCGCCACACCATGGTGCACGAGCAGCTGGCTTCTTTCTTCCATGGCTTTCGGCGCGACGCACATCCCATGGCGATCATGTGCGGCGTGGTGGGCGCGCTGTCGGCCTTCTATCACGACTCCACCGACATCAACGATCCGCGCCAGCGCGAGATCGCCAGCCACCGCCTGATCGCGAAGATCCCGACAATCGCAGCGATGGCTTACAAGTATTCGATGGGCCAGCCGTTCGTGTACCCGCTGAACAATCTCGGCTACACGGAAAACTTCCTGCGCATGACGTTCGCGGTGCCCGCGGAAGAGTACAAGGTCAATCCGGTACTGGCGAAGGCGCTCGATACCATTTTCATCCTGCACGCCGACCACGAGCAGAATGCGTCCACCTCGACGGTGAGACTGGCCGGCTCTTCCGGCGCCAATCCGTTCGCCTGCATTGCCGCAGGTATCGCCTGTTTGTGGGGACCGGCGCATGGCGGCGCCAACGAAGCCGCGCTCAAGATGCTGGAGGAGATCGGCACCGTCGATCGTATTCCGGACTATATCAAGCGGGCCAAAGACCCGAACGACAATTTTCGCCTGATGGGCTTCGGCCACCGCGTCTACAAGAATTACGATCCGCGCGCGAAAGCCATGCAGGCGGAGGCGCACGCCGTTTTCGACGAGCTCGGCATCCACGACGAGCCGCTGCTGAAAGTGGCCCTGGAGCTCGAGCGCATCGCGCTGCAGGACGAGTACTTCGTCTCCAAGAAGCTCTACCCGAATATCGACTTCTACTCTGGCATCACGCTGCGGGCGCTGGGCTTCCCCACCAGCATGTTCACCGCCCTGTTCGCGCTCGCCCGCACCGTCGGCTGGATTGCGCAATGGATGGAGATGATCGAGGATCCGGACCAGAAGATCGGCCGGCCGCGTCAGCTTTACACCGGCGAGAAGCGCAGAAGCTACGTGCCGCTCGAGGATCGCTGAGCGGCGCTGCGGCGTTGCTGCACGAAATCCAGCAGCACCCGCGCGGCGCGCAGGCTCGGCGGTTCATCGTCAACGCCCAGCAGATGAACGGCTTCGCGCAAATCGTGCTTTTGCTGCTCGCGATACGCTTGATCGCGGAACAGCGGCACCACGGCCGATGACAGCAGTTCGGGGCGGCAGCGCGTCTGGAGGAATTCCGGCACCGCTTCCCGTCCCAGCAGCAGGTTGACAATGCTCACGTGAGGCACGCGGACGATGGCCTTCGCCACCGCGTGGCTGATCGCCCCTACCTTGTAGGCGACAACCATGGGGACGCCGGCGAGCGCAAGCTCAGTCGTCACCGTGCCCGACGCCGCGAGCGCAGCATCCGCGGTGCCCAAGGCGGCGAACTTGTCTGGCTCGTCTTCCATGATGTGCAGAGGCACCGGCCATGCTGCCGAAAGCTGCCGAACGGCAGCGGCGATGTGCGGCATGGTCGGTAGGAGACACACAAGGTCGGGAACGTCTTGCCGAACGCGTTCGACCGTGTCGCGGAAGATTGGCAGCAGCGGCCGAATTTCGCTGAAGCGGCTGCCCGGCAACAGCGCCAGAAGCGGAGCCTCCGGCGCAATCCCGAGACGCTGCCGAAGCTCTGCGCCGCCACGAATGCGCGCCCGCCGCTCGACGACGGGGTGGCCGACAAAACGTGCGTGCAAGCCATGCGTTTGGAAGAACTGCGCTTCGAACGGCAGAAGCGCCAGCACCAGATCGAAATAGCGCGCCATCTTTTTGGCGCGATAACCGCGGGAGGCCCACACCTGCGGCGCGACATAGTTCACCGTCGCGATGGAAGGATCGGAGCGCCTTACCCGCTGTGCGATGCGGTGGGTGAAATCGGGGCTGTCGATGCAGACCAGCGCATCCGGCCTTGTGTTCAGTGCGAAATCGGCGGCATAACGAATCCGGCGAAGAATTTCCGGAATGCGCGGGATCACCTCGCCAAATCCCATCACCGCCGTAACATCGATGGGAAAGAGCGACTGCAATCCTTCGCCGGTCATTGCCGGACCGCCGACTCCGCTGAATGCCAGCCCGCTGCCGGCCAGTGACTTCAGGCGCATCATCAGCTGCGCGCCGAGCAGATCGCCCGAAGGTTCACCGCATACCAGCATCAGGGTGAGCGGACGGTCCCCGGTCATGGACATTTAGCGGGACGTTTGTGTCGGGGCCGAATAGCCGTAAAGGAACAGGCTGGCGCGATCCGCGGCGTCGGTCACCTTTTGGCGGCCCACGATCAGCGCGCCTCCTGCCTCGACGGCGACGCCCGCCAGAAAAACCGCTGCCGCCCGGCGCACCGTTTCGGACCCGATCACCGGCAGGTCGGTCTTGCCGTCCTGGATCGGCTTGCGCGCCTTGTAGAGAACGCCGCGCGGCTTTTCCGCGGTGCCGCGCAGATGCTCCGGCAATTCGGCGATGCGCGCGATCATCGCGTCGGTGCCTTCGGCCGCTTCGACCGCCAGCACCAATCCGTCGCAGACCACAGCAGCCTGGCCGATATCGAGCGCGCCCAGCGCGTTCACAGCTTTGGCGGCCAGTTCGATGTCTGCCATCTGCGCCGAGGAAGGCTTCAGTTTTCCGAGCGCACCGGCCGGAGACAGAAGCCCGGGCGCGGCCTCGGCGACGCCCACGGCGCGAAAGCCTTCGCCTTCGATGATCTCCACGAAACTGCGCAGCAACGCATCGTCGCCCTTCACCGCGGCCGCCATCACCTTGGGCAACTTCGTAAGCGCTTTCGCATCGAAGCTGATGTCCGACCATTTTGGCCTGGATACCTTGCCCGCCAGGAGCACTTCGCTGCAGCCGTGCTCTCGAAAGGCGCGGGCCATCGTGCCTGCCTGGCCTAATGGCACCCAGACGTGCGCGAAACGGCTGATCGTTGGATCGGCAATGCCTTTCAGGCCGACCACGAAAACGGGCTTTCCCAAGTCCTGCGCGCACTCGGCGATGGCAATCGGCAGCTCGCCCCCTCCGGCGATGATGCCGAGACCGCTCATTCCGCGCCGTCCCAAGTTGTGCTTCGGATGCGCGCCGGCGCGATGCGCCGCTTCTTGCTCGCAAGGATGAAGGCTGTGACCTGCTGCACTTCCGGAATTTCGCTCCAACTCTTCGCCGCGCGTTCGGCGCGCGACAGGATGGTGCCCTGCTCCTCCAGGAATATGGCGCGAAACGCCGCTCGAAGCGCATGAATATTCTGGCGCGGAACGCCGCGTCTCTTTAGTCCAATGAGATTGAGTCCGCCCAGCCGCGCCTGCAAGCCGATCGCCATCCCGTATGGAATGATGTCGGCGTTGATGCCGGAAAGCCCGCTGATGAACCCATAATCGCCGATCCGCGAGAACTGCTGCGCCGCCGCAAGCCCGCCCATGATCACGCCATTCCCCACTTCGACATGGCCGGCCAGCTGAACGCCATTGGAGAGCGTGACATCGTTGCCGATCTGGCAATCGTGGCCGATATGACTGTAGGCCATCAGGTAGGCGCGATCGCCGAGCCGGGTGATCCCGCCCCCTCTGCGGCTTCCCGCGCTGATGCTGACGCCCTCGCGGATCACACACTCTTTGCCAATAATCAGCCGTGCATCCGGCGCGGAGGCATTGCGGATCTGCGCTTCTCCGCCCAGCACGGCCAGCGAATGCACGACCGTGTCCGCGCCGATTTCAGTGTTGCCCAGGATCTGAGCGTGTCCGTGAAGCCGGACGCCCTCGCCAAGGCGCGCCTCTGCGCTGACGAGGCAGAACGGGCCAATCTCGACTCCCTCGCCCAGCAGCGCTCCGTCTTCAACCACCGCTGTGGGATGTATTGTCATTATCCGCTTTGTTTCTGGCCGCGATCATCGCGCTGTATTCGGCTTCGGCGCAGAGCTTGTCGCCGACATAGGCTTCGCCCGCGAAGCGCCATACAGGACCGCGTTTCTGCAATGCCTTGACGGGCATCCGCAACGCATCTCCCGGACGCACCGGACTGCGGAAGCGAGCCTTGTCGATGGACATGAAATAGACAAGGCGGTTGCTGGCCCCAAGACCCAGTGTATGCATGACGAGGGCGCCGGCAGTCTGCGCCATTGCCTCCACGATCAGCACGCCGGGCATAACCGGAAAATCGGGAAAATGTCCCTGGAAATGCGGCTCGTTGTAGGAGACCGCCTTGTGGCCCACAGCGCTTTCTCCGGGAACGATGTCCGTCAGCCTCTCCAGAAAAAGGAACGGCGCGCGGTGCGGGAGCAGAAGCTTGATCTGGTCCACCCCGAGCGCACTGACCGTGGTCTCATCCGCCTGCATTGCGCTTCCGCCGTCCCAACATTGCAACCGCCGCCACCTGCCGCCGCCACTCTCGCGCAGGAACCGCGGGGACACCGCCGTAATCCTGTCCGCCTGCCAGCTCGCCCGGCGCCGCGGCAGCGCGCGCGGCGAGCCTCGCTCCGTCACCGATTTTCGCGTGATCGGCAAGACCGGCCTGGCCGCCGATAACGACAAAATCTCCCAGTTCGCAGCTGCCGGACATTCCGACTTGCGCAACAATGATGCAATTGCGGCCGATCCGGCAATTGTGGGCGATCTGTACGAGGTTATCGATCTTGGTGCCCTCGCCGATGACCGTATCGCCGAGCGCGCCGCGGTCGATTGTGGTGCACGCGCCGATCTCGACCCGATCCTGAATAATCACCCGGCCCAGCTGGGGCATTTTGGCGTGACCGCTCGGGCCAGGGACGAATCCGAAGCCCGGCTGCCCGATCTGGGCGCCCGGCAGAACAGTGACCGAATCCCCCAGATAGGCGTGGGTTACGGTCACATTGGAGCCGATCTCGCAGTTTCGCCCGATGGCAACGCCCGGCCCGATCACCGCGTGCGGACCGATGCGGGTGCCCTCGCCAATCTCCGCCCCCGGGCCGATCACAGCGCCAGGTGCAACGCGCACGCCTTCGCCCAGGATCGCCGAAGGTGCGACAGCATCCTCCTGATCCCAGATCGGAAGCCCGTGATCGGGGTAAAGCATCGCGGCAACGCGCGCAAAGGCCGCCTGGGCGGAAGCCACCGGCAGCAGCACCATGCCATCCGGTGCTTCGGCAGCGAGATTCGAATCCGCAAGACAGTAGCCGGCGTGGGAGCGGGCGAGCGCCTTCAGGCCCGCTTTGGTCGCGCAGAATGCAAGGTGTTCAGGCCCCGCGCCCTCCAGAGAGGCGACATCGGCGATCTCCGAGGTGCCGTCTGCGACCGGAGGAACCTCGGCCTCCAGCATCGCGCAGACTCGCGCGAGGCTGAGAGGGCCGCAATTTTGGAAGAACCGAGGATCGGCCACAGCCGGCAATACGGCGTCAGCGACGCGGCGCCGCTTGCGACTGCATCCCGGCCGGAAGCGGCGTCAGCTGTACCTTTACCGACGGCATCTTCTGGTCCAGCCGCTGCACGGCAACACCGGTGATGTCGATGTTCACCGTTCCGAGCACGATGGCGGCGCGATCGAGCAGAAGATTGGCGCCGCGTTCCTGCATGATCCCCTGAAGGATCGGTCCAAGAGCAGTTTCGACCTGCTGGCGGGCTTTCAGCAAGCCGCCCTGAATGAGGCCTTGCCGGGCTTCCACCTTGCGCTGGAATGCGGCCTGCTTCGATTGAAAATCACGAATCTTTTTCGCCTTCACATCCGGCGCCAGGATAGCCACTTGCTGCTGCAGAGCGCGGCCCTCCTTCTGAAGCGAATCGCTCTGGGCGCGGAATTCCGACTCGGCGCTTCGCGTCAGGCCGGTAACCTGCCGGACGATGTCCTGCCCGACTTTCGAGGCGCGAAGGATCGCGTTGCGGTCGATCACCAGAATCTTGGGGGCCGGCACCGCACCGCTCGCGCCAGCGGGCGCCGGCGGCTTGGGTTTGTTTTGCGCCAGGCCGGCATTTGGAATGCCGGCGCACAAGACCGCAGCCAAGGAGGCCGCTAGAATGACGGCCCGTCGGGCCATTTTGCTTTCGTACATTGGTTTAGAATCCTGTTCCTGTTCCTGCGCTGAAACGAATGATTTGGCTCTTGTCATAAGCGGTTTTGGCGTACGGCACCGCCAAATCGACTTCGATGGGTCCGAACGGCGACTTCCAGCCGATGGCAAGGCCGCCAGAGCCTCGGAAGGCCATGTCGTCCTCGATACACGGAACGCGGGGACCCGCGCGCCCGCACGTCGGGACACCGGGCTGCGAGGCAATATGGCCTACGGTTCCGAAATCGGTAAAGAGCGACAACGAGATCCCGTAGTCGGCCGGCAGGAAGTCCGGAAGGCGCAGATCCATTGTGCCTAGCGCATACGCTTCGCCGCCGATCGCGCTTTCGCGTCCGGCATGCAGTTCTCGTGGACCCACTCCCGCCACTTCAAACCCCCTGAAAGTGTCTCCGCCTTCGAAGAAGCGTTCGTTCAGGCGTACATGCTGGCCGCCGTAACCGGTAATATAGCCGCCATTTACGGTAAATGTCGCGACGAACTCATCCCACAGCACGGGCCGCCGGTAGCTGAAGGAAGCCGTGGTTTTCATGTAGTCGAGGCTTCCGCCCAGCCCAGCGAAATCCTGCGATAGCTGGAAAGTGACGCCGTGCCGCGGCTTAATGGGATCGTCCAGCGTATTGTAGGCGTAGGTATAGCCGATTGACGAGGTGGTTTCAGACCCGATGGCCAGCAGCACCGCGGTCGGCGCTCCGGAAAACGGCGTCAGGCTGTCCAGCCTGAATGTGTAGCGCACGCCCACGCTGCCGTATTCCGAGGTCGGGAAGCCCAGCCGCAGGCCAATTCCATTTGTGTCGCTCCGGTAATCGGCCTGCTGAAAATCCGTGAGGATCTTGTAGATATCGAAACCGGCGGCGATCGGCCGATCGAGAAAATATGGTTCTGTGAAGCTGAGCACGGCTTCCTTGCTGATGCTCGAAGCAGAGACACTGGCGCGCAGATACTGCGCGCGGCCGAACAGGTTTCGCTCCGTGTAGCTGAATTGGCCGACAAAAGAGCTGGTCGACGAATAGCCCACGCCAAGCTGCAATTCGCCGGTTGATTGTTCGGTAACGTTAACATTCAGGACTGTGCGGTCCGGCTGCGAACCGGGCGCCGGCTTGATGTCGACGTCCTTGAAGAATCCGAGCGACCGGATGCGCGTGCGCGAGCGGTCCACGAGCACGCGATTAAACGCGTCGCCTTCGACGAGCCGGATTTCGCGCCGGATCACTTTGTCCAGCGTCCGGGTATTTCCTACGATATTGATCTTCTCGACATAGACGCGAGGACCCTGCTCGATATCGAACACCACATCGATGGTGCGCTTGGCCTTGTTGCGCGCGATGCGCGGATGAATTTCAGCGAAGGCATAGCCCTTTGCGCCTGCCGCGTTCGTCAGCGCATCGATGGATTTGTCGACCAATTCGGCATTGTAGGTTCGGCCGGAAACGATGGGCACCAACGGCCGCAGGCTGGCGGGATAAAGCTCCCGAATTTTGGAATTGATGACGATCTTGCCGAATCTGTAGAGCGCCCCTTCGTCGACCGTGAAGACAATATAGAAATCCCGACGGTCGGGCGTGAGTTCGGCCACGGCTGAAACCACGCGGAAGTCGGCGTAGCCATTCTTCAGGTAAAAGCGCCGCAACTGCTCGCGGTCGAACGTAAGCCGGTCCGGATCGTAGTTGTCGTTGCTGGAAAGAAATCGCCACCAGGCCGATTCTTCCGTCGCGATCTGCCCCTTCAGCGTCGCGTCGTCGAACACCTTGTTGCCGATGAAAGAGATGCGGGCGACGCCCGTGGTGGGACCTTCCGTAATCGAGAAGATGAGGTCCACGCGATTCTGCGGTCGCTGGATGACTTGCGGGTCCACTGTCGCGGCAAATTTGCCGTTGCGGCGGTAGAGCTCGATCACACGCTCCACGTCCCCCTGAACTTTGGCGCGGGTGAACACCATCCGTGGCTTCAGCTGCACCTCCTTGGTGAGGTCCTTTTCGGAGACCTTGCTTTCGCCCTCGAAGATCACCCGGTTGATGATCGGGTTCTCGACCACGTTCACGGTGAGAACAGAGCCGTCCCAGTTGATCTTCACGTCCGCGAAGAGACCGGTGGCGAACAGCGTTTTGAGCGAGCGGTCCACCACCTGCGGGTCGTACCGGTCGCCCGGCCGGATGGACATGTAGGACAGCACGGTTCCCGACTCGATGCGCTGCGTGCCCCGTACCCGAATGTCCCGCACGACGGGACCTGTGGCCGGGGCCTGCGTTTGCTCGGCCGGACCCGTGGCCGGCTGCGTCTGCTCGGTGGGAGTTGCGGGCGTTGTTGCACTCTTGTCCGGCGTCGCGGGCGATCCCGCCGGGCGCGGCGCCTGGGCTGAGGCTGGAGCTGGCGCCTGCGCCAGAACCTTTGCCTGCGAACACAGGAGTACCGCCGTTGCGATTGCGGCAGCCGCGCGTCCGTATCGGGCGAAAGGAAAAGCGATCAGGCTCATTCGCTCGTCTTCAAATCGCGAACGGGCCCTTGGCCCCCGCGCGCCACGCGTTTCAGAACAGACTGGGCCGAACGAGATCGTTCCAGGTTGCGAGGAAGAACAGCCCCAGCACCACCGCCAATCCCAGCCGAAACCCAACCTCCTGAGCCCGCGCGCCGAGCGGCCGGCCCAGAATTACCTCGAATGCATAGTATAGAAGATGGCCGCCGTCGAGGATGGGAATGGGGAAAAGATTGATAAGTCCGATGCTTACAGAAATGAGAGCCGCCAGACCGACAAGCGTCAGGAAGCCTTCAGAGGCGGCCTTTTTGGAAATTCGCGCGATCCCCACCGGGCCGCTGAGCTGCGTGGTATCGGAGCGGCCGCTGACGATCCGCCACATGTAGGTGAGCGTGGTATCCACAATATTCCACGTCTCCTCGCCGGCAGCGCCGACGGCGGCCAGCGGGCCCAGCCGAATATTCGACACCAGCGAAGGATCGATCTCGGGCGAGACGCCAATCCCGAACAGCTTCTCCTTGCTGCCGTAGAAATCGGTGATCTGGATCCAGCGGGGCGTCACCCGAAGTGTCAGAGGCGCGCCCTTGCGCTCGACCTTGAACGTCAGCGGCTTTCCTGCGCTGGACCTGATCGATTTTTGCAGCTGCTCGAAGCGGCTGACCGGCTGCCCCTGAACGGCATAGATGCGATCGCCGGGCTTCAGCCCGCCCGCGGCCGCGGGACTGTTCGGGGTGACCGTGCCGATGCGTGCCGGAATGGCGTGGCTGGAAACCTGCGGTTTTCCGACGGTGGCGAACAGGGTAGCAAAAATTGCAATCGCCAGAACAAAATTCGCGACAGGGCCCGCGAGCACCACCAGCGCGCGCTGGTAGAGCGGCTTGAACGGAAAGGCGTCGCGCTGCTCGTCCGTCGTCATGGTTTCCATGCGCGCGCGATCCGGGGCGCTCGCCGCATCCGCATCGCCGAAGAACTTCACGTAGCCGCCCAGCGGGATCCACGAGATCTTCCACTCCGTCCCGCGGCGATCCAGCCAGTGCACGATCGCCGGGCCAAAGCCGATGGAGAACGCTTCCACCCGCACCCCGCACGCCCGCGCGACAAGGAAATGGCCCAGCTCGTGGAAGAAGACAACGACGGTGATCACGAACAGAAACGCGGGCAGCCCCAGCGGAATCCAGCCGAGCAATCCGTGCAGCACTCCAAACATCCTACACCCAGACTTTCCTTATGCGGCAAGGCGGAGAACCGCCGCCTCGGCAATCTCCCGCGCCTCCGCGTCTATGGCAATGACCGATTCCAGGTCCGTGCCCGCCGGCTGGCCGTCCAGACGATCGACAACCTTCCCCACAACACCGCAAATATCGTCGAAGCGGATCCGGCGGGACAGGAAAGCCATCACGGCAATTTCGTTGGCGGCGTTCAGCACCGTGGGCGCGGCGCGGCCCGCGCGCATGCAATTTTCCGCCAGCGCGAGGCACGGAAACCGCTCGCGATCGGCCGTCTCGAAGCTGAGCGTCCCAAGCGCCGCCAGATCGAGCTGCCGCGACGGCGATGACACCCGCTTTGGCCAGCCGAGTGCCACCGCAATCGGCGTCCGCATATCGGGGGAGGAGAGATGCGCGAGCGTCGAGCCATCGGCGTAGGAAATTAGACAGTGAACGATCGATTGCGGGTGCACCACCACATCGAGGCGTTCCGGCGCGACACCAAACAGATGATGCGCCTCGATGAGTTCGAGTCCCTTGTTCATCAACGTGGCGCTGTCGACGGAGATCTTGGCGCCCATCGACCAGTTGGGATGCGCGACCGCCTGCTCCGGCGTGGCGTTTGCAATGCGCTGCTTCGGCCACGAGCGGAACGGCCCGCCCGAGGCAGTGAGCGTGACGCGTTGAACAGCATGCTCCTGCGCGAAGTCGAGCACCTGAAAGGCGGCGTTGTGCTCGGAATCGACCGGGACGATGATCGCGCGCGACGCTTGCATCGCGGCGCGAAACACGGCGCCGGCCGCCACAACGCATTCCTTGTTCGCCAGCGCGATCAGGCCGCCGCGTCCGATGGCGGCGAACGCAGGCGCAAGCCCCGCGGCGCCCACAATGGCAACCATCGTGACGTCTGCCGGCGCAGCGGCGGCCTCGACCACTGCATCCGCACCTGCGGCAACTTCGATGCCGCTGCCATCCAGAAGCTCCCGTAGCTTTTCAAACCGCGACGCATCGCCGACCACCGCTTTTCGCGGCCGGAATTCCCGCGCCTGCCCGGCAAGCGCGTCAACATTGCTTTGCGCCGTCAATGCTTCGAGCGGAAACGCATCCGCGCCGAACAGTTCGCGCAAATGGCCGATGACACTCAGCGTGCTTTTCCCCACCGAGCCCGTGCTGCCCAACACAGTCACCCTTCGCCACAGCACATCCTGGAGATCGGCGGCGTTCATGGATGCGCGCCCGCGAGCGGATCGAACCCGGCAAGCAGCATCGCCAGCGCGGCGGGCGCGGCAAACAGGATGGAATCGATCCGGTCAAGCAGGCCGCCGTGACCGGGAATGAGACCGCCGCTGTCCTTGCAGCCGGCTCGCCGCTTCACCATGGATTCGAATAAATCGCCGATCTGGCCCACAACAGACAACGCCGCGCCGAAGGCAATCGCCGCAACAACCCCGCTGTGAAGAAAGAGCGCCACGCTGGCGCCGACGAGAGCGGCAGATGCGATCCCGCCCAGGGAGCCTGCCCAGGTTTTCTTCGGAGACAGGCGCGGCGCCAGCTTGGGTCCGCCGATCAAGCGACCGCTGAACAGCGCGCCGGTGTCGGTCGCCCAGATCGCGAGAAAGGTCAGCACCACCAGCCACACCGGGTGCAGCGGCCACTGCCTTACCCCAAGAAGGCAAAGAGCCGGGAGCGCGATGTAGAGGACGCCTGCCGCGTGCGCGAGCGGCGGCTGCCCGCGCGCAATGGCAAGCACGAGATTACAGATTCCGCCCAACAGCAAAATCGCCAATGGCGTGTAGGGTGGCAGCATCCATTCGGAGCGGTAGAGCTGGCACAGCAGCGCCCCGACCATCGCGATCACCGTCAGAAGCGCAGGAACCGTAAAGTGCCGTCGCGAGAACAGGCGATGCCATTCGCGAATGGCGCCGGCGCAGCCTAGCGACATGAAAACGACAAACGACAGTCCGCCATAGATCGTGGTGGCGACAGCGAGGCCTGCCAGCACAAAGCCGAACAGCGGCCGCAGGATCCAGTCGGTATGGACTTGCAGTCGCGACTCCACCGCGACGGATTCGACATGCGCGGCTGGCGGGCCGCTCATGCGACCGCTTCCGTCCCGACCGAACCGAAGCGCCGCTCGCGCGCGGCGAAGTGCTCAAGTGCCGCCAGGAATTCGGCACGGCCGAAATCCGGCCACATGGTATCGAGGAAGAGGAACTCGGAATAAGCCGACTGGAAGAGCAGGAAGTTGCTCAGCCGGCGTTCGCCGCTGGTGCGGATGACAAAGTCCGGATCTGGCATCCCGCCGGTTTGCAGTTGTTGCGAGAACGCTTCCACCGTGATCGAGTCGGGATCGACCGTTCCTGCCTTTACAGCGCGTGCGAAATTTTGCGCCGCCGCCACGATTTCCTCTTGTGCGCCGTAGTCGAAGGCAAAAGCCAAATTCAGGCCGGTGTTGTCCGCCGTCAGCTTTTCGCCTTCCTCTATCATCGACAGGATGTCGTCGGCTGCGCGGGCGCGATTGCCGATGATGCGCATCCGGACATTCATGTCGCGCAGCTGACGCACGTCCTTTCGGAAGTAGCCGCGGAACAGCGCCATCAGATGGTTGACTTCGATCAGCGGCCGTTTCCAGTTCTCGGTCGAGAAAGCGTAAAGCGTGAGGTTGGCGAGACCGATCTCGACTGCCGTTCGCACGACTGCCCGCACCGATTCCACGCCGGCGACATGACCGGCAGACCGCGGCAGGCCCCGCTTGCGAGCCCAGCGCCCGTTGCCGTCCATGATGATGGCAACGTGGCGCGGCAGGTCTGCAGTCGAAGCGTCGCTTCTTGCCATCTCTCGCTCAGTCGGCGCCAAATCGCGCGTCAAACCTGCATGATCTCCTGCTCCTTCTGATGGAGCGCCTGATCGATTTCGTGGATGTGGGAGTCGGTCAGCTTCTGCAGCTCGTCGCCGTGCTTGCGGTGCTCGTCCTCGCCGATCTTGTGGTCCTTCTCGGCCTTCTTGAGGGCTTCCATGCCGTCGCGCCGCACGTTGCGGACCGCGACTTTGCCCTGCTCGGCATATTTGTGGGCAAGCTTTACCAATTCCTTGCGGCGCTCCTCGTTCAGCTCCGGAATGGGAATGCGTAGCAGCTGCCCATCCACCTGGGGGTTGAGGCCGATGCCCGCGTCGCGGATCGCCTTGTCGGTGGCTTTGACCAGGCTCTTGTCCCACACCTGCACGGTGAGGAGCCGCGGCTCCGGCGTGCTCACCGTGCCCACCTGGCTGATCGGCATCTGCCCGCCATAGGCCTCGACCTTGATGGGATCGAGCAGGTGCGGACTGGCGCGGCCGGTGCGCAAGCCGGCCAATTCCGCCTTCAGTGCCGTGACCGCCCCATTCATGCGGCGGTTCAACTCGTCCTTGTTGTAGCTTTCCATGGCGATTCCTCCCGCGGGCGATCACGCCCGCTCTTCGATCACCGTGCTGCGGCCCTGTCCGGACAGCACGGCCGGCAGCGACCCCCGATCATGAATCGAGAAAACGATAATGGGAATGCGGTTTTCGCGGGCAAGGCTCACGGCGGAGGCGTCCATCACCTTGAGGTCGCGGGCCAGCACGTCGTGGTAGCTGAGGGTCTCGAAGCGCTCGGCCGAGGTGTCTTTCTTCGGGTCTGCGCTATAGACGCCATCCACCTGGGTGCCCTTCAGCATCGCCTGACAGTTCATCTCGACGGCGCGGAGGGCCGCAGCGGTGTCGGTGGTAAAGAAGGGATTACCCGTGCCGGCGGCGAAAATCACCACCCTGCCCTTCTCCATGTGGCGGATGGCGCGGCGGCGGATGTAGGGCTCGCATACCGATTCCATGGGGATGGCCGACTGGACCCGGGTGGGGATGCCGATCCGCTCCAACACCGCCTGCACGGCCAGCGCGTTCATCACGGTTGCCAGCATGCCCATGTAATCGGCGGTGGCGCGCTCGATGCCCTTCGCGGCGCCCGCCAGCCCTCGGAAAATGTTACCCCCGCCGATCACAAGGCAGATCTGCGTCCCGGCGCGAACAGCGTCGGCAACATCGGCCGCGATGCGGTCCACGGTTTCGATGTCGATGCCATAGGCTTCCGCGCCCATCAGCGCTTCGCCGGAAATTTTCAGGAGAACGCGGGCGTAGCGGCGCTTTTCGTCGTCCACCATCCCGCGCGCGCCTCAGTGACCCGCCATCTGTTTTACTTCATCGGCGAAGTCTGTCGAACCTTTGTCGATGCCTTCGCCTACCGCATAGCGCACGAAGCCCACGACCTCGATGGGGGCGCCGAGCTTCTTCGACTCGTTCTGCACGAGCTGGGCGACGGTTACATCGCCTTCGGCGCCGGGGCCAAGGTATTTCTGGGCCAACAGCACAGTGTCTTCGTAGTATTTGCGCATGCGGCCTTCCATCATTTTCTCGATGACGTTCTCCGGCTTGCCGGATTGACGGGCCAGATCGCGCTGAATCTCCCGCTCGCGTTCCACCGCGTCGGCCGGCAGATGCTCGGGCGTCAGCGCCAGGGGTGCGGCGGCCGCGACATGCATTGCGATCTGCCTGCCCAGCGCGGCAAGTTTGGTTTGATCGGCGGTAGATTTCAGGCCGACCAGCACGCCAATCTTGCCCAGCTCCGGGGCGGCGGTGTTGTGAACATAGGTCGCGACCACGCCCGGCGAAACCGCCAGCGCCGTGGCGCGGCGCACGCTCATGTTCTCGCCGATCTTGGCGATCAGCTCTTTCAGAACCGCTTCCACCGAGCTGCCGCTCTTCATGTTGGACACAAGCAGCTTCTCGACATCGCCTTCTGCTTCGAGGCCAAGGTGGCTCGCTTCCTTGACGAATTCCTTGAATTCGTCGTTGCGGGCCACGAAGTCAGTTTCGGAATTCACTTCCACCAGCGCGCCGGCATCGGCCCGCGCGGCGACGCCGATCAACCCTTCCGCCGCCACGCGGCCGGCCTTCTTCGCCGCCTTGGAGAGGCCCTTCTTGCGCAGCCAGTCGACCGCGGCTTCCATGTCGCCGCTCGTTTCCGAGAGCGCCGCCTTGCAGTCCATCATGCCCGCGCCGGTCTTGTCGCGCAGGTCCTTCACCATGCTTGCAGTGACAGTCGCCATTCTGGGTAATCCTTAAGCAGGTGCAGCGGCGGTTTCGGCTTCCGGCGCACCTGCCGGACTCAAATCCGGCAGCACTTCCGCCTCACCCAGATCTTCACCGGCCGCCACCTGGCCTTCCGACAATCCGTCAATGATCGCGCGTGCCGCCAGATCGCAGTAGAGCGCCACCGCGCGGGCGGCATCGTCGTTGCCCGGAATGGGATAGGCCACGCCGTCCGGGTTGGAATTGGAATCGAGGATGGCCACCACCGGGATGCCGAGCTTTTGCGCCTCGGCGACTGCGATCTCTTCCTTGTTCGTGTCGATGACGAACAGCATGTTGGGCAGGCCGCCCATTTCCTTAATGCCGCCGAGCGAACGGTCAAGCTTGTCGCGCTCGCGCAGCAGCCCGAGCAGCTCCTTCTTCTTGAGGCCGGAGCTCTGCGCCGAATTCAGCGTCTCCTCGATGCCGCGCATGCGCTTGATCGAGTTGGAGATGGTCTGCCAGTTGGTCAGTGTGCCGCCCAGCCAGCGATGGTTCACGTAGTATTGCGCGCAGCGTTTCGCGGCCGCCGCGACCGGCTCCGACGCCTGCCGCTTCGTGCCCACGAACAGGATGCGCCCGCCGCCGGACGCCGCGTCCCTGAGCGCCACCAGCGCCTGGTGCAGCAGCGGCACCGTCTGGGTGAGATCGATGATGTGAATGTCGTTGCGGGCGCCATAGATGTAAGGCGCCATTTTGGGATTCCAGCGCTGGGTGCGGTGGCCGAAATGGGCGCCGGCCTCCAACAGCTGGCGCATGGAAAAATCTGGCAATGCCATACGGAAACGTCTCCTTCTCCGGTTAGCCTGACGCGCGGGCATAGGTCTCTTTGTGGGAGACACCGGACGGATCCGGGGCAACTCGCCCCGCAAATCCACCACGCGCGTGCGGAATGGCGGGCCTTATAGGGGCGTGGCTTGACGGGCGCAAGTCGCTGCCCGAAATGCCCTTTTATGGATGCCATCCCCCGGAAACTCTCGCCCGTTCGCCCCTCCATCCTCGCTCTTGAGCCCAACGGCATCGCCAGGGTGGCCATGCTGGCCCTTGGGGAACCGGACCTCATCCCGCTCTGGTTTGGGGAGACGGACCTTAAAACGCCCGATTTCATCTCCGATGCGGCCAAGAAGGCACTGGACGAGGGCTACACCTTTTATACCCACGCCCGCGGCATCATCCCCTTGCGGGAAGCCATCCGCGATTTTCACCGCCGCACGCTGAACGTGGAGATTGCCCTGGAGCGCATCACCGTGCCGGGCGCGGCCATGCTGGCGGTGGTGGAGGCGCTGCAATGCGTGGTTGAAACCGGCGACAATGTCGTGTGCGTCTCGCCGGTATGGCCGAGCATTTTCCAGGCGGCCGAAATCACCGGCGCTGAAGTGAAGTTCTGCCGATTGAAAGAAGACTGGACGGCTACCCGCTGGACCCTCGATCTGGACGCGCTGTTCGCCACCTGCGACGGCCGCACCAAGGCGATCTTCATCGCCTCGCCGGGCAATCCGACGGGCTGGATCATGTCGCCGGATGAGCAGCGGGCGGTTCTGGAGTTCTGCCGCGCCCGCGGCATCTCCATTATCAGCGACGAGGTTTACGGCACCCTGGTCTACGACGGCAGCGCGCATGCCCCGTCGTTCCTGCAGGTGGCGGAGCCGGACGATGCGGTGTTTGTCATCAACAGCTTCTCGAAACCATGGGCGATGACGGGCTGGCGCATCGGCTGGCTGGTGCATCCGGCTTACGTTTCGGACTCCATGAATGTGCTGGCGATGTCCAACAACACCGGCGCGACGACCTTCGCGCAATGGGGCGCGCTGGCGGCGCTGTCGCCGCGGGGCGACAAATTCCGCGCGTTCCTGCTGCAGCGCTGCCGCGAAGGCTACGAAATCACACGACGGTTCGTGGAGTCCCAGAACCGCATCCGCTGGATGCCGCCGCAAGGCGCCTTCTATGGCTTCCTCCATGTGGAGGGGATGCGCGACAGCTTCGGATTCGCCGCCGACCTGGTGCGCAACGCGCGCGTGGGCGTGGCGCCCGGCTCCGCCTTCGCGCCGCTCGATGACAGCGCTACCGACTCTTATGTGCGCATCTGCTTCGCGCAGAACCCGGAGCGCCTGCAAACCGGCCTGGCCCGCCTCAGCGCGGCCGTGGGAGCGCTTTAGATTCCTCCCCCTGAACGGGGAGGAACCGCCGCTTATTCACTCGATGTCCTCCAGTCTGGTGCCTTTACCTGCTCGAAGACTCGCGCGGGCAGATTCGATGCGGTCGAGAAATCTCGGATCGTGCTCAAGCCGATAATCGAACCAATCGTCTTCTGTTTGGAAGCCAATCAGCACCCCTGCGGGCCTTCCATGGCGGGTGATGACAATCTCCTGCTTCTCCGCGTCGCGAAGAAACCGCGAAAGATCGTCTTTCACCTCCGAGAGAGGAACTTCCTTCATATGTGTTTTCCGAATTGTGCCAACCATTTTCCGGCCTCCGGCTTAGGAACGATTGCGAGAATCTCTACTGTGTCGCCCACAACGTCATAGAATACCCGGACCTCCTCCACTCTGAGCCGGTATTGCGGCCGCCGCACTCCCCTCAACCGCTTGATGCGGCTTCTGCTCAGCTTTGTCGGCTCATGTCGCAAGTGCGTCTCGAGCGCTGCGCGGAGTTTGCTCCTGGCGGCTCCCTTCAACAGCTTCAGGTCTTCCACCGCCTCGGGTGCGAAGGCGATCTCGTACCGCATTCTGGCCAGATAGTAGCCAAAAACACCGCAAAGTCAATTTTCCACCCCATTGTGCCGGGCGAGCTGGCACAAGCCGGGCCGTGACATTTTGGGGCCAGCCCGTGGTAATACTGCTAGTAAGGCATTTAGCAGGAGGAGCGGCATGGGCGTGGCAGTGATTGTCGGGACGGCGAAAGGCGCAGCCGTTCTCAAGAGCAAGGATCGCAAAAACTGGGACATGAGCTTCGAGCTGCGCGGCTGGCCGGTAACAGCCTCGGCGCGCGACGATGGCGGTCGCACCTACGCGGCGGTCAACAGCCCAAACTTTGGCGTGGCGCTGTTCGCAAGCGATGACTTCGCCGACTGGAAGCAGCTGGAAGCTGCGCCGCGCTACCGGCCGGAAGATCGCGGCAACCCGGAACACCACCGGCTGGTCGCGAAAATGGATTTCGAGGGCAAGCTGAAAGGCGGCGGCCGCTTCGTCGATCAGATCTGGACGTTGCACCCCGCGCACGGCGCGCTCTATGCCGGCGTATCCGAAGCCGGCCTGTTCGTCTCGCGCGACCGCGGCGACAGCTGGCAGCCGATCGATGGCTTCAACGAACAGCCGGGGCGCGAGAGCTGGTTTCCCGGCTTCGGCGGGCTTGGACTCCACACCATTCTGACGGATGCGAAAAATCCCGACCGCATGTGGGTAGGCATTTCCGCCGCCGGGTTCTTCCGCAGCGACGACGGCGGCAAGACTTGGACCCGCAAGGATGAGAGCGTGCACAGCTTCGGTGGCAACTGCGTCCACCATGTCGCCAATAATCCCGAAAAGGCTTCCGTTCTCTACCGTCAGGAGCATTTCGGGGTCTATCGGAGCGAGGACGGCGGCGACAGCTGGCAGGTGTGGGAAGACGGCTTGCCGGTCACCGAAATGAGCACCGGCCATCGCTGCTCGTTTGGATTCCCGCTGGTGCACGACCGCAAGTCCGGCGCAAGCTTCGTGGTGCCGCTCGACGGCGATGCATACCGTTTTCCGCGCGGCGGGCAGCTCGCGGTCTATCGCAGCACGGATGGCAAGACCTGGCATCCGCTCACGAATGGATTGCCGGCGAATTGCTTTGCCGGGGTGCTGCGCGGCTCGATGGCGGGCGACCAGATGGATCCTGGCGGGCTTTACTTCGGCACCACCGCGGGTGCGATCTATGCGAGCGACGATCTGGGCGAGAGCTGGCGCGAAATTGCCTCCGGTCTCCCGCGCATCATGAGCGTCGAGGCTTACGCCGCGTGAGTGTCCGGGTGCAGCTGCCGCCGGTCCTTCGCAACGCGATGGGAGGTCACCGCTGGCTGGAGGCGGAGGGCACCACAGTGTGCGAGGCTCTGTGCGACCTCGGGCAGAAGCACGCTTCCCTGGCTCTTCACTTCTTCGACGAGCAGGGCCAGGTGCGGCACAACATCGTTTGCCTGCACGGCGGCGGGCTTGTGCGCGCGCGCGACATGCACGCGCACAGCATTCAAGAGGGTGACGAACTCGTCCTTACCAACGCGCTGGCGGGTGGCTGATGACAGCCGGTCAGATCGGCAACACTTCCAGGTCGTCGGGACCGGGATCGCCCGGATCGTCGTCATCCGAGTCCTGCTGATTCTGCGCCAGCGCCGAGGGGGCGTGGTGATGTGAGCGCGCCGGAGCTTCATCGCCATCCGGATTGACGGCAAACGAATCGTCGACACCGCCCCACTGGTGAATGCTGGCATTGCCGCCTTGCGGCGCGACCGGCAGCCCGAACGAATTGACGCTCGGCTGCGCGGCGGACACAGGGAGGCTGAAAATCGCGGCCAAAGTACCGGCCGCCAGCGCAAACACAACGCGCGACATATTATTGCTCCTTCGACACGACTCCGCCCGAATGCAACATAGCGTATCGCGCAAAGGGTTACAGGTTTATTTCTCGACAGGTGCGCGCAAGCTCGCGCGTGTTTGTGGAGAAAGCTCCAAATTCTCCGGATTTGCGCGGCGGGCGCACATCGCCGCAGGGACGCGCGAAGGATCGCAATCGCAGCAATTCGCAATTCCGCTTGGGGATTCGCAGGCGGCGTTCTAGGGTGACATGTTTGTCATCCACACCACGAGGGGAATTTCTGATGCCGCGCCGCCCATTGTTTCTGGCGTTTTCGCTCGCATGCGTGTGCCTTGCACCATTGGCGGCGCAGGCGCGCCTGCATTGGCCGTTGCCGCCGCACAGCCTTGCGCGGAACGGAACACCTCAAAAGATGCAATCGCATACGCGCCTTCCCGGCCAGACCGCTGCGGTGCCGGCGCTGCCGAATCGCGGATTGCATCCCAATGCGGCGCGAGGTCTGAGGCGCCATTATTCCGGCTCGCCCATCGACGTGCTTCGCTACCACAACGACAATTACCCGACCGGCTGGAACCCCAGTGAAACCGACCTCACGCCCGCCGCTGTCGGCTCCGCGAGCTTCGGCCAGCTGACGACACTGAATGTCGACGGCAATGTACTGGGCGAGCCGCTGATCGTCTCCGGTTTCCAGATGCCGGACGGCTCAACCCACAACGTGCTGATTGTCGTCACCGGGCACAACAGCGTTTACGCCTATGATGCGCAGGATTACTCGGTGCTCTGGCATGTGAGCCTCGGCACACCACAGTCCAGCGGCGATGTGGGCTGCGGCGACATCGAGCCCGAATACGGCATATCCAGCACGCCGGTTGTCGTGCGCAACGGAAGCAGCGCCACCATCTATCTTGTGGCCGCGACCGAGCCCGCCCGCTTCTCTTTCCATACCCAACTGCACGCGCTCGATCTCGGCACCGGCAAGGACGTCGTGAGCCCGCGGGAAATCAATCCGCAGTCGAAAATCGCCACCGGCGGCAAGATCCATTTCGACCCGCAGAATCAGTGGAACCGATCGGCGCTCGCCTACAACAACGGCTCCATCTACGTGAGCATCGGCTCGCACTGCGACAACAACGCCGGCAGCATCTCGGGCTGGGAGGTGCGCTACGATGCAAGCACCCTGAAGCTCACCGGCAAGTTCAATACGATCGAAGCGGCAGCCGGCTACGAGCTCTCCAGCATCTGGATGAGCGGCTTTTCGCCGGCGATCGATCCCAGTGGCAACGTTTACGCCATCACCGGCAACGGCAACTACAATCTCGGCCGGGGAATGAAAGGCTACGGCGAAAGCGTGATTTCGCTGGCGTCCGATCTCAGCAAAAAATCCGTCAAGACGTTCACACCAAGCAATTGGCAGTCGCTTAACGGCAACGACGCGGATTTCGGCTCGGGCGGCGCCATGCTGATTCCAACGGTAAATGGCCAGAGCGCGCCGCCGATGCTGATCGGCATGGGCAAAGCCGGTACCGCCTATCTGCTGAACGCGAGCAACCTCGGCGGCCTTGAAGGGAATGGCGGCAACGTTCTGCAGAAAATCTCGAGTCTCGGCGGTTGCTGGTGCGGACCGGCCTATTACTTGGGACCAAGCGGCGGGATCGTATTTTATCAGGGCGGCGGCAGCACCTTGCGCGCCTTCAGCGTCGACACGACCAAACAGACCAATCAGCTGACCCAGGTGGCGCAAAGCAGCGACACGGGTGGGTCCAGCGGCTCGTTCCCGGTGATTTCATCGAACGGCAGCGCTGCCCACACGGGCGTCACCTGGGTGATCAAACGCGGCAGCCCTACGGAACAGCTGGTGGCCTATAACGCCGAGAGCCTCGGCGCGCCGCTGTTCCAGGCCAACGCCGGCAACTGGTCCAACGGCAGCCGCTCCTACCTGTCGCCGCTGGTCGCGAATGGCCGCGTCTACGTGGGCGCCTACCAGACAGTCACCGTGTTCGGCCTGACGCAGTAGAGGACGGCGGACGGCGGCAGTTTGCGCGCCATGGCACCGGTGCTCGCCGTCAGATCGGCGGGCACTGGCCCCATGATGCGCATTCGACAAAGAACGTGCCTGCAGCGATCAGAAGCGCGAGCAGCGCCAGCATCGCCAAGACGGCCAATATTCGTCCCATCGCCAGCCCCAGCGATCAGCGGCCCATCATTGCCGCCGCGCGGGCATTAGGGAAGAGGCCGCCGGCGAAAGCTTTCGCCGGCCACCCTCAGGCGCCGGCGGCGAGCGCTGTTTCCAGTGCGCGCAAAGCTTCGCGCTCCGCCGGCCGGCCAACTGGCGTCACGCACCCGTCTGTGACCGCCAAGATATGCTCCGCCAGCGCGTGATACCCGCGACGAGAGAAATGTAAGGCATCCACCAGGTGCTCAGGCGGAACGATTGCGTCCACATCCACATAGCGGAAACGGTGGGCCTTGGCCTCGCAGGCATTTCTGCATGTCTCGTTGTAATCCCAGCGCCGGGTCAGGCGCGGGGTCATGTGGCCCGCCGGCCGGAGCTTTTCCGGAATGCCGTGCGTATAGCAGCCAAGCACAAAAACGCGGCAGTGATCCTGGCTCTTGGCTTCCAGCGCGTCCAGCGCAGCCGATATGAGGCCGAGCCGATCCGCATGAGAGAGCTCAACGATGTGGAAATTCTCCACGAACCAGCTGTCCGGCTTGGATCGGATACTTCTGCGGAGCGATTGCTCGACGCGGATCTGGAGGCCGTTCGGCAGCCGGCAGTAGTCACCGTTCATTCCAGGCCAAAGCGACACCAGAAGCATGTCCGCTTTGGCAAGGCCTTCATCGAAGCGATGCGCATCCTCGTAAGTCCACCATGGAAACTCCCGGAGCGTTTCGCAGGTGCGGATCAGCTCGCGATCGGCGAGAATGAAGCTCGGATCGTCATAGCGGATCTTCATCCCTTCTTTCGCGCCGTTGACGAATTCCAGGCGATTGCTGCTGCAGTAGCTTGCCAGCTGGAGAAGGTCGCAGCCGCCGAGCAGCACCAGCCGGTTATCCCTGGCGGCACCGCCGTTCTCCTCCGCGGAAGATTCGGTATTGATCCAGTCGACTCGCGCGTGCGTGGCCGGGCCGTAGGAAACCGGTTCTGCGATTTCGAGTTCCGGGCTGCCAAGCGATTCGTAGACGTATTGCTCGATGCCCATGTTCATAGTGCGGCACGAAAAGACGAAGTGAATCAGGAATTTCTTGCGCGGGCGCCTGATCCCCAGAAAAAAGCCGATCAGCCCGTAATCGCCATAGCGGTCGATTGCTCGCACGCAGCCGGCGTAGTAGCCGAAGGAGCTGAGCTGGGTGCGGAATTCCTCCAGCGCTTCGGGGGTTTCAAGCCGCTTCTTCGTATAGTTGAGTTGGTTGGTTCGATTGATGAGCTCGACCACGCGATCGAAATTCGCATCCACATCGTAGTCGATTTCCACCCGGATACCGCTGGCGCGCAGGAAGTCTTCGTTGGACAGCGCGGTGAGGCTGCGCTCCTCGAACTTGCGCTGCAGGTTTTGATACTGTTTGAGGCGCGTCAGCTCCGGATCCGGTTTGCCCGTGCAAGACGGGTGATCGAGCAGCGACTCCAGAATTCCTTCCGGGGCCGCCGTCATGATGCCCGGGTTGTAGAACTTCACCTCTTCCAGGTTGGACGGATTGTCATCGATGAAAAGCACGTTCTCGGCGCGCAAGGCGGCGGCTTCGATCAACTCGGCAACGGCAGCGCCCTTTGGATTGAAGCCGATGCTGGGAAAAACGAAATGCTCCCAGATGCCCATCTCTGCGAGCTTCGCTTTTGCCCGCCCGTGATCGTTCTTGGAGCAGATCGAGTTGACGATGCCGCGGCGCGAAAGCGCCCGCACAATCTCCAGGTTTGCCTCGACGGCGAACACGGTCTCGTCTTCGGCGAGCGTGCCGCGCCAGAACGTGTCATCCAGATCCCAGATGACCAGCTTGACCTTGTTCGGCAACATACTCACAACCCCCTACGCACGGCGACTTGATCCTGCTCTACACCAGTCCCGCGCCGATTTCTTCAGGAAAAAGCCTTTTTATAGGCCATACTTCGCGGGCCACTGCTGCGCCCGGCCGCCGAACATTGCCGCGCATGCCATCAATTCATCGCGAAATACCTCGACAAGGGCCGAGCGCGCGGTTGCGTTCATTTGCAGTCGCGCCGGCTTTGCGCCCTTGCGCTTGCGGTTGTAGTCGGCCGGCAAGGGCGTAGTCTTGCCGGGATCCGCACCGAGATAGCTCCAGATTTCCGCCCGGGTCTTTTCGGGTTCCGCAGCGACGTCATCGAGCAGAAAATGATGCTGTGGCAAGTTTGGCGCCTTGCTGCGCCAGCGCTGCACCACCTGGGTGGGATACGACAGATCACGAATAATCGGCGACGTTTCCAGGAAATTCCGAAAGCGGCTTGAATCCTCGAGCAGCGTCTCGTCGAATTTTTCCGCGGGCAACATGTTGAGACGCGACCACACCCGCGAGATAGGCTCGCGCACCATCATCACCAGTTTGGTGGAGGGGAAGCGCCCGGCCACCTGCGCGATCATCTCGTCGTCCAGGTCCGCATAAACCGGTGAAACGTCGCCCGAGAGACGCTCGCCTTTGAAGCGGAACAGGGCCGCGTACAGGTTCAAATCGCGAGGGCTGCTGTTGCAAAGCGTGGCCGCCTCGATAAAGCCCAAATCGAGCGAGCGGTCTCGCGGGAGTTCGTGCGGTCTTTTTCTGCGCCGCTCGTCACCTTCCTGCAGATGCTTCAGTCCGAAACCGCCACGGGTGCCTTCCAGCGGGATTTTCGGCTGCTTGCGATAGAGATAAAGAACCTCCTTCACGGGCGGCATCCAGAAATCGGGATGGCTTTGCAGCTGATCGTACAGCCAGCCGGTGCCCGCTTTCGGCATCCCGATGCAAATGAAATCGGGACCATCTGCGATGGCCCGCTTGCCGTTCATCTCAGGTGACACTGTGCTTTCCCGGTGCCGAACGCCGCTCTCTAGGCTGGCCGCTTTGTGCGTTCAAGCCGGTCATAATTGAGCTTCAGGGCCAGACCTGCCAAAGGAGCCACCGGCACCATGTCTGTGCATGCTCGCTTACGGCAGCACGTCTCGTGACTATTGCTCACAGAAGGCGCAGAGTCACAGACTCTGACGTTGGGGTGGCTGGGCTATGTGGCGCGCGCTGACAAACCGTGGAATTCGGCACCTTGCTGCGGCAGCCATCGCTCTGGCAGGCGTCGTGCAGAATGCGTCTGCCGCCGCGCCCGACCCGTTTCTTGCCGCCATCGCCGGCATGAAGAAATCGATCGCCGCTGTCGTCTGCGTGAGGCCGCATGCGCCGACCGAACGATTCGCGCCGCTGATCGACGGCACGGCGTTCTTCACCACCGCGAGCGGCGAATTCCTCACCGCCGCGCATGTCGCGCGCGATTTCTCGACCGGCGGCTCGCTGCAGAATTGCCCGATGGGCGTGTGGTTTTCGGAAGGGATCAATGCCGGACATATCGATTTCCAGATGTTCCCGGTGAGCCGCTGCGTGGCGGACAACGACGTCGATCTCGCCAGATGCGTGACCACCACAGACCTGACCACGCTCAAGGATGTGAAGTTGAAGCCGCAGCCCGTCGCCATCGACGGCTCGCAGCGCTCCGACGGTACCGCGATTGCGGTAACTGGCTATCCGCTCTCCAGCCTGCTGCCCATCAGCTCGCGCGGCTATATCGGGGCCTACGCCACCAATCCGCTGGGCAACACCGAGATCGCGCTCGATCGCGCCGCGTGGCCGGGCGGAAGCGGCAGCCCGGTCTACGATGCGCAGGGCAAGGTCGTGGGGTTAGTGAGCCAGGCCGGCGAAGGTGCTGCCTCGGGCATTTCGTTCGCCCGCGCGTCGTCGAGCATTGTGCGCTTTCTTGCGACGCACCCGCTGCCGCCGCCGCAATCTGCGCCGCCGGCTGTCCTTCCCCCGTCCTCAGCGCCAACACAATCACCCGCGCCGGCACCGCCAACTGTCACGCCTACCAGTCCAGCCGCGCATTAGGGCGCAGACTGCGCTTGCAGCTTACGGCCGGAACGGCAGATACATCTCGCGCTGCAACTCGGGATCGCGCGCCATCGCCGCCCGAAGTGCCGCGGGAGAAACGTGTGCGGCCGCCGGTGGGGTGTCGAACGGGGCCAGGCATCCGTTCTTGCATGGCAGTGTCCGCGAGAAGTTGCCTACCGGAATCCAGCGTTCCTGAATCTGCCGCTCCTCCGGACTGTGGATAGGACAGGTTTTGCTCTCCGGGCAGTAAAGGAACGAACTGGTGTCGCCGTTCACAACCACAAGGTTGGAGTTATTCACCCCGCCCGCAAATGCGTAGGTGGCCCCGCTCACATCGATCGGGCTGAACTTGGACTTCGCGTAGTTCAACACGAAGGCGCGGGAAAGTGTCCCGTAGGCGTCCTCCCATGCGCCCGGAACCCAGGCATTCGCGTTCACGCCCTCGAACTCGGTAATGAACGCATTCGCGTCCGGATAATCGTACGCGGTGGCACTTCCGTTGCGGAGGACGAAGCCATGCGAGCCGCGGAAATCGCTGAACCATCCGGTCACCGTGCCGTCCTCTGCCAGGCCGCGCGGGCGGGTCCGTGCTGTGTCGAACGGCAACGTCAGGCGCGCAGTGTATCGCGGCCCCCTTCCATAATACCCGTAGATGAAAAAATTTTCGTTTTGATCGACGTATGTAAATTGGCCGACGAAGTGCTGGTCGAAAATAATCTGCTCAGGGATCCCATCGAATGGCGCGCCTCTGCGAGTGATCTCTTGAATGCTGCCGCTCGGCCGCCGTAGGAATTGGCAGCCATAATACGGGCAATTTTCGTTGGGAACGTTCGATTGACCGGTGATGTAGCCAGCATTGTTGATGCCGTTGGCGAACGTCTGGCCATCCAGTCCATCGAAGGTCTGATAGGAACCTCCCACGGGCCCAAAGAACCCATGGCTCGAGCCATCGGGCATGAGGTAGCGCCCGACGATGATATTCTTGTCGTTGATCGTGCGAGCGAACGTCTCCGTGCTTCCGGGCACCGATGGGATCGGTACCAGCACGCCCGCTTCAATCGTCGATGCACAAAAGAATAGAGCGGTGGCCGCGACCGGCCCCGCAAGCGAAAGGATTTTCATGGACTGCCCCCAGACTCGACAATCGGACGTTATCCTGGACCTTCGCCGCCCACAACGGGGGGTTGCGGCCATTGATTATCTGCTCCTTGAGAAATGACTCTCCGGAAGGCGGGGTCCCTATACCTTTCGCACCAGCCCGCCGTATTGCGCCACCCGTTCATCGGACGTCAGTAACAGAATCCCTTCCGCCTGCGCCTGCGCCACCAGGATGCGATCGAACGGATCGCCGTCCAGCGGCGGCAGGCTATCCAGCGCCACCGCATGCGACCCCATGACCGGCAGCTCCTCGTAGCCATTGTCGAGCAGGCCGCGCCGCAGCAGGCGCGCATCGGCCCGGAAGTCGCTGCGCTTTAGGCTCTGCTTGATCGCCACTTCCCAGATGCTCGCCACGCTGAACACCAGCGCATTGTCGGGGTCGTTCAGCAACCGGATTGCCTGTTTTGAAAGTCGTTCGGGGCGGTCGGAAGCCCACAGCAGCAAATGCGTGTCGAGGAGAAGCTTCACGCGTCGCCGGTAAACAGGCGTTCGATGTCGGCCTGGCCGAGGCTGTCGAAATCGTCGGGAATGGTGAACTGGCCTCCGAGAAAACCGAGCCGGCGGACCTTCTCTGCGGACGGCGCGTCGAGGCCCACCACTTTGACCATCGGCTTTCCCGCTTTTGCTATGACGAAAGGCTCTCCCTTCGCCGCCTGATCGACCAGCCGGGATAATTGCGTTTTCGCCTGATGAATGTTGACGGTGCGCATCGATGGCCTAATAGACTAAGTCCACTTAGCCTAGTCAGCTTAGCGCGTCAATCTTCGTCGGCAGGCGTTCTTGACATGTTCTACAGCATGGCCTACATTTGTTCTTATGACGACGGTTTTGGACATCACCGCTGATCCGCGGCGGCTGCGGGGGCGCGGCGCCCTCTCCAATGCCTCCAGCCGCTACGACCGCGAGCGGCGGGTGGTATTCGACGACGGCTGGAGCGAACCCACCTCCGACGAGCCACCGCCGCTGAAAACCGAGGTGCTGATCGACACCACCCGCACCATTATCGCCCGCAACAACTCGCCGGACATCTCTTTTCAGCAGTCGATCAACCCCTACCGCGGCTGCGAGCACGGCTGCATCTACTGCTTCGCGCGGCCGACGCACGCCTATCTCGGGTTCTCGCCCGGAGCGGATTTCGAATCGAAGCTGTTCGCCAAGCCTGAAGCTGCAAAGCTGCTGGCGAAGGAGCTCTCGGCCCCGAATTACGTGCCCAAGGTGCTGGCGATCGGCACCAACACCGATCCGTACCAGCCGCTCGAAAAGAAGATGCGGATCATGCGCGGCATCCTCGAGGTGCTGCACGAATTCCGCCACCCCGTGGGCATCGTCACCAAGTCGGCGCTGATCCAGCGCGATCTCGACATTCTGGCGCCCATGGCGGCGCAGGGCCTGGTGCGGGTGGCGCTCTCGGTCACCACGCTCGACCGCAAACTCGCCCGCGTGATGGAGCCGCGCGCCGCCACGCCGCCGCGGCGGCTGGAAACCATCCGGGCGCTCAAGGCGGCCGGCGTGCCGGTGGGCGTGATGTTCGCGCCGGTGATCCCGGCGCTCAACGACGACGAAATGGAGAGGGTGCTCGAGGCAGCGGTCGAAGCCGGCGCCGAAACCGCGGGCTACGTGCTGCTGCGCCTACCGCTCGAGATCAAGGATCTGTTTCGCGAATGGCTGGAGGCGAACGCGCCGGATCGCGCCAGGCACGTCATGTCGCTGGTGCGCGGGATGCGCGGCGGCAAGGACTACGACAGCCAGTGGCACACCCGCATGCGCGGCACCGGGCCTTACGCGGAGATGATCGCGCGGCGCTTTCATCTGGCGGCAAAGCGCCTCGGCCTCAACAAGGAAAGCCGCGACCGCGAACTGGACCTTTCGAAATTCCGCAAGCCGATCCAGATCGGCGACCAGCTGGCGCTGTTGTAGGGAAGTGTTGCGACTTGACTTCAAGTCTCAAAATCTTGCGGTTCGCCAATCGGAGCCGCCGAGATGCAGAAGGAGGAGAGAAGGCCGAGAGAAAAATTTCGAAAATCGCGGTTCAATTCCGCAACAAAATTTCTGTCGCGCTTTTTGTGGGTAAGGCCGAGCCGGGGCGCATCGCCCCATGTCGCGGAACATCCTCTGCGATATGGTGTGCGCCATGCCGCACTACATTTTCGAGTCGCGCGCGCTGAAAACCCGGCCCGGTCCCATCTGCGGCGTGGACGAAGCCGGCCGCGGTCCGCTGGCCGGCCCGGTGGTTGCGGCAGCTGTGATTCTGGAACGCAGGCGGGTGCCCAAAGGGCTGAACGATTCCAAACAGCTGACGCCGGAGGACCGCGAAGCACTGTTCCCGCGCATTCTGGAGATGGCTATCGCGGTGGGCGTCGGCGAAGCCAGCGTCGATGAGATCGACCTCATCAACATCCGCCAGGCGACGCATCTTGCCATGGCGCGCGCAGTGCGGGCGCTCGGCGTCTCGGCCATGTTCGCGCTCGTGGACGGCAACGATGCGCCGGCGCTGCCCTGCCCCTGCGACACCATCGTCGACGGCGACGCCCGCTCGGTCTCCATCGCCGCCGCCTCCATCGTGGCGAAGGTCACGCGCGACCGCATGATGCGCACGCTGCACGAGCAGCATCCGGGCTACGGCTGGTTCACCAACAAGGGCTACTCGACCGAAGAACACATCGAGGCGCTCAATCGCCTGGGACCATGCCCACATCACCGCCGCAGCTTCGCGCCCGTGCACCGACTGCTTTACCCCGATGCTTCGCCCAGTGTGCTCGCCTCGCTCGTGCAGCCGGAAGCTGTTCCGGAAGCCGAAGCGGCTTAATGTTTCACCTCCCCCTTTGTGGGGAGGTCGCGGAGCGAAGCGACGCGGGTGGGGGACGATCTCGACGTGAGCCCCCCACCCGAAATGCTTCGCTATCGCTCTGCATTTCGACCTCCCCACAAAGGGGGAGGTGATATGTGCACGCTCTCAAGACTCGCCGTTAACGATTTGACTCTGCAAGACTCTTGACCTCGTGACTCGCGCGAATCAGTGTGTCCGGCCTGTGGACAAAAATGAGGCTGGGCGGTGGGTCTTCCGATCGAGAGCGCTGTCGATTCGATCATTGTCGGCGATTGCGTGCAGGCGATGAACGCGCTGCCTGAGGCTTGCGCCGATCTCGTGTTTGCCGACCCGCCGTACAACCTGCAGCTGGCAGGCGACCTGCGCCGCCCGGACAATTCCAAAGTGGATGCGGTGGACGATTCCTGGGACCAATTCTCCAGCTTCGCCGAGTATGACCGCTTCACCCGGGACTGGCTGACGGCGGCGCGCCGCGTGTTGAAGGATACCGGGGCGCTGTGGGTGATCGGCTCCTACCACAACATCTTTCGCGTCGGCGCCATCCTGCAGGACCTGGGCTTCTGGATTTTGAACGACGTGGTGTGGCGCAAGACAAATCCCATGCCGAATTTCCGGGGCGTGCGCTTCACCAACGCGCACGAGACTCTGATCTGGGCGGCAAAATCGCGCGAGCAGAAAACCTACACCTTCAATTACGAAGCCATGAAGGCGCTGAACGACGAGCTGCAAATGCGCTCGGACTGGACCTTGCCGATCTGCTCCGGCCACGAACGGCTGAAAGATGCGAGCGGCGGCAAGGCGCACTCCACGCAGAAGCCCGAGGCGCTGCTACACCGGGTGATCGTGGCCTCCAGCAAGCCGGGCGATGTGATCCTCGATCCGTTCTTCGGCTCGGGCACCACGGGCGCGGTGGCAAAGCGCCTCGGCCGGCACTTCATCGGCATCGAGCGCGATGCCGATTACGCGGCTCTCGCGCGCAAGCGCATCGCCGGCGTTGACCCGGTGAGCGAGGACGCGACCGACGTCACCAAATCCAAGCGCGCCGAGCCGCGCATCCCCTTCGGCTGGGTCGTGGAGCAGGGCCTGCTGCCGCCGGGCTCTGTGCTGGTGAGCCCGACCAAACGGCATCGCGCCAAGGTTCGCGCCGACGGCACATTGGTGTGCGCCGATGCCACCGGCTCCATCCATCGTATCGCGGCCCATGTGCAGGGGCTCGATGCCTGCAATGGCTGGACCTTCTGGATGTACGAGGAGCGCGGCTCGCTCGCGCCTATAGACGTGCTGCGTCAACGGCTCCGCGCCGCGTTGGCCTGAGCGAACAGCGGACCGGCGGTCCCGAGTGCGTGCGCGATGATCTTGCGCATGACAGTCGGCAGCGCGGCAGTGCCAAGCGCGTCTGGGTGCAACCAGATTTCCGCCTCCCCCCTTGAGGGGGAGGTAGATTTCTGATGCGCGGCACCGGAAGAAATCGGTGGGGGGTCTTGCTGCTCAGTGAGACCCCTCCCCAAAATTTGCTTCGCAAATTTCGCCCCCCCCTCAAGGGGAGGGTGGGAATCGACCTCCGCCACGTAGACTTCGATCTCCAGTTCGAAATGGGTGAAGCCGTGGCGGACGATGCCGAGCCGCTTTTTCCAGTTCGCGGGAAACGGTGCTTGCGCGAGTGCTCCTTCGGTGGAGGGAAATTCCTCCGTCCACGGACCGAGAGGCGGCTGCAGCATGCCGCCGAGCAATCCGTTCTCCGGCCGCTTCACCAGCAGCACCGCACCGGCCGTGTCGCGTGCCACGAACGCGGCACCACGCTTCAGCGGCCGTACCGGCTTCTCCGCCTTGACCGGCAACATTTCCTGGATCCCGCGCCGGAAGGCCGCGCAATGCGCTCGAACCGGGCAGCGGTCGCACGCCGGCTTCTTCGGCGTGCAGATAGCCGCGCCCAAATCCATCAGCGCCTGCGCGAAATCCCCTGCCCGCTTCTGCGGCACCAATGACTGGCCAACCTGGCGCAGCAGCGGCTTTGCTTTCGGCAGCTTCTCCTCGACCGCGAACAGCCGCGCCAGCACCCGCTCGGCATTTGCATCCATCGCCAGGTACGGCAGATCGAAGGCAATCGCGGCGA